>JANNEH010000225.1:0-17381 GCA_031378405.1 Synechococcales cyanobacterium OTE_75_metabat_409
CCAAGCAAAAACCCTGACTTTGAGAGCGCTAGAGTCAGGGCTTTTTAATGTACTTTTTTAGTAAAAATATTGGAGAGACTAGATATCTCAGACTAAGCCTACAGGCTAGTAATGAAGCCAACGATACCGTGGCCAGTAATAACTTCCATTGCCAACAATGAAACAAAACCAATCATGGCCAAACGACCGTTCATTTTTTCGGCGTAAGTAGTCCAACCAGCTTGTGGGCCTTCAGTGGTATACATCTTAGGCTCCAAAGCAAAAACGTTTTCTCTTCCGTCGCTGTCAGTAAAAGTTTTGGATCTCATGGGGAATGTTTGGTATTTATGAATTTGGCTGATGTATATCAATGTAACGGAATCTTTACAAAAAGTCAAGTAAGTACTCACAACTTCTTAATAAAACATCAAACCTTGACCCAGATCTCAGCCTTAAAACCAGGGCTGACCGTGTACCCAGCCCAGATTTTACCTGCAAAAAATCGCAGTATTGCCTTGCTCAACATTCCAGGTAGTGGGATGATAGGGAGAAATTTGTTGCCATCTGTCCAGCAATAAATTGAGCAACTCGCCCATCGCAGAATCTACACACATACTTAAAGTCATGCCTGTCACCGCCCAATCCCTAGACCAACTTTCGATTAACGCCATCCGCTTCCTGGCGATCGATGCAGTCGAGAAAGCCAAGTCCGGGCACCCCGGTCTGCCGATGGGCGCTGCTCCCATGGCCTATGTCACTTGGCAGCAAATGCACTTCAACCCCAAAAACCCCCAGTGGTTCAACCGCGATCGGTTTGTCCTTTCGGCTGGTCATGGTTGTATGTTGCACTATGCCCTGTTACATTTGACCGGCTTCGATAGTGTCACCATTGATGACATTAAAAACTTCCGCCAGTGGGAGTCCCAGACTCCTGGCCACCCCGAGAACTTTGTTACCGCTGGGGTAGAAGTCACTACTGGCCCTTTGGGTCAGGGGATTTGTAACGGTGTGGGTCTGGCGATCGCCGAGGCTCATTTGGCCGCTAAATATAACCAGCCCGATGCCAAGCTAGTAGACCATTACACCTATGTAATTATGGGTGATGGCTGCAACATGGAAGGTATTTCTGGTGAAGCCTGCTCTTTGGCTGGTCACATGGGCTTAGGTAAGCTGATTGCTCTATATGATGACAACCATATTTCGATCGATGGCAGTACCGAAGTAGCCTTTACCGAAGATGTGAGCAAGCGCTTTGAAGCCTATGGCTGGCATGTATTGCATGTGCCCGATGGAAATGAAGATCTAGCAGGCATTGCCAAAGCGATCGAGCAAGCCAAGGCGGTTACCGACAAGCCTACGATGATCAAAGTCACTACCATCATTGGTTATGGCTCTCCTAACAAATCCAACTCTGCCGGAATTCATGGTGCCGCACTAGGTGAGGCCGAAATCAAGTTAACCAGAGAAAATCTGGGTTGGTCACATGCTCCCTTTGAGATTCCTGCCGATGTTTATGGCAAACTGAGCGCGATCGAACGCGGTGCTGCCGATGAAGCAGCTTGGAATAAAGTCTTGGCTGACTATGTGGCCAAGTATCCGGCAGCAGGTAAAGAATTTCAAAGCTATATCAGTGGTGAATTACCTGCTGGCTGGGCTGATAGCTTGCCCAAATATACGGTGGCCGATAAAGGTCTGGCCAGTCGTCAGCATTCCGAGAAATGTCTGAATGCTTTGGCTCCAGTCGTGCCCCAACTAATTGGTGGTTCTGCTGACTTAACCCACTCCAATTTGACTGAATTAAAATGCAGCGGTGACTTTAAGAAGGGTGCCTACGAAAACCGCAACATCCACTTTGGGGTGCGGGAGCACGCCATGGGAGCAATTTGTAACGGTATTTTGCTGCACAACTCTGGCCTAATTCCTTACTGTGCAACTTTCTTGGTATTTGCCGACTACATGCGTGCTGCCATCCGCCTTTCGGCTTTATCCGAAGCTGGGGTAATTTATGTGATGACCCACGACTCGATCGGCTTGGGCGAGGATGGTCCTACTCACCAACCAGTAGAAACTGTGGCTTCTCTACGGGCGATTCCTAACTTACTGGTGATCAGACCAGCCGATGGCAACGAGACTTCTGGGGCTTATCAAGTAGCCATGTCTAACCGCAAGCGCCCCACTCTGTTGGCACTTTCTCGCCAAGCATTGGTCAACCTAGAAAAATCTTCCGCTGATATCGTCGCCAAGGGTGCCTATGTGGCCTCCGACAGCGAAGGTACTCCAGAGTTGATTTTGATTGGTACTGGTTCTGAAGTAGACCTTTGCATTAAGGCGGCTGAGCAATTGCGCACCGCTGGCAAAAAAGTGCGGGTAGTCTCGATGCCTTGTTGGGAACTGTTTGATGAACAAGATGCTGCTTACAAAGAATCAATTCTACCCAAGGCCGTCACCAAGCGCCTCTCGGTAGAAGCTGGATCTACCATGGGCTGGCATCGCTTTGTGGGGACTGAAGGAGATGTAATTGGGATTGATCGCTTTGGTGCTTCGGCTCCTGGCGGTGTGTGTTTAGAGAAGTTCGGTTTCACTGTAGATAATGTATTAGCTAAAGCTCAGGCATTGTTAGGCTAGAAACTAGTTAAATTATTTGCTACGGCGGGGTGAACCCCGCCTTTTTTGTTTATATTTAAAGCGATACCCAAGCGTCTGTCGATCGAGTTGTCGCTATTCTCTTCAAACATTGTCTTTTCCATAAATTTCTTGCTCTCGGTCAATGGCATCTTTAATAACGTTTTCTTAGGATCGGCAAAAAGATCGGCAAAATTCTTGCTTTTAAAGTATCATAATGCTTACTGCAAAAGAATTATAAGAATTTTAAAGATCGGCAATGTACCGTGATGAAACCATTGAATTGATGGAACCAATGCTGCCCGCCGCTACCCGCGCGATCGAAGACCTGATATTTACTTTGATTCAACAGGCCAGCGAGTTAAATGCGGTGCTTAAACCCCGCACCGCCGAAACTGTGGGCGAGGTGCTGCGATCAATGAATTGCTATTACAGCAACTTAATTGAAGGTCACAACACCCATCCCCGAGATATCGATCGAGCACTAGCCGATGATTTATCTGAGAATATCGAACAGCGCAGCTTGCAGCTAGAAGCCAAAGCTCACATCGAAGTCCAGCGCTTAATCGACCAGGGAGCATACCCAGACATTGTTTCCGTTGCTGCAATTTGCGACATCCATCGACAGTTTTGCACCCGCCTACCCGCAGATCTGCAATGGGTTGGTACCGGCGATCAGCGCCAGCCCCTAATACCAGGAGAATTTCGGAGTGGGCGGGTGCAAGTGGGGCAACATATCCCACCGGGACCCGACAAAATCGCCCGATTTTTACACCGCTTTGTCCAGGTCTATCATCCCAGCAAATTATCTAAAGTGGCTCAAGTCCTAGCGGTGGCAGCAGCGCACCACCGGTTGCTGTGGATTCATCCGTTTTATGATGGCAATGGTCGGGTGGCAAGACTGTTTGTTCATGCCTACCTGCGCGATATTGGTGTCGGTAGTAGTTTATGGTCGGTATCGCGGGGTTTGGCCAGGAATGTGGCGCAATACAAAGCGCTGTTAATGGCCGCAGATCAGCAGCGAGATAACGATTGGGATGGCCGTGGCAACTTGAGTTTGCGGGCTTTATATCGGTTTACAGAGTTCTTTTTGGAGACCGCCATAGACCAAGTGCAATTTATGCGATCGCTATTGGAACCAGAGCAAATGCTGCGCCGCTGGGAGTTGTATATTGCTGAGGAAATGGCCTGGGGTCGATTGCCAGAAGGATCTTTTCTGTTGGTGCGAGAGGTGATTTTGCGAGACGAGGTAGAGCGCGGACAGGCCGGGGTAATTACGGGGTATCAATCTCGGCAAGGTCGATCGGTGTTGGCGGCTTTGGTAAAAGCAGGAGTGCTGGTTTCGGATACGCCGAAGGGATCGGTGCGGATAGGGTTGCCGTTGCAAGTAGTAGAGCGGGTTTTTCCGGCATTGTATCCATTGGGCTAAAACAGCCGGTTTTGTGAATCTGAATTGCAGAGTAGATTGCTAGTACATTTCGGAAGCCGATCGAAATCTGCCCCTAGACTACAATAAGAAAGCAATTCAAGATGTCATGTTTTTATGGAAGTTACTTTTCGGGAATTTAATCCGTTTAATGTTTGGTTTTGGATGGAATTCAAGACAGTACCATCTAACAAGGAAATAGATCTAATCGGAGAGCTATTTTCTTCCTGGTTTTTTCTAGGTAAACTAGGAGCCTTCAATGCCGAGAACATGCAGGTGCAAGAAACCGGGCTAGATCTGAGCTATCTGGATTACGACAACAGCAACGAGAGTATGGTGGCCTTGATGCACAATATGGGCGAAGTGGAATATTTAGGGACCTGGGGACGCTGTTGGTTTGATCTGGGGACTAGTGATGCGATCGCCCTAGATATATTGATCAATTCGATGCAAACTTTGTGTAAAGAATATCTGGAGCTAGATCGGCTGATTATTGGCGGCGAAAACGAAGACTGGCCGATCGAAGATGGACACCAAGAATCAATGTTTTACGAAGACGATGATTAAGGCTGAAATCGTTGAAGTGTATCCACTTCAACGGCATACATTTGCAAGAATTACGGACTAAATCTGGTTGCCCCAGTTAAAGATCCGTATTTCCCCTGATTCGAGAAAAAATTCCAAAATGTTAGGTTGAGAGCAGTGCCAGAGTCCTTACTATTTAGTCCTTACTATTACCCATCTTTACGATAGCAACTACCATGCCCTCAGGAATTCTCGACCAGCTTAAATTTTGCCGCGACAAGCGCTTTACCGGCAAGCTTTGTGCAATTAACCTCAACGGTGATACAGTAGAAACCCTCGAAGGACACTGCTGGAACATTTACTTCTACCGAGGGCGTTTGATCGGTGATAGTGCGGGGGTTCACCCCATTCGTCGGCTGCGTCGTCAATTTTCGGAGCAACGCATTGATTTACCCGAAGAAATTGAAACCAACGTGCTTAATTCTTTAAGCATCAACAATCTAGGCTTTTGTGCGATCGGTGATTTACTCTCTAATCGATATCTCGATCGAGAACAAGCTGAAGGAATTTTAGCGGGTAGTTTGATCGAAGTTTTGTTCGATATTTTTCACTACGAAACTATTGTTCAGCATAGTAATAAACCGCAGTTATCCTACATTCTAGAAGGTGATCTGGTACAAGAAAAGAATGTGCCAGTTATTTTAATGAAGCCAGAAACCATCTGGGAAACAGCTCTGGCCCAATTTCAGTCTTGGGAGGCTGGCGGATTACTAAAATATTCACCCCATCTATCGCCCCAAATTAACAGCTTAGACTTATTACGAGAAGTCGTACCGGTTAGAACCTATCAAAAAATTATTTTATTGCTCGAAGAAGACCGGACTCTGCGAGATATCGCTGTCAAAATTGATGAAGATGTCAAAATTTTGACCACATCTTTGATGGGATTATGCAAGAAAAAAGTTCTATCTCTGCGTCGTACCACCGATATTGAGCTGATCGAGAAAAGCTTGAGTACCGAGATTAAAGAAGTTGGTATTGCGGACTTTTTGGCAGATGGATCAAGTAGTTCAATGCTGTTCAGTAAAAAACTGATTGCTCACCTCACCCAAAACCCCTCGGAAACTTCCGCTATTCAGAGTGTCGTAGAAAGAGCTGGTCACGAATACATCAATCTCCGAGAGTCTACCCAAGCACTAATTGCTTTCTTAAAATGCTCACCCGATCTAATTGTTTTGGATGGTTCTTCGGCTGGTCTGAATACTCAAGATTTTTGCGATCGACTACGCCGTACTAGTAAATTCAAATCCACCCCGATTGTGGTGCTCAGTAAAAATGAGAGTCTGCTCGATCGGCTACGCAGCACTTCGGTGGACTACATTGCCAAGCCCCTCAGCCAGCAAAAAATCTTTTCGATGATGAATAAGTACATCGTGCAACAGGCTGGATAAACTTGATGCCACCAAAGACAAGCAGCAAAATCAGCTGATCGCCCTTTGCCACTCCACAATAAAGCGATATATACTGGGTGTTACTGCATACTTAGACCCAGAAACCTATGCCGCTCGATAGTCTGCTTTCCACTCAAGGCATCATGGTAATGCTGCTTGCCGCTTACGCAGTAGCCATGTGGATGTTTTTGACCAGTGCCCCCAAAGTACATACGCTGATGGTCTCAGATTTACAATCTGCCCGTGATTTGTATGAAGGGGTGTTGAATATGTCGGTGGCCGATGTGCCTCTCCACTACTATTACGACTACGAGCAAACCATCGGAGCCGCCGGTATTGACCCGATTTACCTCTCGGCACCATTGGGCAGAGCGGCGGTGCGCGGTAATCGGCCTTCCGATGGGCTGTGGTATCAACTCAAGAAAAATACCCAACTGCACATTATTACTGGTGCGAGCTTGAGTGAAAAAGACCGAGATCGCCATGTATGCTTCGATCGAGAATGTCTAGAGATGATTTTAATGCGCATTCAGAGTCGGGGTGTACAGCACAAAATTCGCGGTGAAAAGCCTTTGAACTTTTTGGTCAAAGATTACACTGGTCGGATCATCGAAGTTTCGGAAGTGGCTACTTAGTTTGGCAAGAATCATTGGTCTCACCGGCGGGATTGCCACCGGCAAAACTACGGTAGCAGATTATTTAGCTGGCCAGTATCACTGGCCAGTTTTTGATGCAGATGTTTATGCCCGAGCGGCAGTGCTGCCAGGAACTAGTGGTTTGGCCGCAATTGTCGATCGCTATGGGTCACAAATTTTATTAGTAGATGAAACTCTCGATCGCACTAAGCTAGGGGAAATTATTTTTGCCAGTGCCAGCGAGCGCCAGTGGCTAGAAGCTGTAACTCATCCCTATGTGCGGCAATGTTTCGATCGAGATCTGGCCGATGTTACCAATACAGCAGTGGCGGTGATTCCACTGCTCTTTGAAGCCAATCTACAAAATATGGTGGGTGAAGTATGGGTGGTGACCTGTAGCCCCCAGCAACAGCTCGATCGACTGCAAGTTCGCAATCACCTCACTCTAGAACAAGCCCAGGCCAGGATCAAGAGTCAAATGCCCTTAGCTGCCAAAGTACAACGAGCTAATGTGGTGATCGATAACTCCGGTACCCAAGAAGATTTAATTGAGCAGATCGATCAAGTAATCTCTAAAATTTCTAAGTATTAACTAAGAATAGACCACAAAAAATTAGTCCCTTGTTGATCAATGAAATTCAGAAAAACACCACCGTAGGGGCATGGCCTTGTGCCTGCCCACTGCGGTGACATTATCCCCAATGAATCCATCGATATTTCTAAGGTTTAGGTTTGCCATCACCAAATTCTTCTAAATCATCTAGCTCAGCCAATAGCTCGCTCATCAGTTGCGGATCATTGACCAAATTTTGGCGAAAGCGCTCTACATTGGCCTGATTTTTGCTGGCCATAGTGTTTAAGTCAGCGCATTCTGGTATAAATTCATCCCAGTCTGCCGGTGCTCTTGCCCCTTTTCCTACCGATAATCTGTTGCCACCAGTAGTCTCGCTGTTAGCATCAGAAAGCCAACTAGCCTCCAAATCTGGTAGTTTATCCTTGGTCACATCAGATAGCTCAGACAAAATATTGTCTTCTTCTAACAGCCATTCATCCCAATCTTCATCAGACTCACTGAGTAAGTTGATCAATTCCCGTTCCCGAATTAGCTCTGTAGGTTGTTCTAGTACTGGCTGAGCCGCAACATGTTCTTCTGGTTTGCCAGATCTAAAAGGATGTAACTCTTCATCGGCTGGCCGGACACCAGCAGATTTGAGGGCTTGATCGAACTTATTGGGAATAGTAGCAGCTTCCGATGGGTCGAAGGCACTGGTTTGTGCCAGGGCTGCGGCTAAACCGCTAGCAATAGCTGCTCTCGATTCGGTTTGAGGCATTTCGGGTAGCTTGATCAAATCTGGTTTTTCGGTTGGCTGGGACAACACAGATTCACTGGTCTCTACAGAGATCGCTGCACTGGCAGCAGGGGAAATCGGTGGTAACTGAGGCGATTTTGCTTCGATTGCTTTGCGATCTTTGCTTGCGCCTTCGGCAATTGGCTGTAATTGATCACCTTGATCAACCAATTTCGATCGATCAGGAGCCGCCGTTTCCGGTGCTTGCACTACTAACGGCTCTGCTAGACTCTCGCCGGGGTGCGACACTTGAGCTAGAGTAATTAGCTCTACTGGCTCTGGTGCAAGATTTTCTGGAATTGATTCTGCGGCCAGAGCTGGTGGTACTTCCGGCAATGTTACAGGCAAAGTGTCGCTGACTTGCGGGCTAGAGATGATTGCGGTGGGCTGGGTTACTGGTTCAGCAGCGACTGGTGTAGAGGTCGGTAAAATCTGTGATAAGTCTTGCAAGCTGCGGAGCTGTTCTCTTACCACATGGGCTGTCGCCGTAATTTGGTTGGTATGAAAATCGAGCAACCGCTGGGAAGCCTTGTCGCTCATAAAAGCTGGGTCTACGGTGCTAGTGATTTCGCCACTCAGTAGATCTACAGTGGTTTGCAGCTTACCAGAATTAGCTTTGGTAGTGATTTTCAGCTCTACTAACTGACCCACCACCAGGGAGATAGCTGCCGAAACCCGGCCTGCTTGCAGATGCTCGTGAAATTCTTGACTCAGATTCATAGGATTTAACAGCGGTTGCTGTCTGTTTAAATAATGTCATAGCCGAGTTCTGCGAACATCGATCGAACCAATGGCAAGCTGAGTCCGATAACGTTGGTGTGACAGCCCTCAATTTTCTCGACAAACAGTCCACCTACACCTTCGAGGGCAAAGCCACCAGCGCATTTCAGGGGTTCTCCTGTAGCCACATAGGCGGCAATCTGCCGATCGGTTACTTGGGCAAAATAGACTTTAGTAATACCACAGCGCACAATAGTCCGCTGCTGTTGGAGATCGATCGTAGCATGACCGGTATAAATCGCACCGCTCGCACCGCGCATCTGTTGCCAGCGCTCGATCGCCGTATGGGCATTGGGCGGCTTACCCTGAATTTGACCATTAAACCATAATATTGAATCACAACCCAATACTACGCAGTGATCGTAGCGCAACCGATCGGCTACTGTTTGGGCTTTAGCCAAGGCCAAGGCTTCAACTAACCGCTGGGGTTCACTGATCTGAATGCTATCTTCATCGAAGTCGCTCACTTCAATGAGTGGCTCAATACCCACTGTGCGCAAAATCCGTCGCCGAGCGGCAGAGGCGGAGGCTAAAACTAGGGGGGGGAAGTTAGGCGACATTGAAGGAATGAATCACTTCCTGTAAGGTACTCTTCATCCGTGACCAACGTTTGGCGGTGGTAGAGGCATTGCAGGTAAATAGTTTACCGCGACTAACTACCACACTGGCTAGGTTATATCGTTCCTGACCACCAGTTTTCACTAAGTATTCTAGGTAATAATAGGTCTTGCCTTGAATCTCTTGAGATTCTGCATTGGTCAACTCTGCTTTGCGGCCAGAACCTTCTGGGGCGATCGCACTACTACCTAGTTTGTAGCCTACTTCGGTGGGGGTACCTAGGTCTGCTAGCTTTTTGTTACCAGGGACTTGGCTGATCACCACACTGACACTTTCGGTGGGTTCGATCAGGTCATGATAAATGGTGTCGGCGGCACTTTTAATGGGTACTTCTACCCAACCATTGGGGTACAAAAACTTGTAGCCATCACTAGTGTCAATATGACCTTTAAGGCTGGCAGCGATCGCAGGAGTAATGGTGATCTGCAAGGCGATCGACAATATGATTAAAAGCTTGGCAATTCGTCGGAGCATCTGAATTTGTGAGTAAATAATTCCTCAGTTAGTATAAGCTTTTTTGCATGTCTCCACCGTTGGTTTATCATCCCGATTATGTTACGCCCTTACCGATGGGGCATCGGTTTCCGATGGCTAAGTTTGGGATGCTACATGATTTGTTGCTAGCCGATGGGGTGGTGATGCCAGAACATGTTTACCAGCCAAGTTTGCCGCCCCCAGCCTGGATTGAGTTGGTACACACTGCTGAATATGTGCGATCTTACCGGGATGGCTCGATCGATCCTAAGGCGATGCGACGGATTGGTTTGCCTTGGAGCAAGGAGTTGGTGAATCGAACTGAAATTGCTTTGGGTGGGACGATTTTGGCGGCTAGGCTAGCGCTGGAATATGGACTGGCCGGGAATTCGGCGGGTGGTACTCATCATGCTTTTCCGGGGTATGGCTCGGGGTTTTGTATTTTTAATGATCTGGCGACTGCGACTCAGGTGTTGCTGGCAGAGGGTTTGGTGCGGCGGGTGTTGATTGTGGATTTGGATGTGCATCAAGGGGATGGCACGGCGGTGATTTTTCAGCAGGAACCCAATGTGTTTACGTTCTCGATGCACTGTGGGGTGAATTTTCCGGGGACGAAGCAACAGAGTGATCTGGATGTGCCGTTAGCGGCGGGGATGGAGGATGGGGAATATTTGCAGACGCTCGATCGCTATTTACCTGATTTACTCCGCGATTTTCAGCCAGATTTGGTGGTTTACGATGCGGGGGTTGATCCCCATACCGGTGATACTTTGGGTAAGTTGGCACTGACCGATCGGGGGCTGTTTTGTCGGGATATGCAGGTTTTGAGTACTTGCGCTAAGGGGGGATACCCAGTGGTGTACACGATCGGCGGTGGTTATGCAGCAGATTTACGGAGCTTGGTCGATCGACATTCCCTCGTATTCCGCGCTGCGGCAGAAGTCCATCGTCAATATCGCCTGTGAACTAACACCATGTATTTTGATTTTCTCATCCCCAAACGTCCGGTATCCTTACAAACGAGAAAAACTTCAAATCTACAATCCTGGAAACAATATGTTCGCAGTGAGGCCGAAAAAACTTGGACAGGTAAGATTTTGGGTGATCAAGACGTGCAACTAACATTGATATATCTTTATGACAGTGACCCCGTTGATACAGACAACATCATCAAACCAATCCAAGATGCACTGATCGGTCTTATCTATGAAGATGATTCTCTAATTACCGATGTAGTATCGCGTCGGCGCTCATTATCTGGTACCTTTGATCTTGTATCGTGCCCAAATCCTCTTGTTCAGGGGATAGTCTTAGGAATAGAATGTGTATATGTTAGAGTTTCTGAATCTAAACCATTGGAGGAATACTTATGAGTACTAGTTCTCAATTGACTGCAAAAGGCTTAGAATTAGAAACGAAAGTTGCAGAAAGATATAGGCTACAAGGCTTTGAAGTTATTATCGATCCTTCTAAATCAGTAATTCCTTTTGACCTAGGAAATTATCTTCCAGATATTATTGCCAAGAAATCTTCCAATGAAGGTTATATTATTGAAGTGAAAACATCAATTTCCCATACACCAATTGATCGGTATAGAGAAATCTCCGAAATAGTTTCTCAAAATGATGGTTGGCGGTTTTTATTGATAACTGGAGAAGATATTTCTTTAGATAACACCAAATTTAATGACCAATTGATGACTTGGGAGCAAATGTTGTGTCGTCAGGAAAAGGCTCAACAATTTTTAGCTTCTGGAGAAGTGGAAATCGCTTTTTTCTACTCATGGGGGGTGCTAGAGGCTGCGATGCGCCAAAAAGCGAAAGATGCGACAATTCCGGTTGAAAATTTACCGGCAACTTCGTTAATCAATCACTTGTATTCTCAAGGTGAGCTTTCGATCGAGCAGTTCGATCGAGCCAAAGAAATTCAAAAAGTTCATAATCGTGTTATGCATGGCTATCAAACTCCTGGTTTTGTTGAACAAACAAAACAACTTCAAAAGCTTGTGAATGAACTAATCACAATGTGGAAAACATAAAATTTGAGAAATCCCTATGAACTGGACTACTGAAGCCGAAGCCAAACTAAAAGAGATCCCTTTTTTCGTGCGTCCTGCCGCCCGCAAAAAAATCGAGAAACTCGCTGAAGAAATGGGTGCAACCGAAATCAATGTTGATATATATTTACAAGCCAAAAGCAAGTTTGGCTAGGAGAGACTTAAATGTAGAGCAGTATTGTAAGCTATACTTGTAGCTTAGAAATGTAAAACACTATGACTGCCAAAGTTATCTTGACGATTACCAAAGGTCTCAATCTAGGCCAAGTGTACGTTTGTGATTCACGAAATACCTACATCATGGGTAGACATGAAGAATGCAATTTGCCACTACCCAACGATGAACAGCACAACACTATTTCTCGCTACCACTGTCTGTTAGATGTTAATCCACCAGATATCAGAATTCGGGATTTTGGTAGCATGAATGGCACTTTTGTGAATGGTCAAAAAATTGGCCAACGACCTGAAGGTCAAACACCAGAGCAAGGCCAGCAAATCAAGTTTCCTGAATATGACCTAAAAACTGGGGGCGAAATTCAACTTGGTCAAACGATTTTTACTGTCAGCACGATCGCCGCCACCACAACTCCTCGGGTACAGCCAGTTCCACCGGGTTTTAATTTACTTGCAGCCATCCAAGGATTATTTCAGCAGGCTGCTGGCCGCGCTGATTTGCAGGCTATTCGGAATTATCAAATCATCCGCGAACTGGGGCGCGGTGGTTGCGGAGCAGTTTACTTGGCTCAGAAAAACACTGGTCAAACAGTGGCACTCAAGGTGATGCTGCCTCAAGCAGCCGCAAATGACGATGCGGTGCAAATGTTTCTGCGAGAAATGGCCAATACCCAAGCACTTCACCATCCCCATGTTGTTGAGTTATTAGATTATGGACAAGCCGATGGCATTTTCTTTTTTACGATGGAATATTGTAGTGGTGATAGTATCGCTGCTTTGATGCAGAATAATGGCGGGCGATTAGCTGTGGAAGTAGCGGTACCGCTAATTTTGCAGGTGTTGGATGGTTTGATCTATACTCACCAAGTGTTGATTCCACAGGTGAAGCTAGATGATGGCTCGATCGGTTCTGGCCAAGGCTTAGTTCACCGTGATTTGAAGCCTGCTAATATTTTCTTACAAAAAGTTGGCGATCGATTGGTGGCCAAAATTGGTGACTATGGTTTGGCCAAGGCTTTTGAGTTGGCGGGTTTGAGTGGTCAAACGCTGACGGGTCGGCAAGGGGCGATGGGTACTTCGGCGTTTATGTCGCGACAACAGTTGTTGAACTGTAAGTATGCTCAGCCGGAGGTAGATGTGTGGGCGGCGGCGGCTTGTTTGTACAATATGTTGACTGGTGCTTATCCCCGAAACTTGGAGGGCAAAGATCCGTTTGCGGCGGTGTTGAATAATCCGGTGGTGCCGATTCGGCAGCGAGATCCCCAAATTCCGATCCGGTTGGCAGAGGCGATCGATCTAGCCCTCCAAGAGCAACCCCAGATTTATTTCCAGACTGCGGCAGATTTTAAAGCAGCACTGCAAAAGGCCATGAGTTAGAGCTGTTTTAGCCAAGTTTATGGTTTGGCTGTTGAAATTCTTTATAATTTTTCACAGGTTCTTTCGGTTCAAGACACATGGCAATCTGGGAATTTGGCATTAATAAACCCGCTGTTAAACTGCAAAATCGTTTCTTGGTGGAGAAACTATTAGGGGCTGGGGGCTTGGGGGAAACCTATCGGGCTTTTGACCAGACAATGGAGCGAAGGGTGGTGCTAAAGGTGTTGAATGCTGAGCAACAGGCGAATGCTGATGCCCGACTACGGTTTAAAAAAGAGGCCAAGATGCTGGCGAAGTTCAAGCATCCGGGGGTCGTGACGGTGCATGACTTAATTGAGGTAGATGAGCGTGATGTGATTGTGATGGAGTCGATCGATGGTTACGATTTGCTTGCTTATATGAGAAGTACCGATCGGTGGCGTTTACCAGAGGCTGAGGCTCTGAGCTATGTGGATCAGGCGGGGGAAGCCTTGGAGTATGTGCATCAGCAGGGGTTGCTGCATCGCGATATTAAGCCCCAAAATATTATGCGCTGTGCCGATGGGCGGGTAAAATTGATTGATTTTGGTTTGGCGAAGCAGTTTGACCCCCATATGGCTTATACCAATACCGGTGGCTTGACTGAGGGCTACGCCCCGATCGAACAGTATGAGCAACGTGGGAAGTTTACAAATGCGCTAGATGTAAAGGAGAATTCTGATGGCCTTATCACAAGTTTACCTAGAGTGGGAAAAGCAAACCAAGCGTCTTGGCTTAGAGCAAGGATTGCAGCAAGAACGTCGATCCACGATCGAGAACCTGCTACAACTGCGCTTTGGCACGATCGATCAAGACCTTCAAGCCATCATTCCCAACCTCATGAGCCTCTCGAATGCTGAATACACCCGCCTTCTCCTACAACTATCTAAAGCAGAACTAATGCAGCATTTTCAACGTTAACGAAACCCCTTAGGCAAAAATCTCAGCAAAAAAGTCGATCGATTCCTGTAAAGCCACAATAAACTGATCAATCTCAGCCTTGGTGTTATAGAAATACAAACTCGCCCTAGCCGTAGACTGTGCCTTCAGCTCCCGATGTAGCGGCTGAGTGCAATGATGCCCCGCCCGAATCGCAATTCCCGACTGATCTAACATGGTAGATAAATCATGCGGATGCACCTCGCCCGCCGTGAAAGCCGCTAAAGCAGCGCGGTGTGATGTAGGGCCATAGGTTCTAATCTGGGGAATCTTGGCCAACTGTTGGTATAAATAAACCGATAGTTCTTGCTCATAAGCATGAATCTCCGCCATCCCAATGTTATTGAGATAGTCGATCGCTGCTCCCAATGCAATAGCCTCGCCGATCGCCGGTGTACCAGCCTCAAATTTATGGGGCAAGTCAGCATAAGTAGCATGATCAAAAAACACATCGGCAATCATTTCACCACCACCAAAAAATGGCTGCATCGATCGCATTACTGCCAATTTGCCATACAGAAAACCAATCCCAGTCGGTGCGCACATCTTATGCCCCGAAGCCACCAACCAATCGCAGTCCATATCCTGCACATCTAAAGGCATGTGCGGCGCACTCTGGCAGGCATCGATCAACACCTTGGCACCTTGGGCATGGGCGAGTGCGACGATTTCTTTTACGGGGGCAACGCTGCCGAGAGTATTGGAAACATGGACTACCGAAACCAACTTGGTTTTATCAGAAAGCAAGGATTTGTAGTGATCTAAGTCAAAATCTTCATCTTCAGAGAGATTGACGAATTTTAAGACCGCACCAGTTTTTTGGGCAACCAACTGCCAAGGCACCAAGTTACTATGGTGTTCCATCTTGGTGAGGATTACTTCGTCACCGGGCTTTAAATTACCCAGCCCCCAACTATAGGCCACCAAATTAATTGCTTCGGTAGCATTGCGGGTATAAATAATTTCCCGCTCATCTGCTGCATTCACAAACCTCGCCACCTTCTGCCGTGCAGCTTCATAGGCATCGGTAGCCAAACCGCTGAGGGTATGGACTCCCCGATGGACGTTGGAGTTGTAGCGTTGATAATAGTCACTTAGAGCATCAATTACTACTTGGGGTTTTTGAGAAGTAGCGGCGCTGTCTAAATAAACTAACGGTCGATCGTGGACTTTTTGGGTCAAAATCGGGAAATCGGCACGGATTTTATCGGCCAGGCTCAAGGTTTGAACAGGGGTGTGGATGGCTGTCATAATGTTGAAGAATTAAGGTTTTGGGGATTTATGGTTGGAAGTTTTGCACAGCCAAGATTAATCGATCGCGAATTTCTGGCACCGGCAGGTTTTCAATGACTTCGATCGCGAAAGCATTCACCAACAAAGTCCGAGAAATTTCGATGCCTAAACCACGGCTTTGCAAATAGAACAGTTCATCATCAGACAACTGACTAACAGTAGCTCCATGGGAACATTTCACATCATCGGCAGTGATTTCTAACTGAGGCTTGGTATCCACGCGAGCCTTGGGCGACAGTAACAAGGTGCGACTGAGCTGAGCGGCGTTGGTTTGCTGCGCTCCTTGGGGCACTAGCACTTTACCCGAGAATATCGCATGGGCTTTACCGGTAACTACCGATTTATGGAGCTGATTGGTGCGGCCATGGGGATGATTGAGCGCGATTTTACTGTGGGTATCGGCCACCTGCTCACCAGCGATTAAATCTAAGCCATTCAGAGTTGTCTCTGTCTGTTTGCCAGTTTGGTAGACTTCCCAGTGGTGACGAGCTAGCTTGCTACCCAAGCTAATGGCGTAGCCATGATATTGACTGTCTTCAGCTTGGGAGATCGCCGTTTTGCCGATATGAAAGGCTTCTGGGCTTTCTTCCTGGAGGCGAATGTGATTGACGCAAGCATTTGGTGCGATCGAGATTTCAGTAACCGCATTGGTGAACTGACTACCGTTGCTAGAAATATATTCTTCGACGATGGTCGATCGACTATTTTTACCAGCTACTACCAACACCCGAGGTTGATTCACGCTGCTGGCTCCGGTGCCCACAAACAATAAATGAATTGGTTCGGCGATATCACCTTCTACCCAAATCACCGCTGCATCGCTGAAGCCACTGGTGTTCAAAGCTGTGAAGATTTCTTCGCCGCCCGGTTGCTTGCCCAGGTATTCTGTGATAGTTGGTTTTTGTTCGATCGCATTACTCAAATCTCCCACAAATAAACCTGCACTCTCAGCGGGTTGAGATAGCTGTAGGGAATATACTCCATCAACAAACACCAAGCGTCCTGGAACTGGCTGCAAATCTGCTGGTGCCTTGGCGCTGGGCAAAGAAAAATCTTGTGCTAACAAGCCTTTGAGGCTGGTAAAGCGCCATTCTTCATCTTTGGTGTTGGGAATAGTTTCTTCTTGCAAAAAAGCAGTGGACTGACTACGCAGTGCCAGCAACCAGTCAGTAGTAGCTTGCTTGCTAACAGTGGTCAGCAGTTTAGCTAAGTAATTATCGCGATTAGGAATAGTAATAGTCATAAAATTTCAATTAGTAATAAAGCATATTTGTAGGGTGGGCACTGCCCACCACTTTGATTTCACAGGAAATCATTGATATTTAAGTGGCAGCGAAATCATTGATAACTTCATAATCGCGGAAAACCCAGATGGTGGGCACTGCCCACCCTACAAGTTATTTACTCAATTTGCCTACAAAAATTTTAGACAGCAACAGGGGCTTCGATCCAGTCGTAGCCCTTAGCTTCTAATTCTAGCGCTAACTCTTTGCCACCACTGGTAATAATTTGGCCATGCGCCATTACATGCACAAAATCGGGAACGATATATTCCAGCAATCTTTGATAGTGGGTGATCACCAACATACAGTTGTCGGCTTTGGCTAATTGATTTACACCGTTAGCAACAATTTTCAGAGCATCAATATCTAGCCCCGAATC
>JANNEH010000229.1:0-12596 GCA_031378405.1 Synechococcales cyanobacterium OTE_75_metabat_409
AAGTTGTTGTCAAAGTGCAAAACCTTTGCTATGATGGCAAAGCTGCCGAAATAACTTTCTGATTCGCCGAGATAGCTCAGTTGGTAGAGCAGAGGACTGAAAATCCTCGTGTCACGAGTTCAAGTCTCGTTCTTGGCATCACTCAAAACCCCGCCCTGTGTGGGGTTTTCGTGTTTCTATCGATCATCACAATTTTGCCCAGTTGGGGTAGAAGTTGAAAATATTCAGGTATATTGCGGTAGGTTTGGGGTAAATGTTGGGGTAAATTTGAGAGATATCCTCAGTACCTACGCACTAATGACCAAAGCCAGCGCCGGAACAGTCCAAGTCAAGAATTCAAATGGTCGGCTTCAGTTAGTTTTCCCCTACAAGGGAAGCCGTAAATACCTATCCCTTCGACTACCAGATTCTAAACAGAACCGCGATTATGCTGAGATGCAGGCTAGGCGGATTCAGCTTGATCTACTAGCCAATAATTTTGATGAGTCGCTGGAGAAGTATTCCGGCAAATCATTGATCGATTCCCCAGCAACGATCGATGATGCCAGTATCAAAAACCTGTGGGCTAAGTACACCGACTACAAGCGATCGCAACTTTCCCAAACTACCATTGCCAAAGATTTCGAGAGAATAGCCCAGCACATTGATCGATTCCCCTCTGATTATCTAGCCGATGCTGTAGCCATTCGTGACCATCTCATCAAGTCCAGTACTCCGAATACTGCGAAGCGAGTATTAACTCAGCTTGGAGCGGCTTCTAATTGGGCTGTGAAGTCTGGACTTATCGCCGCCAATCCATTCTTGGGCATGGCGGCGGATATTAGGGCACCCAAGAAAAATGGTAGTGATGAGATTCACCCATTCTCCCCAACAGAGCGGGATCTGATTATCCAGAGGTTTCGGGATGACGGTAGCCATTACGCCGCGCTAGTTGAATTTTTGTTTAGAACTGGTGCGAGGCCAAGTGAGGCGATCGCGCTCCAATGGCGGCATATCACACCTGGTCACAGGTCAATTATTTTTGACCAAGCCATAACTATTAGTGTCGAGGGCTTGCAGGTTAAGCCAGGATTGAAAACTCAGGAGCGGCGAGAATTCCCCTGTGGTGATGGTTTGAAAAGTTTTCTTGCCGCGATCGAACCTAACCCAAAAGACCCAGGACAGTTCATTTTTCGATCGCCAAAAGGGAAGCTAATAGACTTCCAGAATTTCGCTAGCCGGGAATGGAAGCCAACTATCAAAAAACTGGGTATAGAAGAGCGTAACCCTTACCAGATGAGGCATAGCTACATTACCTACTGTTTAGACTCTAGGCTAGATGCAAAGGACATAGCGAAGTTAGTTGGTAATTCACCAGAAATGATTTATCGCCACTATGCAGGAGCCAAGAAAGATTTGATTGCGCCTGATTTCTGATTGGTTTTGGCTGAGAGGAATTGTTAATTATTGGACTTACAAGATGGAAGACTTATTTTTGATGCAAGCAAATATTTACGGGAGAATGATCCCATCTGATGAAACACTTTGGGCTGTACTTTATGATTTGAAGACTCCCGAAAATAGGATTATTTTCTCTAATTACAGCAATAAAGTAACAGCTACCATTAGCCATCGATACAACTTCCACAAAAATCCTTTCCATGACTTGAGTAAGTATCCATCCTGGCAAATATTAGAACTATTTGAGCTGACTGCTGAATTAGATTGCATCTGGGAAAAGCAAGCTGAAATAGTCGGATTGGATATTGAATTGTTTCTTCAGGGCAAGGCTATAAATACATGGTTTATGTCTACCTTGGGCAATTTTACAAATTACAACATTACGGCATTCGTCAGGAGCAAGCATTCAGCAGAAAAGTCTACTAGGCCACGTCTGGAGAAGTATCCAGAATATTTAGAGGCGGGTAGTTATATTGAGGAATTTGATCAAGTTGTTGAAGTGAATGCTCTGATTAATCCTGATGTGAAAGCATTAGAGGATGAGGCTGAAGAATTGTTTACAAAAATGTCGATGGCTTTGGGAGAGGGTATTGAAGATTTAAACAAAGTTGATGGTTTTAAAGAGAGAGAAACCTTTGCTTATGTCTGCCCATTTTGCGGGGTATTCAAGCTCGTTAAAAAGGGGGCTACTCCCAAAGATTGTGGCGATCCGCAATGCACAAAAGATTACTGGAAAAGCCAAAAGACATCACGCTTCAAGAGAATTGACTGGGTTCATGATCCTAAGGCTAGATCGCAATGGTGTAAAGGAACATGCGAGAGCCGGGACAGAAGACTAAATAGTGACCATTATTGCCGTTCATGCTGGGATGAAAACCCCTTGTAGTAAGGGATGGAGGACTTTGGAAAAAAACCCCTAACAGATTTCTGGGAGTTGGGCTTAATATTCCGGTACAAAAAAGCAAGTTAAAACCCTAATTGCCATGATTGTTTTATCGTTTGATGCCACGGAAAGGATCGCCGCTGCTGCATTGGGCTTAAGTCTAGAAACCCTTAGAAAGCGGAGATTAGCTGGGAAAATCCCAACTCATTGCTATGTCAAATACGGGTACAAATGCGTTCGATACTGCCTGCCACTACTCCGGGATTGGCAGCTAGCCCCGGACGACTTAGAGGCACAGGCCAGAGCGATCGAACTGCTCCAATCCCAACGCCCCAGCAATGCCCCTCGGAAACGAGGCCGGAAAGTTGCCGCCTAAGAAAAATCGCCACCACCAGGACGGCGACCACAAAAATAAACGAAGCCCGAGTATATGCCAAATAATCACGCCCCGCTTAATTCACCCGTTCTACTTGCTCGATCGCCACCTTAAGCCAAAACCCACCAGGGACTAAATCTGGTGGGTTTTGGCAGCTAATTCCGTGGGGGCGGGCTAGCCAAAATACTTATGGAGCTACTAGCCATAAGTATAGAACAGCCTCCAGCATCTACACAAGCGCCCAATGGAGGGCTAATTATGGCTTACGACTACCGGGACAAAATAGAATTTTTGACAGCATCGACCGAGCATAAGGGGTATTTCGACTGTCCGAGCTGCGGTAAACATAAACTCGGTATTGATGAAGATGGGAGTGGTGCAAGCTGCCTAACCGGTGACTGCACTCCTAACGAAATTAGAAAAGCGATCGACCAGCTCGAAGGCAAGCCCAAGTGGAGGCCAGAACAGAGCAAGGGACAACGGAAAACGACTACGGAATACTTGTACCCAGACAGAGACGGAAACCATTTAGCCAAAACGGTTAAGAGTTCGTGGGTAAAGCCAGATGGAGAGCCGGATAAGAAATTCTCTCAGGCTATTTTTAACGACGGTGAATGGTGCTGGAAGCCCAAAACATTGCCAGAACTGAAAAAACAGATCCCGATTTACCGCTATGCAGAGGTTAAGCAAGCGATCGCCCAAAACCAGCAGATATTTATTGTTGAAGGCGAGAAAGTGGCTGATGCTTTGTGGTTGATCGGTATCCCAGCCACCACCACAATCGGCGGTTCTGGTGGCTATAAGTCCTATGGACAATATGCCCAAGACTTGACCGGCGCTCGGTTGTTGCTGTGCCCAGATCGTGACCAGGTAGGTTTAAAGTACATGGCCAATTTTGCCAGAGATTTTAACAGTCAGATAGATGGTTATTGTCTAGCCGGTGAGATCGAGGGCTGGTCTAACCCCAGTGATAGCCGCGATTTGGCTGATGATATTCTCGATCGGCACATCCCCAAGGACAGGATTTTAGCCAGCATCATTACTGTGGAGCAGTTCAATAGCATCGCCTTTAATGCAAAGCCCAAGCCAGATCCGAAGCAGGAAGGGAATCATACTAAAGGCCAGACTTTCACCACATCGATCGATGGCGGGTTAGTTCGAGTGTCTGACGATGGCGGAATAACAGAAATTGGTGATCATCTGGTCGCAGTTGCCAGGGTCAATAACCCAGATGGAGACGGCGCGGCAATTCTACTAGAGTTCTTAACCGTTGATGGCTCCATACGTCGGTGGACAATGCCGAGAGCTGCGCTGTCTGGTGATGGTTCGCTAATTACCGAAGCGCTGCTTTCGATGGATTATTCCTACCGGCGCGGCAAAAAGAGCGCACTACTTGACTATCTCCATGAGCAGGGCAAGGGCATCGATCGAACATTTACCATTACCGACTCTACAGGCTGGGTCAATACCTCATTCGTCACTCAGACAAAGACTTACGGTGATAACGATTTGCGGTTTAGAGATGTGGAGAATGTCAGAGACACGACCTGTGAGGTTGCCGGTACTTTGGAATGTTGGGCCGATCGCGTTGCTAGATTCTGCGGCGGTAACAGTCGGCTGATCTTTGCATTGGGAATAGCCTACGCTGCACCACTGCTAGAACCACTAGAGATCGAGAGCGGCGGCTTCCACTTTTTTCACTCAACATCAGCAGGTAAAACAACCTTGCTAATGATTGCGGCATCGGTGGTAGGCATCAGGAAAATCCCCCAATGGAATACCACTGCCAACGGCCTAGAGGCAACTGCTACAGCTCATAACAATATGCTGCTACCACTGGATGAAATTGGAGAAGCCAACGAAAAAGAAGTGGGGAAAATGGCCTATATGCTAGCCAATGGCCAAGGTAAAACCCGCATGACCAAACAGCTCACCAATCGCAAGCCTAAGACTTGGAAGCTGTTGTTTGCGTCAACCGGCGAAGTCGGAATGGCTGAGTATATTAAGCAAGCTGGTGTGCAGGTCAAAGGCGGGCAAGAAGTCAGGATGCCAGATATCCCAGCAGTGCCTAAAGAGTCTATTTACGGCGTGTTTGAGAATATTCATGGGGCGAAGGATTCTAAAGAATTTGCCCAGGCTTTGGAGCTGGCCACAGCCGAAAATCATGGCACGGCGATCGATGCCTACTTATCCCGTCTGGTGGTGGATTTGACCAGCGAAGATACTAAGAAAGCTTTGCGAAAAAGGGTTCTACTGATTGCTGACAAGCTGACTGGCAGTATCCAAAATTTTGCTATTCGGCGGGTTGCAAACAGATTTGCATTGGTGCAAGTGGCGTTAGGTCTGGCGCATTCCTACGACCTGCTGCCCTTCTCTGTTGATGATATTGACTGGGCAGTAAGTACGCTTTTCCAAGACTGGCTAACAGCTCGGGGTAGTCATGGTCCGATCGAGGTTAAAAACGCTTGTGACCAAATCGGACACTTACTTACTACCCAAGAAATAGGGAGAAGATTTTTCACATTGCCCGATAACGACGGACTGAAACCCGATAATCCTCTGGGCTATAGAAAGCTGGATGAGGCTGGTAACACTGAAGAATTGTGGATTTACCCAGCAGCATTCAAGAAAGAGCTGTGCGAGGGCGGCAACCCCATAGAGATAGCCAAAGAATTAATTTCCCGTGGTTGGCTCTACCCTAATGCAGCGGGCAAGCCTACCCGACAACGAACAGTTAAAACCAAAGAAGATTATTACTATGTGTTCCGAGAATGGAGAAATGCAAGTAACGATGGTAACGGTGGTAACGGGGATGACTTAAACGATTACCCAGCAACAGATATAGCTGATGCTGGTGCCGTTACTAATGGAATAACGGCAAGTAACGGCGGTAACGGCAAACCCATAAAAACTCAAGTTGCCGTTACTCCCGTTACCAGTGATGAAACGGAAAGTAACGGTGGTGATGACCTATCAAAGCCTGATATAGCAACTATTTCAGCGGCTCCGTTACTCCCGTTACCACCGTTACCAGCAAAAACTAATAATCCGATCCCAGAGGTGGTGGACAAGGCTGAGGAGATCGAGTGGGATGAGTAACCAAATAGCGATCGGTAGCAGGGTGAAAACTGTTAAAGGCACGGAAGGAAAGATCGCCCAAATCTTGGAAGGCGGTTATTTATTGGACACGGGCAAGCGGATAAGGCTTGAATCGATCGCGCTGGTTCTTCCACCACCCGAACCCACGGGCATCGAGATAGGCGATCGACCGCCAACAGTGCCACCAATCGAATCAGCCACAGTGGAGCGGTTCAGCATTGAGGGCTACTGGGTTAGGACTCCAGACGACAGACTATTCCATGTACCTGAATCGGCCATCGAGGAAAAGACTTGGGAGTTAATCGGCTCCAAAAGTCCTTAAACACAAACCGATTTCACCCACCGTAAAACCATGAACACTGCACAGCAAGCCGATAAAAGTCCTTTAAAACAAAACCCACTAACTTGGGGCAATCTCGTAGACCAGAGTTTGAAAACAGCCGGTGATGAGGGGCTAGATGCTCAGTGGGTTTTAGACCAGATTGCAGCGCACGGCCATCCACCTTGGGGCATTTGGCGCAAGCTGGGAATAGCCTTCGGGTACTCGATCGATTGGGTTAACGCTCAGTGGAACCCAGCAATAGAGGCTCAATTCCCAACGCTTGATGAGATTTTCTGCCAGCCAATTGACCTTGACGACAATAATTAACAACCAATCAAAAATGAACATAATCGCATTCGATCCAGGCCAAAAAGGAGGAATAGCAATTCACCACAACGGCATCACCACAGCTCACCCCATGCCACTGGCCGGTAAGGTTTTGGATTTGGCATCGATCGCCACCATCATTAAAGAGGCACAGCCAAACATCGCAGTAATAGAGAAGGTGGGTTCTATGCCCGGTCAGGGTGTGGCTTCTACGTTCACCTTTGCCAATGGGTATGGCCAAATCCAAGGGCTGTTAGCTGGGCTGGGTATCCCCTTCGAGCTAGTCACACCCCAAGCATGGAAAAAGCTGGTGTTAGCTGGCACAACTAAGGATAAGGATGCAGCGATCGCTTACTGTCGGCGGGCATTCCCTGATGTGGCGCTGGTGTTGCCCCGGTGTAGAGTGCCCCATGATGGCATTGCTGACGCTCTATGTTTGATGCAGCATGGGTTAAGGAGCTTTTAGGTGTGAACAAAGTAGAGGACAAATTACTTAAATCATTGGAGAGGCTCAAACGGTCAAGTGAAAAGTTGCAGAAGATGATGGCCGATAATCGGCGGCGAACAGTTAACAATTTGATGGGAGTGGACATGGATTGTCCTAAATGTGGGGCTTTTATTGATGAACGAGATGATGGCTGTTTGGCCTGTGATTTCTTCGATCGACTGGCCGCACAGGATAAAATAAGGGGTGAAAATACCCCGTAAATCAGTGCCAGTATCAAAGGGCACGGAATCGTAAACTACCCTTATATGCAACTACCAGATACTGGCAAGAAAACCCGAGAATACTTACAGCAGCTAGGTTTGAGTAAAGATGAGTTGTTGTATGTGATGGTCGATCGCTTTGGTGATGAGCTGTTGCGCCAAATTGATGTAGAAACCGGTTACAAAGCAGCAGGTAAACAGGGCAGACATGCTCTAAGAAATTGGGCAATAATGAACACTTTGAAACCCAGTAGACTAGCGGCTAGAGCGGTTAAGGGTGCTAGAAATAGAGCCGGTTTGACGCAGAAAGAATTAGCCGAATTAATGGGTAAGAAGTTATGGTTTATTCGAGATTTGGAGCAGGGTAAAGATTGTTACCCCAAGGGCATGAGAGATATAGCAGCGGCATTAAATGACAAGCATCTGAACAAACTTCTAATTGTGATTGGTTGGTTGGATGACCCGGAATCATCCGCCCCACTCGCACCTAACCCGATTCCTGATTCACCATCTGATTCTGATCGACTGGCCATACATCTAGAAACTGACCCTTGGGATGAATGGATGCCACAGGAGGCATTCGATCTGATTGAGGCGGAATTTACTGGAACCGATCGACAACTTACTACGGTCTAATTTTGAGTTGATTGGGCATCCCGAACTTGACCACTCAGTTTATTCAAACATCACACACTTATAGCCAGTCTCCTGTTTTACAGCTTCTTTATAATCCCAAACATTGCTATTCAACCGAGTAAGATCAGCCGCTGTGATTCCTTTGACATACACACAGCTTTTATCCGCCCATAGTTCATAGCCAGTCTTACTTTTACCCAGGAATGTTCGATTGGCTGTTACTGCTGGGATATTGGTTGCTGTACTTACGGCCTGTGTTGCAGTTGGTGTTTTATTCAAACCCATATAAATCAAGTATGCAAAGAGTGACACACCCGTAATAATGCCCTTCTTTTTCAGAGGCCATTCGATATACCTCCACATCGACCACAGCCCCACCGGAGTCAAGATAATGAGCAGCACAACGGTTAGGACTGGGGAATCCGTCTCATACCATTTGAGCGCTTGCAATGGCTTGGAATCACCATCTTTGGAGTTAACTCTTTTGGGCTTTTCTGTAACATTCGGGCGATTTTTGGTCATTGCATTGCTTCCAAGCTAGTCAAAAACTTCTATCCCATAGAATACCCAAATTGTCATCAAACTTAGTCTTAACTTCATGCGATTATCAAGACATTACAAACTCCCCCGTTGTGTCGATCTCAGAGTAGCAAAAACAGCATCGCTTTCATTGCTTTGGGGCTTGGTAAAGTTGATTGTAGGAGCGATCAGGGCACCTGGCATTTGAAATGGCACCCATGATCGGCTCTAGTACAAGAATTCGTTACCGGAATTCCGGTAACGAACGAATGAATTCTAATCGTGACTCTCTCCATGAACAATATGCTGAGCCATCTCTTTCATGAGGCTTGGTAAATTCTCTTGTTTAACCACCAAGCTGATCGGGTTCCCCTCAGCATCAGTCCTTAGAGAGAATAAGCACTTAGCATCAAACTTTTGCTGAGACTTCTGGCTGCCATCGGTACTAGTAGATTTTTCGGCCAAAACGGTGAGGCTGTTGATAGTGTACTCAGTGCAATTCTTTTTGATATTCATGGTTTCCTCTGTTGTTATTAGTTGATAATTCTATAGTTAATCTGTAGCTATTATTGGCGGCTTCTAGCCCGCTCTGTAATCCATTTTCGATGCTCCCCTAAATTGGCACGATGCAGCACCCAATGTTCTAGAACGTCTCTATGCCAGCGGATCGATCGAGTACCAAACTTAAACCAATGAATATTTTCTAACAGACACTCATCCTTAAATCTTTTGCTGGTGCGGTAATTGTTCAGCGTCCCGATCGAAAGCTTACAAATTTCTGCTGCTTCCCTATTGGTCAACATTTCGCCCAGTGGCCTTTCTTGAGTAGGTTGCTTCATACGGCCTCAAATTCTTCCCTGATTAGAGCTGAGATAGTGGCCTTGGGCTTTCTTGCTGACCTTTTGCCGACCTCGGCAAGTGGACTGTTAGTAATGGCTTTAGGACACCTCCGATTTGAAATCGGAACTGTAACAAACTCAGTAGGCAAAGAACCAAGTGCGATAAGAGCTAAAGCCTGGGTTGTTCTTTCTATACCAGCTAGATCGGTATATGCAATAGAGATCAACTCTTTCTCGTCGTCGTCGAGTCGATCAATAGCATCCGAAACATTTTTCACGGCTTGAAATTCAGATGGTGAAGTTTCATGAGTAGGCATTGTCTCAAATATTGGGGCATAAACAGCCGCTGCACTAGGTACTAACTTGGGTGGGTTCAGATATGCCCAGAGCTTAACGGCCAGCTTTACACTGGTGATTATGGTGGCTGTTAGGATGGCGATCAATGCCCAGGCTAACAATAGAAATACGATGGCGGGAAAGTTTGAGTTTTTCATAATTGGGTGGCGTTTATAGCTCAGTATTCGGCGCAGTAAAAGATTTTAGATGTCCCGATTTCAAATCGGAGGTTCTAGCTGCTGTGGCTAGTTCTGGGTGCCATTTCAAATGTGAGGCGTTTAGCTTCTGGCAAAACGGAATTAATCAAAGCGGTAA
This sequence comes from Synechococcales cyanobacterium OTE_75_metabat_409, assembly GCA_031378405.1. Lineage (GTDB taxonomy): Bacteria > Cyanobacteriota > Cyanobacteriia > Cyanobacteriales > Chamaesiphonaceae > JAAFHZ01. Next base: position 9,801 of record JANNEH010000229.1, read on the forward strand.
ATTCCTGAGCAGCCATCAAGGGAACGACTGATGAATATTCGAGAAGGGAAGCGGTGAAAGTCATGAGGTATAAGGCTTTTGGGAAGGTGGGTTTTGAAATCGCGGCCATAACTGGCGCTGTGAGCGGAAGACCTTTTCAACAGCGCTTCTGGTGCCATAAACGATTACGACACCAGAGGCAATGGTTAAAGCGAGAAGTGCTTCACTGTCTGAATAAATAGGGTCGTTGCTACATCCTTGACCTCTAGAGTCTCTAAGGCTGTGCTTTCTAGCTGTTGGGCTGCTGTTTTGTAGCAATGGCCGTAGAGCTTGCCCAGGCGCTCAATGTAATCAGCAATCTCGATCGAGCGACTAACTTCAGCCGGTGGCGTGGTGGTTTCAATTGTGAAGCCCATTGGTCGGGCTGCTGCGTCTTCGGCGCGGGTCTTGGCTGTTTCCACTAAAGAAGCTTTGCCCTTGGCATCGATGGCTAACATCACCCGTTCCCCGTTGGCGCGGTGCATAACCTCAGCATCACCAGCAGGTCTCCAAATAGGAATCGTTTCACCGTTTGAGGTGCGACAGTCCATAACCGAGCGCTCACCATGCTTGGTGCTAACAATTCTGGGCTTACCGGCTACTTTGGCTTCGATTAATTTCATAATGGGATTACCTCTTGCTGAATTGGTTTGGGGTAGAGAGCGATCGGAGTCCGTCCAAAGATGCCGGTCGCTTTCGTCATCCATATACAAAGTATGTCATAAGCACATATTAGCGTCAATACCAAACACATACAAAAACAATAGATACTGTTTATAGGCATACGAGACATACATAAGATAAATGTATTTGTCTATCACATACAGCCAGCATACAGTTAGGTATGTATCTAATATGTGAGATGTATTTATGACGGATGAACAGGAGAAGGCCAAGAGGCAGGCTTATAGCTTCAACTTCCCACCAGATAAAAAGGAGAAGTTTGCAGCATTGGCGCGATCGATGAACAGGCCGATGGCTTGGTTATTGTTGGAAGCTATCGATCGAATGATTGAAAGTGGTGGCACATACCCAACCAATACAGCACCACCACAAACCAGCATAGGCAACGATGATGTATTGAAGGCGTATGTCTCTAAAGCTGATATGTCACAGATATTGAGCGAGTATGTGCAGAAAGATAGCTGGGATGACTTGCGGGCTGATGTTGCAGACCTTCGAGAGCTGGTGAATGAAGTACCAGCCCAAATAGAGGAGCTGAGGGCGCAGATAACTGCTACTGGTGTGAGTGATAGTGTGTCACCCACAAAAAAGACCACCATCAAGAAACCACCAGCCCAAGGCAGTCAATCAACGGTACAAGAGGCAGAGATTCAAAAGTGGGTTAATAGATTGAACGCTAACCCAGGGCTAAAAGCTGCCATTAAGGACGGTCTAGACCAGGGGTTAACTGGCAAAGGCTTGTGTGAGCAGCTATTCACCAAAGGCTTCGGGGCAAATGAGAACACCAAGCCGTTTGATTCTTCCGTTACGGCTAGAATGCGGGGCGCGATCGAGTACCTAAACAGCATCAAAAATGGAGATGAAACCAATGTTTAAGAATCAAGATGAGTACGATAGTTTTAGAGCTTGGGCGATCGAAGGTTCCTGCCTTGCCCAGAGAATGAATAGTGGGGAAGGATGTAGGGAATTTGTTATCCCTCAGTACTGGCACGAGTACAAAGAACATGCGGAACATTTGCCCTCTGTATTGCCTAACCACCTCAAAAAGAAGCCATAACAATCTTGAGAATCGGCTTAGATAGGACACCACAAAGGATTTTGAGAATGGTTCTCATTGAAAGTGAAGCCAGCGGGGTAACAATTGTAGTCTAGACCCATGAATCTTTCTGTTGCTGCCTTGATTACGTACTTGCCCCAAATATGACAAACTTCCAACCGGCCAAAAGCAGCCCACCAACAACAGTTACAGTCAGACCAGCAGCAACCGATCTCTTAACAAAATCCCAGAACTCGATCGGCTGCTTCACTATCTTGAGATCACCTTTCATCTCAGCTAGACGGGTGTTCACTTCACCCCGCAAGTCAGATATTTTGGTGTCTACCTGTGCCAGCTTGGTATCGACTTGGGCGAATTTGGTATCGACTTGAGCAAAACCAACGGCTATTTGCTGGGTAACGGCTGCATGGTTGGCTGCAATCAGTTCCCTTAATTCTTTAAGCTCGGTGTCGGTGGTTACTGCCATGATGGAAAGTGATGGTGGGATATGCCCTAATTTTACCCCAATAGACCTAAATAGACACGATTAGTACCCCTTGCCCTAGAATGAAGTCACCCCCAACCGGTTAAGGCCAGGGGTGACTTCATCGATCGAACCGTTAGCGCGGTTCGATCGAAACAGATTCTAGATATCCAACAGCAAAAATCTATCCCAACCTTAGCCTATGATTATCCCTGTATCCAAACAGTTCTTTAACTCTATCTCTTTCCAAAAATCTCTAAATTGGGGTAAGTCTGGGGTAGAAATTAATACAAATCTCTACAATGAAGTCTTAGAGCCAATTCTCAACGGACTGAAAATCCTCGTGTCACGAGTTCAAGTCTCGTTCTTGGCATCATTCAAAACCCCGCCCTGTGTGGGGTTTTCGTGTTTCCGACCAAATCTACAGCTCTACCCAGTTGGGGGAAAGGTTGAATCGCTACACGCCTAGATTTTTTAGCCAAAGTTCAACCGCTTCTGTCAGCGCAGTCGTTGCAGTAATACCACGGTGTTCGATCGCCTCTCGAAATTTAGCATCCAAGGTAAGAGGCAGTCG
>JANNEH010000245.1:0-6443 GCA_031378405.1 Synechococcales cyanobacterium OTE_75_metabat_409
GTTACCAGAGCAATGGAGTCAGGATTCGATCGGGTTTTGCAAATCCTTAGTAGCTGCTACTGGGGTGGCGGCTTCACCAGGGGTGGGTTTTGGGGCGGCAGGAGAAGGCTATGTGCGCTTTGCTTTGGTGCATCCACCAGAGGTCTTGAAGGTGGCGGTCGATCAGATTAATAAATTTCTACTTAGTTAGGAATGCTTAATCTAATGGTGGGCAGTGCTATCGCTTAGCAACAGCCCACTCTGAAATTATATTGTTTCTCTGTCAGACTATGACCAGAAATGCCACTTTTGAATTCACCACCAATCTTAGACCTCATAGGGTGCTTAAGGATGTCTCAAAACTATGGACAGGATTAGGCTATGAGGCAGATATTTATACATTAGAAACATGTGCAGCTATCAAAGATGGTATCCCATTATCTTGTACCTTAGATTATGAAAATAACATCACATTGTTTTGCACATTAGATTATGTTTATGGTGAACCTGAAGAAGAACAAATGATACGAAAAGTAGCTAATTATCTGATGAAAATAGCAATTGACCAGAGGATATATTACTATCGATATTCTGAGGCAATGTCTATGTCCAATGCGGAGGAAAGAGGGAAAGAACCAACTGAAATCACCATTGATGCTCTTTTTTATCCAGAATATGAGCCGTCACTCAGTGGAAACATCGATTTGAGATATGTAATTAACTTTAGATAATCTTGTAGGGTGGGCACTGCCCACATATTCAACTTCGTGCGCAGGAAGAAACAAGGAGCCTTGAATACAAAAATAAGCACATCAACAATAGGTATCTTGAAATCATTCAAAGCAATGAACGTGGGCATTGCCCACCCTACATATTATTGATTCACTGTACTAGAGGTCGGACTTCTGTTACAGATGAATCTGGTAGCCCATTTGACGAACGGTTTGAATGATCTCAGGATCTTTGAGTTTTTTGCGCAGCGCGAGGATATGGGTATCTACAGTGCGGCTGCCGCCCATGTGTTCATCCCAAGCTCGGCGCAGGAGTTCAGCACGATCGATCGGCTCATCGGGAGACTGGAGCAACACATACAGCAAACTAAATTCTTGGGGCGTGAGGTCAATTGATTCCTGGGCAAAATAGACCCTGCGCCGCACCAAATCGATCCTTAAATTGCCGCGTACAATCTCGGATGGCAGGCGGCGGGAAGTAGATCGACGGAGTAGAGCAGCCACCCGAGCCAAAAATTCCTTCATGCCAAAGGGCTTCTTGAGATAGTCATCGGCGATCGCCAACGAAGCCGAGATTTCTGATTCTTCTAGACGAGTGGAGATCATTAAAATCAAAGCATCGGTATGGATCTGAATCCATTCACAAAGTTCTAGGCCATTGCCATCGGCCAAATCATAATCTACCACCACCAATTCGGGATGAAACTCGGCCAGGTGGATTTTGGTTGCTGCCATGCTAGCAGTGTGCTGTACCCGATAACCCTGTTGCTGTAACTGTGCCACCAAGACCGATCGCAGGTTTTGGTTGCCAACGACTACAGCGATTGCGGACATATAGGGTCTCCTGCCGGGAAGGCTTGGTACCCGCATCGCTGGTGGGCGGAGCGAGAAGATCTAAAGATTATGTTATGGGGATACAAATACAGGGTTTTTTTACGATAAAATAATTACAGAACTATATATTTTATAAAAAAAGCTGGATTCCCGATCATGCAGCTTGTTAAATATAATATATTCTGGTATGGCTCTGGAGGAATGACGAACATGCTGCAACAAACCGAGACTATTCGCCATTATCAAAAAATCACCGATGCAGCAGTAGAAATGTGGCATCGCGGTTATCGCTTTGAAGATTTGCGGCTGTATTTAGATGGCTATGTGGCTGCGTTACGCGCTAGCAACTCGATCGAAGCCTACCAAATTAGCCGTTTAGAAGAAGATGCTGTTCGTTATATTTACGACCCTTCTAACTTCGAGCTACGGCAATTGCAGCCTGAAGCTGAGCCAGAATATCGATCGAGATATTGAGGATCTAGGTCAATCGGGTGGCTGAGTGAAGCCACTCGATTGATGGTTCTATCGCAGCCGTAGTTAAGAAGCCAAAGCTACTTCTACTTTTTGTTGAAGTTCGCCGTTTTTGTACAACTCGGTCAAAACATCTGAGCCGCCGATGAATTCGCCGTTGATGTATACCTGGGGAATAGTCGGCCAACTCGAAAATTCTTTGATGCCTTGGCGAATTTCTTGGTCGGCCAAAACATCAGAGGTTTCGTAGGGGACACCCAAAATATTTAAAATTTGTACAACGGTGTTAGAAAAACCACATTGGGGCATCAGGCGGTTGCCCTTCATGAACACCATGATCTTGTTTTGGCTGATCATGTCGCTGATCTGTTGCTGAGTTTCGGGATTCATAGTTGGTGGGTTTATGGAATGAATTTGCTAAATTTAAGATGCAGATTGAGCAGCTTGCCAAGCTTCTGGAGTCATGGTTTCCAGGGCTAAAGCATGAATTTCACCACTGGCGAGGGCGCTGTTGACTGTTTTGTAAACTAGCTGATGTTGTTGGACGAGGCTTTTTCCGGCAAATTGTGCGGAAACTACCACCGCCCGATAGTGATCGCCACCGCCGGTGAGGTCGGTTACTTGCACTTGGGCATCGGCAATGCCTGCTGCGATCAGGGCTTCAACTGTGGCTGGGGTGATCATAGGCTTTCTTACTTGGTCTGGTCTACGATTTTAACCGATCGAATCTGCCGAATAAGCAATCAGCTTAAGAATATTAAGATTGCCACACTTTGTCTAAGATTTCAGCGGGCGAAATATCAGAGATTTTGCCACTGCGCGACTTGATCGCCACTGTTTTGCTGGTGGGGGGAATTAGCTTGGCTGGGTCATTGGCTCCAAATAAAGCAAACGTGTAAGTGCCCGCAGCGGTAGCTAAGTGCATGGGGCCACCATCGGTACAAATCATCAGGCTGGCGGCAGCAATTAAAGCAGTGAGTTTGCCAATATCGGGGGGCTTGATCACTTTGACATTTGGACAAGTTTGAATGATTTGCTCGATCAAAGCTCGATCGCCAGGGCCTTCTACAAATACTACTGGTTTATCTTGGCGTTTTTGCAGGCCATCTACGACCCGCTGCCATTGATTGGCAGGGTAAAAATTATCGATGCCCAGTTTTGGGGAAAGTTGGCTGGCACCACCATGGATCAAAATATAGTCCGAGATCCCCAGATCTTGGAGCTGTTGCTCTGCCCAGGCAATATCAGCCTTGGGGACGTTGATACTCAGGGCTGGACAGGGGCGATCGATGCCCAAACCTTTCACCAGATCGTGATACATCTGGGCGGCATATTGGTTTGGCTCTAGCAGCACCGGGTCAGAGAGAAACATTCTACCGGCTCCTACGCTGTAGCCAATTCGTTTGGGGATGCCGGTCAGCCACAAAAAGAAGCCTATCCCAAAGCGTTGACCCAAGGAGAGCACAGCATCGTATTCTTTGTCTCGAATAATACCCAGCAGGTTGCCCCAGTCGGCAGGGCCGTTGGCATCTTTAAAATCAAAAGGGATAACTTGAGGAAAACTTTTGCAGACTTGATAAGCCGCAGTCGATCGAGGTTCTACTACCACGTCGATCTGTGCATTGGGGTATGTATGCTTCAGATCTTCGATCGTGGGGAAGAATAAGATCTGGTCGCCGATGCCGCCGGGGACAAACGCTAAGATCCGCATAGGTAGTTCGTTGCTCTGTTCACTGCGCCATTATTCTAACACCTTGCGCCAGTTAGACCGAACTCGTTGATAAGAGATTTTGGTGATTCTCAGACACCTCTTCATCAGTGCTAGTTTTAGAATCTCAGCTATCGGCACCAATGTCTCCGACCAGGAGCCGATAGCTTCGCTTGCGCCAAAAGCGATCGAAACGATCTGTTTGTCGATCAACCGATTCTTGATATCAAGGAACAGCACGACGAAATGCTCTGAGGTGATCGATCGTTAGGGATTTGGCAGATTGATGCTTGAGTTCGGTTCTGAGTCGATCGATTTTTGATTCTAAAGCTCTGGGTAACAAGAGGGTGATGAGATCGCGCATTTCCAAGGGAATTTGATAAAATCCTTGGGAGTCCCGCAAACTTAATTGAGTCATAAGTTTTTGGATTTTCTGAACTGCGCGACTCCCCCGCGTCAGCGGAAATCAATACTCCTCAAGGTTTCTTTACCCCTTGGATATACGTCACCGGGCTGGAATCATGGTGTCGATTCCCCTTCGGAGACGCTGCGCGAACGGGACAATGATGGCATAGCTTGCGAACCGAAAAGATGGGCTTTTGAACTTCCTGGGCGATCAAGTTGTGAAGTAGTACACATTGAAACTACTGCTACGCAAGTGATTCAGACCGATGTGAGGGAAATTGCATTTATCTCGGCCTGGAGTGGATCACTGAATCTTCATCTTCCCCGAAAATAATCACTCTCCATAATCCCCCTTTTCGAGGGTTTATACAAAAATCCCCAACCTCCGGTCACTTAGTTCAACAATTCCTCGTTCGCCCCCAATACTAGCCAAAAATGAAAATCATACTCCACCAAAGAAAACGCCATAATATTAGCAAAACAAAAAAATTTAGCCCTAACAATATGGTTATTTTTGGCATACTCCATTGAGGTAGATTGATTTTGAGTAATAACTTAATAACAACAACATAAAATAATAATATCACTAATGACATTATTGATACTATAGGGATTGAATGGATCATCACATTTAGAATATCTACTGATACTGAAGTTGCAAAAGTAAGAGATAGAACTCCACTGATTAGTGATGAAAAATATATAGAAATAAAAGCTAACAAAGTTTTTTTAGACATTTAAGTTATTTATCATCACATTTATCTTTATCTGTACAATTCCCATCTCCTTGATTTGGCTTCCAAACACTTAAGTATTCATCAAGTGGAAGATTGTTAAATGTAAATACATCATACTCTTGATGTTGAAAATATTTACTAGACCAAAAATCAGGTGTTCCAGCACCTTTTCCTGATGTAATCAATTTCCCACTTTTATAAGTACATTGTTGAGCTGGTCGAGAAACTAGCCTTGCACTTCTTCCTGTTGAAACATAAAAATTTACTGGTTCGGAACGATACTCTTTTTCTGCTCCGGGATGAAATATGAACAGCGTGGGGTTGAATTTCAATTCATAGAAATTTTGATTTTTCTTGACATTTTTTTCTTGACAGGGACAGTCAGGCAAAATTGTAAGCCATGCATCTCCATAGCTTTTAATTTCATCTCTTATTGCTGCTGCTCTTTGAAGTTCCGCATTCCTTTGTCTATAGTAACCCCCTCCCCAATCAACATCATATTGAAGACCATTTGGGTCAATAAAGTTGATAGAACTGTTACCTACATACCGACTCAAATTATTATCATTGGCATCAAAACTGATCGGATCTTCACTAATGAATTTTCCAACAGTAGCATCATAATACCGAGCACGATAGTAATACTGTCCAGTTTCCTTATCCCACTCACGACCCGTATAAGCCAATCTGAGGTCTATATGACTAGTCTGACCAACAATTCGGCCAAAGCTGTCGTAGGTAATATGGTCAATCACAGCTCCAGCATTATCTACTACATCCTTCACAGTCCCTTGGTGGTCAGTCAAGAACCAATGAACCTGAGCGCCAGATTCTTCGGCTAATACCTGATCAATTTGAGTGCCGTAGAGATATCGAGATTTTTGTACTCCCTGGCCATCAAATACTAGAGAGATTTGGTTCCTGTCGATTACAAATCTCTCTGTAACCACCCCATCAATCTTCTTGCCAATTCGTAGATTGTTGGTGTCATAAACGTACTCGATGTTCTTCTCAATCACCCCAGCCGCGCTCTTGAATAGAACTCCAGTCAGGCGATTGTGATAATCCCATACATACTCAGTCACCTTACCGTTAGCCACTTCAGTACGTTTAGTTCTATTACCTTCACCGTCGTATTGATAGGTATATTGCCCATCAGCCTGAAGCTGGTTATTAGTTCCTGTCTGGTATCCAGCATTAGTTCTGTTACCATTGGCATCGTACTGATAAGCTTCATCAGACTGACTACTGTGATCTGCCCCAGTCAACTGATTAGTTGCATCGTAAGCGTAGTCTACAGTTCCATCAATACTAGAAACTATCTTAGTCAGTTTATTTGCGGCATCAAAGGTGTAATCATAGCTGGCCAGATTATTTGCTCCTTTCTTATGAGCAAGCTGAATCAACCTTTGATTCTGGTCATAGGTGTAGCTGGTTTCTGCCACCAAGCTTTGACCACCCAAGTCACTAAATCTGCTTAGGGCAATCATTTGATTGACCTCGTTATAGGTCATATCCACCCGCTTGCTCTGTGCTCCAGTTCCTGCTTGGGCGATTCTGGTGGTACGATCGAGTAAG
>JANNEH010000247.1:0-3689 GCA_031378405.1 Synechococcales cyanobacterium OTE_75_metabat_409
ACAATCTTGCCGTCACTAAAAGCCAACAGAGCTGGACCATCCCAGGATTCTTGCAGGCCATTATAGTAGTCATAAAAATCTACAATTTCTGGATATTGATCTAACTCTGGCTGATTCTGATAAGCTTCAGGCACCATCACCATCAAACCTTCGATCGGGCTGCGACCAGAATGCACCATCAGCTCCAACACGTTATCTAAAGTGCCAGAGTCACTGTTATCTAAATTCAAAATCGGCTGGAGTTCTTGTAATCGATCATTCCATACTGGGTGGTCTAAATCTCTTTCTCTGGCGGTCATCCAGTTGATATTGCCTAACAGGGTGTTGATCTCGCCATTGTGACCCAACATCCGCATCGGTTGGGCTAATGGCCATTTAGGCATAGTATTGGTGCTAAAGCGGCGGTGATACACCGCAAAGTTGCTGGCAAATAGCGGATTGGTCAAATCTGGATAAAACTCTCCCAGGATAGCCGATCGCACCATTCCTTTATAGACAATAGTGCGGCCAGATAAGGAGCAAACGTAAAAATTATCGCCCGGTTGTACTATCTGAGTATCTTTCAGTGCCTTAACGATTTTGCGGCGTACCAAGTACAACTGCCGTTCCCATTCATCGCCAATTAATTCCCCGCCAATAATCACCTGTTCAATGTATGGACAGTTGCTTCTAGCCTGTACTCCTAGTACTTCCGGTCTCACCGGTACAGTTCGCCAACCCACCAAGCGCAGTTGTTCCTCGCCAATAATTTTGGCCACAACTTCTTTGGCGATCGATCGAGCCTCGGTTTCTTGGGGCAAAAAGACCATCCCTACTGCCAAGGTACCGCTCAAATCCAAACCTTGTTCCTGACCCCATGCCTCAAATAATGGCCAAGGAATTGCAGACAAGATGCCTGCGCCATCTCCAGAGTCTCGATCGGCGCTACAGCCACCCCGGTGTTCCATGCAAGTTAGCGCGGTCAAAGTTTGTTCGATCAGTTTATGAGTGGGCTGACCAGCCGGTGATGCAATGAATCCCACCCCACAGGCATCTCTTTCCTCGACCAGCCATCTCTGACCGCCGTAAGTCTGTTGGTGTGCAGCTAATTGACTGTTTTGGTGAGAGTTGGTGTGGTTCATATGTGTGGGGATTTTGACGATCGAGGAGGTGATGAGCTTATGTATAGTCTGCTTAATATATCAGATTTTTCGGTAGCGAAATTTACAGTAAATTTGTTTTTAGAGTGTTGCAGCGATGGGATGGGCAGACATTTCTGGCTAATGTCTAGTTCGAGAGAAACTTGGCGATCGTACCGTGGATGGTCTGGCGAATTTTGCGTTTACTGATCCAGTTATGAAATTTGCGATCGTATTCTTCGCCTTTCAATTGATAGAGATTCCAGCCATTCAGTGCTACTCCCAATCCCCAAAACCCCAGGACATAAACCGACCACAGAAAGCCTGTTCCACCTAGTACTAGCAAATTAATTGTGACCAAAAATGAATTGGTGATAGCAAAACGCCCCAATCCTTTCTGAAACTTTTGACGGCGATACAGGTCAAATTCAGATTTTTGCTGGTCACTGGTGCGGTTTTGCGCCCAATCTAATTTGGCAGACTGCAATGTATTGAGGTCAATATCCATCTCTTCGGCAATTTCCACCAACTGTTGGTGTGAAAATTCCATATCACCATCAGCATTTTTCCTGGTCAGTGCCAGGTTTAAAATTTGCTGAATATCTTCTTGGCTGTAGGTAGTGATGGCGTTAACGTCGGAGGAGTTCATGGAGTTTCTCGGTGCAGGGATACGTCGTTGGTGGCCTCACTTTATTATCCTGAAAATCTCGGCGATCGACTACCTCTAGTTTGAGTACAGATATCCACCCTTTAGATTTTGATGATTGGGCAAAAAAAAGCCCTCAACCCGAAGGTTGAGGGTACTGATCAGGGTGCATCTACCACCTATGTATACTTGGTCGATCGATTGCCACCAGGATATTTTTGCTATCTTTTCTACCCTATAAAATCATCAAAATAAAAAAAATGCTCTAGTGCCAATGGCGCTAGAGCGGTTAATCAGGGTGCATCTACCACCTACTTATACGTGAGTTTAGCCAGATGCTCCGGTCAATTTTTGATTTGCTCAGATTTTGGTTTAGAACTTGAAACCAGCACCGAGGGTGACAAAAGTATTGGCTCCGTTACTAGTAATCGGCACATTCACAGCCCCTTTCAACTGGAGACTATCAGATATATCAAAATCAGCACCACCAACCAAACCTGCTACGGTTGTACTACCGCTACCTGTAGAAATAAACACCGCACCACCTAAGAAAGGTGTGAATTTAGAGGCACTGGCATTTTTGAGGTCGAAATCGTAGGTCAGTGAAGAGCCAATTACCGTGCTGCCACTGCCAAAGTAGATCGCTGGACGCAGTGAGATGTTATCAGAAATGCCGAATTTAGAATCGACCCCAATATTAGTATTTCCATTTCCGATCGCGATAGATGGCCCAATTACGTTTTGACCCATTCCTGCCATAGCTGGTGTACTGCCCATTGCTGTGACCGAGGCGCAGATAATCGCTGCTGCCATTAGATTCTTTTTCATTCTAAATTTCCGAATATTGTGTAACTGTGCGTTAAACCAATTATTTGCAATGCCTTGGGCATCTAGTAACTTTTTCCTGTCTGGGCAAAAATTGATATATTAGCAGATCAGGTAAGGTTCTGTGTGAGGTTAGGTTTCTCAACTTTGTATCATATCTGACCATAATGCCTAAAGGCAATAGGAAAATAGTCAGGTTTGATGTTGTTACTGGGTAATTTCAAGCTTCATTTAGCCAGAAGGGCGGCAACCGATAATTTTTGTCTCAATTTTGATCGATCTCCTACCTACTTGCGAAAATAAGACACACTCCATCGTCCAGACTACGAGAAAATTTTTATGAAACTAGCCTATTGGATGTACGCCGGTCCCGCTCACATCGGCACCCTGCGCGTGGCCACTTCCTTTAAAAACGTTCATGCCATTATGCATGCACCCATAGGTGACGACTATTTTAATGTCATGCGATCGATGCTAGAACGTGAGCGGGATTTTACCCCTGTGACCACCAGCGTGGTCGATCGACATGTGCTCTCGCGGGGTTCTCAAGAAAAAGTCGTCGACAATATCACTCGCAAAGATGGTGAAGAGCATCCTGATTTAGTTGTCCTCACTCCCACTTGCACTTCCAGCATTTTGCAAGAAGACCTCGCTAATTTTGTCGAACGGGCTGCGATGGATACTGTCTGTGACGTGATCTTGGCCGACGTAAACCATTACCGCTTCAATGAACTGCAAGCAGCCGATCGCACCCTCCAACAAATCGTCCAGTTCTATATCGCCAAAGCCCGCAAGCAGGGCAACTTGGGTCTGACCAAGACTGAAAAGCCTTCGGTGAATATCATTGGTATCTCCACCTTAGCTTTTCATAATCATCATGACTGCACTGAGCTAAAGCGGTTGATGGCCGACTTAGGTATTACTATCAACGCAATTCTGCCCGATAAAGCCTCTGTTGCCGAACTCAAGAACCTACCCCAAGCCTGGTTTAACCTGGTACCCTATCGAGAATTAGGCCCTGGGACAGCCCAGTTTCTAGAGTCTGAATTCCAAATGCCCTATGTAGACATCGTACCGATGGGAATTGTGGAAACGGCTAA
>JANNEH010000270.1:0-6856 GCA_031378405.1 Synechococcales cyanobacterium OTE_75_metabat_409
TAGATGCTGATTTCTTTCAATAACTTCACGAGCTGCTCGTTGGGCACTTTTAGAAACAAAATCCGTAATGGTGCTTCCCTCAATCCCAGCAGCCATCTGGATAAGAGCTTTTACCTCTGGAGTTATACGAGCTTCTACTCGTACTGATGATGCAGTACCCATATTGGTGACTCAGGTAATAGGACAGGATTTTAAACAGCACACATTTGCTTACAAAAACATGCTTTGAGTTTACTGGTGTGATATTTTATATTGTATCCGGCAATTTGCCGAGTGTCAATGTGAGGAATGTTATGGAAGTTTTCTGCTATGGGAAGAGGATATTGGCATGAAATTGGTTGGATACATTAGAGTTAGCACCCAAGATCAAGCTGAAAACACCTCGTTAGCTGACCAACGCCGGAAAATCAAGTCATACTGCGTTGCCATGGGTCATGAGCTGGTTGAGGTCTTTGAAGAAGTTGGCAGCGGCAAGAATACCACCGATCGACCTTTATTTACTCAGGCTCTCGAAGCAGTTCGTTACCGGGCTGATGGTATTGTTGCGGCCAAGCTCGATCGGGTGGCCAGGAACACGAGGGATGTCTTAGAACTGGTGGAAGATGTCTTGCAGCCGGAGAAGAAGGCGCTGATCTTGCTCGATCTTCAGGTTGATACTTCAACACCAATGGGCACTCTAATTCTAACAGTTATGGCGGCTGTGGCTACTTTGGAGCGATCTGTAATTAACCAACGGACTCAGGGTGGTCGTAGGTCTAAAGCTGAAAATGGTGGCTATGCCTATGGTGCGCCTAGATTTGGTGAGAAGCCCGATGGTAACAAGGAGCTTGTGGAAGATAATGATGAGCAAGTGACCATTGAGGTTATTCGTCGTCATAGGCGATCGGGGAAATCTTATGGCGAGGTGGCTGATTATCTTAATGAGCAAAGCTACCCAACGAAGCGAGGTGGTAAGTGGTCTAGTAGTACTGTGTTCGCCATCTGTAGGCGGCTGAAAGTTTCGTAGCTGTGGTGACTTGGTGATTTCTTCACATCCCTTTGAAAGCATTGCTAGAAGATGATTCTATGTTTGGATCATCGCCGCAGTATGGGTGAAAACATTGGAACAGAAAACCGAGTTAAGGATTTTAAAACTGCCTTCAAACCCAATTCTAGATAGGGTTTGAGCGAATCATCAATTTTCTTATTCATGGCTTTCAGGCCGCTGTAAGGGAAATTATTCGTATCTCGGCCTGGGGTGAAAAGCATGACTAGCAGGGTTTGAAACGCAAATATACATTTTTGGCGCGTTGGGCTATTTTGGCATTAGAGTAGTTTGTGAAGGGAGTTTCCGGCTGTTTTTGAATCCTTAACTCACTTTTTCATTCCAATAAACTCGACAGCCCATTTATATAAAACCTATCCAGATAAAACGGTTCATTGCACTGTTGAAATTGAATCCTTGAAAGCATTGCTACTCAAGGGTTAATAGCACGTCATGATACCAAATTACACGAATCGTTGTCCTGCTCTTTATAATCTCAAAATGAGATACAATGAATAAATCCGGGAACCCTAAACATAGATGCACATCATTAGCCGTAAGCGATTGGTGCAGTTCGCCATCATTCATACCGATTCGGAATCAGCCTTGGATACTTGGTATAGAACCGCCAAAACAGCAGACTGGCAGAATCTAGTTGAACTACGAGAAAGCTATCCTTCTGCTGATTTAGTCGGGATTTACACAGTGTTCAATATCAAAGGAAACCATTATCGACTTATTGCCGAAATAAACTATCGAAGCGGAACTATCTTTGTCCGCGACATCCTTACCCATGCTGAATATGATAAAGAACGGTGGAAACCATGATAGCTGAATTAAACCAAGAATATGGCCGCCTGTTGACAGTTGTTCAACCCAAGGTCATTGAGACAGAAGAAGAAAACGAATTCTACCTAGCAGAAGTTTCCAAGCTGATGCAGCTAGGAGAAAACCTTTCACCAGCTCAAGAACAACTGCTCAGGCTGCTGGTGAACTTGATTGAAAACTTTGAAGATCAACACTATCAACTTAATCCAGCTACCCCTTTAGAGATTTTGCAGGAGTTCGTGAGCGATCGAGGACTTAAGCAAAAAGACTTGGTGCCAGTCTTTGGTTCTCAGGGAATTGCCTCTGAAGTTTTGAATGGTAAGCGATCGATCAGTAAGGCTCAGGCCAAAGCGCTGGGTGAATTCTTCAAAGTTTTACCCACATTATTTCTAGACAAATAAACACTATTATTAAGTTCACAGGAAAGCTATGTTATCCCCAATGGAAAAACTGACCCGAATCACCCAAACTCCCGGACAATGTGGTGGTAAGCCCTGTATTCGTGGGATGAGAATTAGAGTGAGTGACATCTTGGAAATGATGGCTGAGAATGTGACCGCTGAGGAAATCTTGATGGACTTCCCTGATCTAGAGCCAGAAGATATTCAGGCTTGTTTATTGTTTGCAGCCAGACGAACTGAATTTCCTCGTCTAACCGCATGATTATCTGGATCGATGCACAGCTACCACCAACATTAGCAGAATGGATTGTTGGAACCTTTGGTGTAAATGCTATATCTTTGCGAGAATTGGGGCTGCGGGATGCCAAAGATATTGAAATCTTTGAGGCTGCCAAACAACCTAATGTAGTGATCATGAGCAAGGACAGTGATTTTGTTGATTTGGTCTGTAGGCTGGGCGCACCGCCGCAAATTCTCTGGCTCACTTGTGGCAATGTGACCAATCGAAATCTCAGAGAACTCTTGATAGCTACTCTACTGGAGGCGATAGAACAACTCCAGCAAGGTGAAATAGTTGTTGAAATTATCAATTAGTGCCAGAGGACAAGTAATGAAACAAATTCCTAGTCCCCAGCTCGTCAGAATTTCTGATCCTGTCCTGGTGCAGATCGATCCTCCCAACAAATCCCACGAAACCCTCTGAGAAGAATTCCTGCGACTCCAACTAAAACCCCACACCCGCCAAGAATACGGCAAGGCGATCGATTACTTCTGCCGATTTGGCCTAGCCAACGCTGCGAAATCGATGGCTCCAGAAAAATCCCCTGCCACTTTCCTCCCAGAATTCCTGGCACTACCCAAAAATGCCGCGTTCCATTTAGTACTGGAGTGGCGGCAGCACCCAATGAATGAGGGCAAAGCTTCTGCCACCATTAACCTGCGAGTTTCAGCGCTGAAATCTTTGGTGGAATATGCCAACAAACAAGGTGCTTGCAGTTTCTCTTTGAGCGAGATCAAGTCTCTCAAGAGCCAACGCTACAAAGATTCTCCAGCGGTTTCGGCGGATAACTATCGATCGATTCTGGAGTTGGTCGATCGATAGCTTCGCTTGCGCCAAAGGCGATCGACTGACCTGGGCATCAGAGACTATGCCATCCTGCTACTGTTATGGGATTTGGCACTGCGCCGGGAAGAAGTGGTATCCCTCAATATCTATAGCTACTTACCAGCAAAGCTCATGGTGAAAAGCCAGGGGCAATTCGATCAGCAGTCGATCAATCTCAATGCCCAATTGGAAGATTCCTTAGATCATTGGGTAGCAATCCGCGAAGGGCTTTACTTCCAACCTAAAGACGGTAGCGATCGTGAAGATGCTCTATTTCTGAGCTGCAATGGTCGCCGGTTGGCTGGCACCGATATTTTCCGTATTCTTCAGGGCTATGCTGATGCCGCTGGAATAAAGGTTTCACCGGATAGAGTTAGGCATAGTGCGATTTCTACTGAGAGGTGCCAATAAATTCACTATCAGCAATATTTTTTTTAAATAGGGTATTGCTAATTTCAGCAGAATTCGAGTAAAGATGCCATTTAGATAATGTCATCAAGTTTTTTCAAAAGGGCTTGGACTTTCTTCCACTTAGAAGGATTCTCCCAGACTTTTTGAGAACGTATCCGATTAATAACTGAAGATAGCTGCGAATCAGGGGTCTCTACCTTGAGTGGAGGAATTTTGGTGTTATTAGCAGATTTAGTGTCCTTCACATAGGATCGAATTTGCTGTAGAGACCATCCACTACCTATGGCTGTTTTGAGCAGCTCTTGACGCTGTTCAGCTTCAGACAACATATTAATAGCACGAGCTTTAGTGTATTCAATTTCACCCCGTTTGACAGCATCTAAAATATCACTGGGCAAATTTAGCAGTGGTAGGCGATTTACTCGAAAGCTTTCAGGAGTCAAGGCTAAAGTATCAAAGATCTCCATTACTTTTCGCCATTCAGGGGTGGAAGTATATGATGAATCGGCATTTGAACGAGCTGATTGACTAAGCAATAAGACCACGCTAGAGCGATCTTGCTCTAGAACCACTGATAACAAATCCAAGACTCCTTCCGTTTCTTCAACCGGGTTGAGATCTTGTCTTTGCAGGTTTTCTAAGAGCGCAAATTGCTTGGCTTCCGTATCACTCATCTGCCGAACAGTCACCGGCACATTTGCCAGCCCCAAAGCTTTTGCTGCTCGGTAACGTCTCTCCCCAGCCACAAGCTCATACTCATTATTACCAACAGGTCTCACGAGCAGTGGCTGCAAAATTCCATGTGCTGTAACAGAGTTGATTAATTCTGCCATTGCCGTTTCAGAGAAATATTGGCGGGGCTGATGAACGGATATTTTGATTGAGTCGATCGAAGCTGATTGAACAACACTCATCAATTCAGTTTTACTGAAAATTCCAGATGTTAATGGATTACTGCCTAGACCTCCCTTCCGAGGTTTGCTATTTGCTGACATTTATTACCTCTTTAGTAAATTCTTTATATGCTTTAGCAGCAATCCCATTAGGGTCATACTCAAAAATTGATTTGCTGTAGCTAGGAGCTTCTTTTAGTCTTACGGCTTCGGGAATTACAGTTTTAAATACTTTGTCTCCAAAGTGATTTTGTAAGGCTTCCAACACCTCTTTACTCAATTTATTTCGCCCATCATATCGGGTGGCTAATACTCCCAAAATTTCTAGAGGATGGTCTAGTTCTGTATGAATCAGAGAAATTGCTCGATCAATCCCCTGTAAACCCAGTAGAGCTAGGTAACCCATATCTACCGGGATCAAAACATCTTGGCTAGCTAAAAGAGCATTAATAGAAAAGACTCCAATGTTGGGTGGAGAATCGATAATAATGAAATCATATTTTGACTCGATCGGTTTCAAAGCTTTCCTCAACAACAATTCCCGCCCTGGCATCGCCGAAATGGGTATTTCCTGTTCAGCTAAAAGAATATTAGAAGGTGCAACGTCTACCCCACAAGGAGCCGTCAGAATAATATGCTCAATACTGGTTTGACGTTGGAGAACGTCTTTTAATTGCTTCTGAAGATCCCAAATTGATATGCCTAGAGCAGTGCTTGCATTTCCTTGCGGATCGATATCAATCAGTAGTACTCGCTTTTTATGGAAAGAGTGTAGCCCAACAGCTAGATTGTAGGCAGTGGTAGATTTTCCAACTCCCCCTTTCATGTTGAAGACCGCAGTTATATGAGCCATCAAGTTATCAGCAAAATATTTGTCATCTTCAATGTACAACCTTTGAGAGCTTTTTCAACATCTTTATCTTGTTTGGGATAACGTTATCCCAAATACATTATTTCGCAGAAAGTCTTGCTGAGACTGGGATACAGCTTTATGTTAGATTGATAATGTAATTTAGGGGTTTTTCTATTCTTGCTGTTGATGAATAAAATGAACTCTTGGGATAACGTTATCCCAAGATCTCAGAAATTAATCGATCGCCCTATTTCAAAAGAATTGGTAAACTGTTGATGATCAACTATTACTGACCGACAGGGAGCTTATGGCTCAATCAAATCCCAAATCCCGCTACCCCACTGACTGGAAAGAGATCGCCCTGACCATCAAACAGCGCGAGGGATGGCACTGTTATCGCTGCGGCATCTTGGGGCTACGACCCGGCGAAAGATTGTTCTCACCGAAAGCCCGAGCTTACCTGATACAAGTTCACCACTGGGACTGCGACCCGTCCAACAACTGCTCAGAAAACTTGGTGGCACTATGCACCGTTTGTCACCTTGGTATGCACCGAAAACATCGCGGGTCGATCTTGGAGGGGCAAGGAGGACTCGCGTTATTCGTAGAGCATCGTTTGCCCCCACCAGCAATGCGAAGGAAACCGGTGCTTGTGCAGTTGGGATTGTTTGGAACCTATAGCCGGTATCGCCAGTTGGAACTTTGGGATTGGCAGACTGGACATTGATACTTGATCGGAAGTATCGATCAAGTCAAACTAGAGAAAATAACCGATCGCCCACCTGTTCTAACGTCAATCTGGAGAGGTCGCTCATGTCGTCGAATCGAGTGTATTTAAACGTTCCCTACGCCGAGAAAGATGCAGCCAAACAACTCGGTGCAAAATGGGATGCTAAAACTAAGCAATGGTTTATTACTTCAGAACTCCAATCTAACTCCTTCGATCGATGGCTTCCTATCCCTATTGATGATACAACGCCTCCCAAACTAACGATCGAACTGGTGCCAGAAACTTGCTGGTATTCCAATGTTCGCTCTGAGGTCACACCAAAGGTCTGGGAAATATTGAAAAGACTGACATTCCAAAAAGCCAATGATCGCTGTGAAATCTGTGGTGGAAAAGGAAGCCGTCACCCCGTCGAGTGCCATGAAGTTTGGGACTATAATGACATCCGACACCTGCAAACCTTAGTTCGGTTGATTGCTCTCTGTCCCGCTTGCCATGAATGTAAACACATTGGACTTGCCTGTGCCCGAGGACGTGGTGACATCGCTATCGCACATTTATCACGGGTGAATCGTTGGTCAATCACCCAAACTAACAAATATATCGAGAATTGC
>JANNEH010000305.1:0-4541 GCA_031378405.1 Synechococcales cyanobacterium OTE_75_metabat_409
TTTGGCTGAAGGTACTCAACGCAAAACGGTAGTGTTTGTTTCCCATCAACTTTCAGCAGCAGCTTTGGCCGATCGAATTTTGGTGATGGACAAAGGTGAAATTGTGCAGTCGGGAACTCACAGTGAGTTGATCGATCAAAAAGGTCTATATCAATGGCTCTGGAGCCAAAATCAACTAGAGGAAATGCTGACTTAATCATCAAATTCTTCGATCGGGGGTAGTTCTCGATCGGCCAAAATATCCCAAGCAGCAGCCTTTTGCCATTGTTGGGCCTCGGCATGTTGAAATTCGCCAGCAGCCAGCAATGCATAAGGAATTGCCTCGTAACCAGTGGCCGCAGCAGCAGCCTGTGCAGGTGCCAGAAAGTAGTCTTGGTCACCCGTTGCCGCAGCAGCTTGATCTGCATTGTCAGCCGTGGGTTGAGCAATCCATTGGTTTGCCAAAGCAATCAGACTGCGCTCACCCTGATCTTGGTTTGCCAAGGGCAAGCGCTGAGAAACATAGTGAATGGTTTGGGCGACGATCGCTTGTTTAAAGCGCAGTTGCTGTTGATCATTCATTTGCCCATATAGCATTGCTAAGATATTTTCTGTTTCCATGGTTCCGGATATTTACTGGCTAGGGCAATATTTTACCTTGATTTTTCAGCTTAAAAGCTTCTCTAGAAAGAGTTTCTCACGACTATATTACTACTGGGAGTGGAGCAGAAAGGTAATCGTGACAAAGATTGAAGTCGCTGGCCAACAATTGCAGTCGTTGACTCAATGAAATCAGTAAGGCTCGGGCAAGCTGGGCATCTCGATCGAGTAAATCATTAACACTACTAGCTGTAGTAATTAAAACCAATGTTTTTTCTGAGTGGCCAACTACGGTTTCTCGATAGTTAGATTTGGTGAGAATGCCTAATTCACCAATGACTTTACCCGCCCCGAGCATTTCTTCCCCAATCCGCACCTTTCCAGAAATTAGCAACATTAATGCCTTGGCTGATGTCCCCTGCTGACAGAGCACTTCACCTGCTTCATAAACTCGCAGACTGCTGTGATGTGCCAAATCTACTAAGTTTTGGTGGCCGAACACATCGAAAAATTTGCTGGCTCTAAACCACAGCAGTTTTTCGATCGTAGTGACAAATTCTGCTGGTTTCTCGACCATCGACCAATAGGCAGTGACCGCAATATCATTATTAGGACATAACAGCACCTTGGTGCCCGATGGCAATGATTGTTCTTCGTCTTTTAAGCAGACTTTACCAAAGCGTAAACCAGTAGAACTTCCCAAGTCCTGGATAGTAATGCCATTTTCATCGACCTTGAAAATAGCGTGCTTACGAGAAATTTGGTTGTCTAAAATAAGAATATCGTTACCAAGGGCACGTCCGAGGCTGACGATCGGCTGAGAAAATTCCAGGTATTCTTGCTCATTATGAATTACTAAATCTAGAGTAATAGTCGGTACCAGCTTAGTCGGCTGGGGCCTTTGCAACACCTGATTTATGGTTTCTTGAACTAATGGCAAGGCTCCGCCATCTAAAATACAAGCCTTGATTTTGGCTTGATGGGGATCAATTTGGTTCAAGGTATATAGGCTGACGGCTTTGACCAAGGGATCAGCCTCAAAAAGTAGATCTTGTAAAACTTCCATCAGTGTCACTACCGGAATTGGCTGGCTACCGATTTCGATGATCTTAGTTGAAGCAGAATTGAGTAGAGCCGTATTTAAACCTCTATTGGGGTTACTCAAAATGCAGCGAGGAGCAAGTTGAGCATGAGTTCTTAGAGTTTGACAAATAAAAGGAGTTAGGCGATCTTGATCGACTAACAACAATGCCTGTACTGCTTCGGGAGCCAAATAACCAGTAGTCGCCGAAATATCGGTGACGATCGGATCGTTAGCTAAAATTTCTAAAATATTGAAAATCTGGGTAATAATTGATTTTTGGTGATCTAAAATAATTGCTTGTAAAATACTGTAAATTGAACCCTGTTTGTCTTGAGAACTTTGGGTCAATGCCTGATAGCGCATACTCCAAAGCTGTAGATTAATCAAAAGCTGCACACTAGTTGACACCAAAGTGCTATTGGGATGGAAAATTGCCAGCAATACTTGCTCTTGTTCGTCGTTAGTAATACTGTATTCTTGGCGCATCGCTTCAATTTGTCCTTGCTTTTGCAAAAAAGCTTGCTCAATCGAAGCCTGATTGCTGACTAAATCCAACAAAATTGTTTCCAAATAACGTTGGTAACTGTCCAGCCGGAGGCGATCTTCGCGGTTGCGCTGCACTGTGGGGTTAAGCAAGTCTGGATTCTCGATGCCCAGATTGTCTAAAATATTGTAGTGTTCATCGGTAGAAATTTGCAGTTCTTCCCGCATTCCCTGCAACATTTCTAAACTATCGGCTGATTGGGTTTTGCCTTCATTCAGCGCCTCTTGCAGCACCCCCTGATACACCTGGAGCCGCGACTGATGATTGAAACCGGGTAATACTTTGGCTAAAACGTAAACCTCATTAGTATCTAAGTCATTGATCGATCGACCTTCTAAGAATTCTTTCCAATTCACTGCTAGCTTCTGTAACTGCCGACGCAGGCTACCAGTGAGGCTTTCTCGTTGGTAGATTGGCTTACTACGACCCAGGTTGCGCTGTAGCCACAGAGTACTGACCAAAATATAGAAGGAGTTAAACAACAGCTCTACATAGCCAGGTAAGAGTTTTAAATTAGGGCGACCAGCAAAAATAAAAAACACATTAAAAGAAATAAATACCGTCCAGATAAAACAAATATGCCGAACCTGCATGGCAGTCCACTTCTTGCGCTTCAGCTTGCTCCATTTAGTCAATTGCTGTTCGATCGACATACCTGCCCAGTAACTAGCCCCAGTGAATGCACTCAGAGTTAAAGGCACTGCTAAAATTTTAGGAATGGCAATGGCCTGACCCCCAATATAAAATCCAGGTTTTAATAAGCTGCTAAACTGCTGCGGATCATGACTCCAAACACCTGAAAAATAGTAGTCCCAATTGCCTGCATAGAGATAGAAATAAACAAAAAAGCCCAGCATTAAACCAAAGTAGCCATAAAACAACAGCTTGCGTTCTGGCCGCTCTAAATTTGCCCAGTAAGTGCGTTCAGCATCAATATCAATACAAGGGGATTGACAGCTCACACAGGCACTTTTTTCTTTACCGTTGTTGTCATCGGTACTACGGCACATTGATTGAGTCACACTGGCCGCAGGGCTGAGGTGGGCATCACTCCCCAGCAAGCCACGGTTGCTGGTATAAAAAACTTGCACCGGAGCCATCGGACAAAAGTATTGGCACCAAGTTCGGCCTTTAAATAAATAGCCAACTAGCAGTGCCCCAGCAATGCTGAGTAAGACAAAGCAGCCAAAACCCACACCATTGCCGTTGGCCACCAGTAGCCGCAGATTTAGTCCCAAAAATAACAGGGCAAACTGCAAATAGCCATAGTTCTGCCCCAGCCAGCTTGTAGCATTGACTCCCACCAGATCTCTTCGACCTGAACCCGTTTTGGGATTGATTTTTTCTTGCTTGCGCTGTAAGCCTAAATGACGAGGTATTTGAGAAATAAAATACAGGGGACAGATCCGTCGCCAGATTTCGTGGCCACCTACTAACAGAATAACTACTCCAGCAGGCACAATAATTCCCCAGAAAATCTGCGGAGACATGACATAACTAGACTGAGGCAAACATTGCCCCTGCACTAATACACAGCGATCGAGATGGATATGAACCGGACTCCATAGACTCTGGGGATCGGTCAACCACAAAGAAATGGGATCATAAAAAGAGGAAAAAACCAGCGATAGCCACCCGACAACTAACACCCACCTAACTAGATGCATCTTTTTTTCGGTTATTCGGCTCAACATTTCACCCTCCTTTGGTGTGGGATTAGGAATGTGAGCTGTATAATCTGTGAGACACGCTCTCTTGAATGAGTTCTGGAAAGGATAATTATTTAGATTAAATTAAAAACACGTTCCTTGACTCCTAACTTTGACACAAAAAAGAACAAGCAATAGTTAATTTTTATGACGAAAGCCCCTCCATCTCATCATTATGGACTAGTGTTATTTCAACCTATGAATAGATCTCGGAAAAACCTAGAATCAAGCTGGTCTTTGCCGCTAAAATGACCACAGAATATCAAAGGTAGAAATTATGTCTCAGCTCTTTTCTTCAATTCTGGGTAGATTGCGGCGTACCATTTGGACAGTAGCTATTGTCGGAATTCTATCCGGTTCGTTTGTGTCCCCGGCCTTAGCCGTGACCCAAATTCAACTAACCGATGTTGCTTACAAAGACTGTCCGCCAGAAGTTGCCGAAGGAGCCGTGACCAGCGGTGGTGTCACCCAGTCAGCAAGCTGCTATTTAGTAATCGGCAAGGCCAAAAATCCCTCTAGCAAAACGGTGTTCGATGCCGATGTCTATGGTCGGATCTATGATGCTGATAATAATTTGGTGCTGCAAAATCGATCGCGAGTTGGCTTAATCGAACAAATTCCCCCT
>JANNEH010000330.1:0-7052 GCA_031378405.1 Synechococcales cyanobacterium OTE_75_metabat_409
TGCCACCAGAATTGTTAGAGAGCAATCAGAAGCGCAAACAATTTCGGCATATTGCGCCTAGTGCGATGCCGAAGAATTCTCCGGCGACTGAAAAATGGTTAGTGGGCGATCGGGTTTTACATCCCAAGTTTGGTATGGGCAGTATTACCCATGTTTTTGGTGGTGATGGCAAGGTTTCGGTGGCAGTAGCTTTTGAAGGCGGCACCGGCAAAAAAATCTTAGAGCCAAGAGCTACTGGTCTTTATAAGGTTCCCACCTAAACCCTGAACAAAATAGTACGCACAAACTTTATGGTGATTTCCAATTCATTCCAGCCAACTTTCTTCCTAGCCCCACTGGTGCAGGGATCGATCTAAGGTGTATCCTAGAAGACATACATCTTAAATTATCTTCACATGCAAGCAGAGTTTCAAGCCCCGTGGTGGCTGGCGAATGGCCTGACCATGACTATCAACACGGCCTTGAACACTAGTAGACAGTGGCAAAAGCACACGATCGAACCCGAGCCTATCTACCGCGAGCATGTTTTTCAAGGAGCCAACAACGTCCCGATTTTTGGCCTTATTGCTATTCCCCCCAACCCCATTGGCACCCTGGTTGCCACTTACGGTATCACCGGCAGTCTGCAAGACCAGTGGTTTTTGCGCATCCTCGGACGCAAAGCCTACGACAAAGGGCTAGCTGTTGTGCTTTTTGACTGGCGTGCCCACGGCCAAACTGCGATTCTCTCGCCCGCTCTAACCTCCGATGGTCTTTCCGAAGGCGAAGACTTTATTCGTATTGCTGCCCAAGCCAAAGCCCTGGGGTGTCCGGCACCTTTTTGGCTGAGCGGTTATTCTTTGGGTGGTCAGCTTGCTCTGTGGGGATTGCGTCAAGCCACGCAACTATCTGCCGCTGTGGGCTTAGCCGCTGGTGAAATTGCTGGCGGCTTTGTGCTTTGCCCTTCGCTGGAATCTCATCGCTCTTTGACCTACTTGGTCAATCACCCCATCAAAAGATTATTAGAATGCCGAATTTCGGCAGCACTCACTGCTCTGGCTTGGAAGCTGCACGCTGCTCATCCCGACCACATTGATCCGAAAGCGATCGAACGCGCTACCGATATTGAAGGCTTCGATCGAGAGTTAGTGATTCACAACCTGGGCTTTGCCACGGTGAAAGAATATTATTTGGCCACTAGCCCATTGTATTTCTTGGAAGAATTAGATTTGCCGACCCTAATTATCTATGCTGCCGATGATCCATTGTTTGATCCCACTCTGGCACCAGAATTGGCATATATTTGCCAAGGCCAAAAGTCGATCGATTTAATGCTCACCCAGAATGGCGGCCATGTGGCGCATGTCAGCAGCAAAGCCTGTCAACTGCGACACAAAGATAAAGATCCTTGGTGGGCGTGGAATCGTGCTTTAGAATGGGTGGGAAGTTTCTAGGAAATTTTTATGGGTATTGGCGATCAGTTCAATAAATTTGTGGGCAAAACACGCTATGTGGTTGCCCGGATTTTTCTGCAACTCTGTGGTGAAGAAGTAACTCCGGTAATTGGAGTCTTAAACCAAGCGGGTCGGCAGACGATCGAAGCAGATGGTGACTTAACCATTACTGGTGAATGTTTGGTAGAAGTCTGTCAAAGTCTGTTGCAATACGAGCATTCCTGGCGATCGGCCAGTAATGAAGGCGAGGTAATGTGGAACGAAGGTGATGCTGGCGGTTTTGTGAATGAATTGTTTACCGATTCTGCCCAACGCTATCTCAGCGAACCAGACCCCACAGCCAAAGCAGATCCAGAGCTAACTTTGGCTCCTACCCCCAATTTGGTAGTCATGATTACAATTGCTTTTACTGGCGAAGATGACTCGATCGAGACTAATCTTTCTCAGGTGGCTCCCATGCGAGTTGCTCTCAAAAGTATTATAAACTTACATTATCAAAACCGCCTGGAAGCCATTCAGATCCATTTCTCTCCGGCGCAACTCGGCGATCAGCTCTCAGATGACCAAGTGTTACAGAACTTTCCTGAGCTATTGCCCCTCTAAGGCATGACTAAAACTATTATTTTCGATTTTGATGGGACATTAGCCGATTCAATGCAGATTCTGGTGGAAATCACCAATGAATTATCAGCAGAATTTGGCTATCGTCCAGTCACCCCCCAACAAATCACTGATTTACAAAAGCTTAGTTCCCGGCAAATTCTTAAAATGTCGGGAATTTCGTTATGGCAAGTGCCTTTTTTAATGCGCCGCTTTCGCTTGGCCTTTCGGCAAAAAGCTGATGAAGTAAGATTGTTTCCTGATATTGTCCAGACTTTGCAAACTTTGAGGCAATCTGGCTATAAACTGGGCATTGTCAGCTCTAACTCAGTAGAAAATATTTTGGCGGTGTTACGAAAACATCGGATCGAGCATTTATTTAGTTTTATTGATTCTTCTTCGGTGTTTGGTAAAGGGCGGGCAATTCGTTCTAGTCTGCGTGCCAACTATATTAGTCCAGAAGAAGCCATGTATGTAGGAGATGAAATCCGTGATATCGATGCAGCTAGAAAAGGCCAGATTCCTTCGATCGCGGTTACTTGGGGTTTTAATCATGCTGATACGTTAATGACTCATCAGCCAGACTATTTGATTAATAAACCACAAGAAATTTTGCCGCTTTTAGCTGGTCTGAGTTAATTCAAGATTGGATGATCAATGAAATCTCTATCCATTTATAGAGATCTCATCAATAAGACTTCGGCTACAATCTGTGCAGATCGTTGACTATTGGCATCCTGCACTCTTTCTATGATTTCCGACTCTCTACAACCACCAGAATCTGGCGAAGAAAATAGTGAACTAGCGCCACTAGATATCGATCTAGCCTCTATGATTGTGCCAGAAGCTATGGTGGAAGCACCCTTCCCTGTCGTTGGGATAGCTGCTTCTGCTGGGGGCTTAGAAGCCTTCACCCAATTACTGAGTCATTTACCCATCGATACGGGGATGGCCTTTGTACTTATTCAGCATTTATCTCCTGATCACGAAAGCCTGCTAACCGAAATTTTGGCTAGAGCGACCACCATGTTGGTGCGAGAAGTAAAAAATGGCATGACAGTGGAGCCAAATCAGGTTTATGTGATTCCGCCTAACACTAAAATGATCTTGCTAGAGGGTTTGCTGCAACTGTCGCCCCGCGAGAAAGTTTTTGGTAAATATATGCCCGGAGATGCTTTTTTTGCTTCATTGGCAGCAGATCGAGGGCGCAAGGCGATCGCCGTGGTTTTATCGGGGGGTGATGGAGATGGTTCGTTGGGAATCAAGGCGATTAAAGAAGCTGGTGGAGTGACTTTTGCCCAATGTGAAAACACCGCAAAATTTGACAGTATGCCGAACTCTGCTGTGGCCACCGGAAATGTAGACTTTGTGCTGCCGCCTGACAAAATTGCGGAAGAACTGGTAAATCTTAGTCGTCATCCGCTGTTGGCTTCTCCTTTGCCGCTACTCTCGACGGTAGAGTCGTTGGTACCACAAGATGCTCTGAGCACAATTTTTGGGTTGTTGCGATCGACTACTGGTGTAGATTTTAGTCACTATAAGCCCAAAACTATCAATCGCCGCATTCAGCGTCGGATGCTGTTGTGTAAGTTAGAACAGTTGGCAGACTACGCCACATATTTGCAAGAGCACCCTATCGAAATTAAAGCCTTATACGAAGAGATCTTGATTCATGTCACCAGCTTTTTCCGCGATCCAGAAGCTTTTGAGCTGCTGAAAACCAAAGTTTTTCATACTATTAGTCAAAATAAGTCAGCAGAATTTCCGATTCGGATTTGGGTGGCGGGCTGTTCGACGGGTGAAGAGGTTTATTCGATCGCTATTTGCTTGTTGGAGTTTTTGGCGCAACGAGTTACCCAGCCACCGATCCAGATCTTTGCTACCGATATTAGTGAATTAGCGATCGATAAAGCTCGCACCGGTATTTATACCGAAAATCAGATGGTGGCAGTTTCGCCAGAACGTCGCCGTCGCTTTTTTCATGCGGTTGAAGGTGGATACCACATTAGTAAGGCAGTGCGAGAACTCTGTGTGTTTGCTCGCCAAGACTTGGGCAGTGATCCGCCTTTTTCTAATGTAGATCTAATTAGCTGTCGCAATGTGTTGATTTATTTGGATAGCTCGCTCCAAAAGCGCATTATGCCGATTTTTCACTACAGCCTTAACCTTACCGGGTTTTTGTTGCTGGGCACTTCCGAAAGTACTGGCCAACATTCTGACTTATTTAACTTAATTAATAAAAAGTACCGAATTTATACCAAGAAGCCCAGTAATGCTCAACATACTTTTTCGTTTACCCCTAGCAACTACCGAGCCAAGGAAAGTAATAATATTAGCGTTACCCTAGCTGGTCGTCAGCCAGTACCGGCTCCCGCAGAAGATTTGGAGTTGCAAAAAAAAGTCGATCAATTGATCTTCGATCACTATGCCCCAGTGGGGGTGGTCGTTGACGACAAAATGCAGGTGCTGCAACTGCGCGGCGAAATTGATCGATATCTAAAATTGGTGGCTGGGGTTGCTAACTTTAATTTATTTAACTTGGTGCGATCAGATTTATTGGATGATCTACGGGCTGCTATTTATCAAGCACAACGTAATCATTTACCAGTCATCAAGAATGGATTACGCTTATCAGCAGCCGATCCACTAACTAAAGAACCCAGGAAAAACTTCAGTATTATTAATCTCCACGTGATTCCCTTTGAAGTGGCGGGAACTGAAGAAAAGTATTTTTTAGTGCTATTTGAAGATGTACCACCGGTCATTAATGACGTTATTTCGATGGAGTTGGTCGGCATTGAAGGAAATTTGGCACAGCAGAATGCACAATTACGCCAAGAACTGGCTGCGGCTATTCAGGAACGAACCGCGACTCAGGAGTATTTGCAGGCGGTCATCCAAGAGCATGAACATGGCAATCAAGATCTTAAAGTTGCCAATGAAGAAATTTTGTCGAGCAATGAAGAACTGCAAAGCACCAATGAAGAACTAGAAACTGCCAAGGAAGAAATTCAGTCCACCAATGAAGAGCTCAGTACCACCAATGAAGAACTCCGTCGCCGTAATAGAGAGTTATACCAGATCAACAACGATCTGACCAATTTTTTGGCTAGTACCAAGGTCCCAATTTTGATGTTGACCAGCGATTTGCGGATTCGGCGATTCACACCGATGGCACAGCAGTTATTTAACCTAATTTCCACCGATGTCGGACGACCGTTGAGCGACATCAGAACCAGTCTCAACATTCCAGACTTAGAGCAGTTAATTTTGGAGGTACTAGAAACACTCAGCGTCAAAGAACTAGAGGTGCAAATCCAAGCTGGTTATTGGTACATGTTGCGCATTCGGCCTTATCGCACCACCGAAAACCAGATCGATGGCGTTGTGCTGGTGCTGCTAGATATTGATGCCCTGAAACGCAGTGCTGCCGATGTCGAAGCAGCCCGCAACTATGCTGAAGCAATCGTCACTACTGTGCAAATACCTCTGGTCGTGCTGGAATCTGATTTCCGGGTAAACACCGCCAATCGATCGTTCTGTGAAACGTTTCAGGTGTCTCAGCAAGAAACCGCCCAATCGCTGCTTTTCGATCTGGGCAATGGTCAGTGGAATATCCCCGGACTGCGATCGCTCTTAGAAGATGTTTTTGCCAATGGTACAATCTTGCAAAATTTCCAGGTAGAGCATCAGTTTGAGCAAATTGGCCAGAAAACCATGCTGCTGAATGCCTTGAAAATTATTACAGCAGGAGATATTCAGCGGATTTTGCTATCGATCGAAGACATTACCGAGCGCCAACAGTTTGAAGCAGAGAGATCGCGTCTCTTGGCCCAAGAACAATCGGCTCGTCATGAAGCCGAGGCTGCCAATCGTGCCAAAGACGATTTTCTGTCAAATCTCTCTCATGAACTGCGCAACCCGCTCACGGCAGTCATTGGCTGGGCGCAATTTCTCCGCACCCACAAATCAGATGAAGCAACTATCACTCACGGTTTAGAAGTGATCTATCGCAGTGCCAAGGCACAATCTCAACTGATCGAAGACATGCTGGACCTCTCCCGGATCGCCAGTGGTAAGCTGCACCTCAACCCCCGGCAGTTTGATTTAAGTTCAGTGGTGATTGCGGCGATTGAGGCTGTCCAACTTGCCGCTGAGGTAAAATCGATTCAACTTGTGTCAGAACTAACCCCGGTGGCAATTTTGGGCGATGTCGATCGCTTGCAACAAGTACTATGGAATTTGCTTTCTAACGCTATTAAGTTTACGCCTGCTGGCGGACGAGTAGAAGTTAGCTTAGCTTTTGCGCAAACTGACAATCAGATGCAAGTCGCCGAGGTTCGCATCAGCGATAATGGACAAGGCATTTTGCCAGAGTTACTGCCCTATGTGTTTGATCGCTTTCGCCAAGGAGACTCTAGTACCACTAAAACCAGTCAAGGTTTGGGCTTGGGTTTGTCGATCGTCCGACACATTGTAGAACTACATGGCGGCAAGGTGCGCGCAGAAAGTTTGGGTGAAGGGCAAGGCACCACCATTGTTATGCAGTTGCCTTTATCACCTTTGTCTGCGGCAATGGTGCCACCGATCAAGCCAGTAGTAAATCCACTGATGTTAGCGAGTCAAGAGGTAACTTCGCTAGCAGGCTTGAGTATTTTGGTGGTCGATGACGATATAGATATTCTTAATCTGCTGCAATACATTTTGCAAAATGCCGGAGCAGAAGTAGTTATAGTTACCTCTACAAAAGCCGCGATGGCAGCGCTGACTGAATTTCCGGGCAAATTTGATGCGCTCTTGGCCGATATCGGAATGCCAGAAGAAGATGGTTTTGCCTTAATTCATCAGGTCAGGGCTTTGGATGCTGCGCTAGGAGGACAGATTCCAGCAGCAGCGATTACGGCTTTTGCTGGCGATCGAGAGCAACAACTAACTATCAATGCTGGTTTTCAAAGGCATTTAGCTAAACCTATTGACCCAACTCAACTAATTTGGTTGGTTACAAATCTCACAAGGGGC
>JANNEH010000041.1:0-11430 GCA_031378405.1 Synechococcales cyanobacterium OTE_75_metabat_409
ACTCCGATTATCCCAGCTAGTTGAGAGTCGATCGAAACATAAACTAACGAGGAACAGGTTGAAAGACCCTCTCCCAAGGCGGGAGAGGGAGTAAGAGACTTCGCTTGATGCTCCGGCTCCCCTTCTCCCATCTTGGGAGAAGGGGTTGGGGGATGAGGGTCTTCTTCTTCGACTACTGCAATTCCCTGTTCCTGCAACCACAGTGCGCTCCCCAAGAGCACTTTGTGTCCTGATGCACTGCGAGCAACTGTGCCTAATCCCGGCACTGTTTCACTGTCGATCGCTTGTTCTGCCGAATATCCCAGACCGATCGCATAGGCTAAAACCGCCTTGGCAACTGGATGATTAGTTCCGGCTGCGGCCATCGCCGCTAATGGCCAAACTTCATTTTCTGGGAGAAGGAGTTGAACCTGAGTGACCAAAGGTTTACCAACAGTTAAGGTGCCAGTTTTATCAAAAACCACAGTTTTAATAGTACGGAGTTTTTCCAATACATCTCCACCTTTGATTAATAAACCCCGCTGTGCGCCGATGCCAGTCCCCACCAAAATCGCGGTGGGAGTAGCCAGACCCAAGGCACAGGGACAAGCGATCGCCAATACTGCAATGCCCATCTTTAAACTAGTGAGCAGCGGCATATCCATTGCTAACCAATGACTGGCCACATACCAACCGCTGACAGTCAAAAAGGCCATACTCATCACCACATAGGCAAAATAGCCCGCCACCGAGTCAGCGATCTGCTGCAAGGGGACTTTGCGGGCTTGGGCATTCGCCACCACCGCCACCATCCTAGATAGTAGGGTGGCGGCACCCACTCGATCGACCGTAATATCTAAAGCTGCTGTGTGATTATTCGTCCCTGCCGTTACTGTATCCCCCACCTGCCGTGAGACCGGTTGGGATTCGCCGGTTAGTAGCGATTCATCGATGCTGCTACTGCCCTGGCGAATGTGGCCGTCGGCGGGGATAGTTTCGCCCGGTAAGACTTTGATCCAGTCGCCGACTTGTAATTGTGAGACTGGTACTTCGATCGATTGATCTCCCACTAACAAGTGGGCAGTAGGCGGTTGTAAGGCTAACAGTCGATCGAAGTCTTTGGCTGCCGACTTGCGGGCGTAGGATTCTAGAGATCGACCCAGTAACATCGCGCCTACTAGCATCACTGGCTCATCGAAAAAGCACTCCCACATTAACTGGGGAAAAATCAAGGCCAACACACTGGTTAAGTAAGCTGTGCTGACCCCCATTCCCACCAAAGAGTGCATGTTGGGGTGGCCATTGCGCAGACTCTGCCAACCATCGACCAGAATAAATCTGCCGGGGCCGAGCAAAGCAATTGTTGCTAAAGTCAAATGCCACCAGACTGAGGCTAAGGTATTGCCGTGCTGATGATGGGGTAAGGTCGCCGATTGACCCAGATGACCAGCGATCGACAACGCCAATAAACCCAAGGCAATTAGTAATTGATTGATGGGCTGGGAATCATTAATCTGCTGGGGGATCGAGATTTCTTGCAGATCCCGAAGACGGCTGGGAAATCCTTTGTCTGTCAACCGTTGGGTGAGATCGATCGGGGCTAGTTCGGGTTGGTGTTCCACCACAGCCATGGCGGTTAGTAAGTTGACGCTGGCTGAAACCACTCCGGGTGTAGCGAGGAGGTGTTTTTCCACAGCGGCAACGCAGCCAGCGCAGCGCATTCCTTCGATATTTACCAGTGCTTTGTGGAGATTAGCGGGCGTGGTATTTGGTAGATTGGCGGTAGTCATATAAAATCTCTGGTATTCCAACCTAGTGCCAGATTTCTGAGCATATAAAACCCTGATCTTAAGAAGTTTTCTTGTAGAAGGCAGCAGCTAAGCGGGGATCTTCATAATTCGCAACAGTCCAGCCTGCCCCGGATCTATGGTTTTCACGATATCCTACTGAAAGAAGCAAAACCTTTCTCTCCTTTCCCATGCCTAGAACTCAGAAGAACGACAACTTCATCGATAAAAGCTTTACCGTCATGGCCGACATGATTTTGAAGATGATGCCCACCAACCGCAAGGCCAAAGAGGCTTTTGTGTACTATCGGGATGGGATGTCGGCACAGGCAGATGGAGAATACGCCGAGGCTTTAGATAATTACGAAGAAGCCCTGCGTTTGGAAGAAAACCCCTATGATCGCAGCTATATACTATACAACATGGGTTTGATTCATGCCAGCAATGGGGATCATGCCAAGGCGCTGGATTTGTACAATCAATCGATCGAACTGAATGCCCGTCTCTGTCAGGCTCTCAACAACATTGCAGTAATTTATCATTTCCAAGGAGAACGTGCTCAAGAAAACAACGATATGGATGGCGCGGAGGAGTTGTTTGATAAAGCGGCCTCTTATTGGAAACAGGCGGTGAAAATTGCTCCTAATAATTACATCGAAGCACAGAACTGGCTAAAAACCACTGGTCGATCGACGGTAGAAGTCTTCTTCTAGATCCAGGTTTTCGATTAGAATACAGAGCTAGTGAGGATGTTCACTAGCTTTGTTTTTTTGGAAAATTTTATGCTCGATTCCGCTCAAGTTCACAAAGTCGCACTCTTGGCCAGACTAGAATTAACCCCTGCTGAAGAAGAACAATATGCCAAGCAAATGAGTAGCATTTTAGATTACTTTGAGCAGCTCAGTGAACTGGATACCACTAATGTGGAACCGACTTTGCGGGCGATCGATGTGCAAAATATTACTCGTCTCGATCAGCAAGTAGATTACCCCAACCGTGAGGGCATCTATCAAAGTGCCCCGGCTACTGAAGGCGAATTTTTCAAAGTGCCAAAAATCATGAGTGACTGAAATCAAGGAGTACAGATCTTGATCAACTATTTTTAAGGGGTGAATATTACATAGCGTATAAGCAAAGAATACAGTCCCTGATTCTTTGCTAGACTGATTTTTATGTGAATCTTTGGGGATTAAGTTCAATGGGTATCAGTGGTTATCTCTGTCCTAGATGTGGATGTAGAGACGTGTACCGTTCACGGCGACATGGGATCGATCGAATCATCTCGTTATTTGGCTTCTATCCTTTTATTTGTGAAGAACCCGAATGTCGGAAGCGTTTTTACCGCCGCAATCGGGGCACGGTGAAGAGATGAACTGGTAATTACGAATACATGGAAAGGCTCTGTCTGTGATCAGCCTCAAAGATTAGCGCATAGCCCTTGCACTGTCATATTTTCTTTGATTTTATCGTGTGGAATAAGAACATAATTCCACGCTTTACCGCCATATTTTTGGCTATACTCGGAAGCATTTTTACACCAAGTAATAGCCGCTGTTTTTTTAGCTTGAACATCGCCTGCGGACATTTGATGACTAGCCTTGACTTCTATCATATAAATCTGGTTATCTGTTTCTGCAATGAAATCTGGTTGGTATTCGGGTTGACTGCCTTGCCATTGGTAATCTATGCAGAATTGACCTCTGGCTGGTTTGAACCATTTGTGGGTTTCTCGATCGAGAATAATAGACAGTACCCGCTCGGCATCGGATTGAAATTGTTGATATGGGTACAAACAACGCTCAAAGCCACCAAAAAGATACTTGGCCATATTACTTTTGACTTGAGGTGATTGTCGGAAGTCATAGACTAATTCGGAGTTGACCGTGTAGCAAGGCTGCTTAAGAGCCGCAAAGCCTCGACTAACTTTGGCTTCATAGCCCGCCGCAGTTTCCCAGAAATGGGGTTGCATTTGGGTATGAATGAGCGCCGAGATCGATCGTTGATGTACTTGTAGGATTTTGCGAATATCTGCATCATCGGTAAGGTAGCTGCGCAAACGTTGAATTACCTGTTCGGCCAAGTTGTAGAGGAAATCAGCTTGTTCGTCGTAAGAGACATCATCAAAATCAACCAGACCCATGACCACATAGTCTTCTAATCGCTTTTCTTGGTAGGTTGAATTGCTGGTTTTTAGGATTTGAATCTCTTGCTCTCGCAGAGTTTGAATCCATAGATCATCTTCGGGCACTGCATAGTTGAGGTTTTCTAGACTAAGAGTAAAGGGATGAAAGCCCGATCGAACTTCCCCGATCGGGGTGATGGTAATCCGGGGAATATCGATGGTTTGTTGAATAACTAGTTCGGTAGTTTGAGCAATAATGGCGTTGATTTGTGTAAGAGCCATTGGCTCGATAATACCGGTGAGTTCAAGCTGATTAATGGTGCTAGTTTGCTTTTCCCCTAGTGCTTTACGTTCTTCCGAGGTTGCCTCGGAAGCGTGCGTGGCACGTCGCTATGTTTTTCTTGGCTTTCGCTACCCAATTTTTCCAGATCTAAGCTCTGGTTTTCGGTTCAAGGAGTCTGAACACGCTGCCACCGTGGGGTTCTCAACCTTCAACATCTTACTACAGATTCTGCATTTTTGCTCGTCTCCTCAACCAGCCTCAAACCCCAAATACTACGTATTGTGAGGTTCGGCTGCTATCGTCAACTCGCGCACCTGATATCCCCGGCCTAAATGCTCGGGGCTTTACGGCTGCTTTCCGGTAAAATCCATGAAAAACATCACAACCCCAAGCAGTAGCGAACCGCTGTTTCGACTTCGAGCATTTTGTCTGTCGATAATTGTCCAGCAGGTTCTGTTGAAAATCGATTGGGATCGAGAGAACGAATCTGAAAACAAAGGAACACTGTTTCTAAAGGCAATCCACTTTCTTCTGGGGTGACTCGCACATTAGTAGGATAGTTCTGGGAGATATTTTCGCCTTTGCTCCCGACAATAACGGTTACAACCAAGGGTAAGGCGTTGATGGCATCGATCGATAAAATCAACACAGGTCTTTTCCCTGCTTGTTCTCGCCCTTGGACTGGGTTAAGGTTGACAAAGTAAATTTGTCCGCGTTGAATATCCATCAAACAGTTAGTCCATCCATTTGGGTTGCCTCGAATTCATGCTCGATCGCCGCTAATTCTGCTTGAATGTCTGGATCTTGAGACATTTGCAATAGTAAATCAGTATGACTTGGTGGTAATGGTGCAGCCTCGGCTGGTAAAACAATGAACACGTTCACGTCTTGTCCTTCCGAGCCAGATGGGATCTGAATTTCAATCCGATTACCGGGCAAAACCTTGGTCACGATCTGTAATGCTGTCTGCATAATTATTCCGATTGTGGATAAAGAGCTGTATCTATTGTACCCGTAGTCGATTTGAATGGGATAGTTTACAGGTCTAGCTCCATTTGACTTCATCGGATTCTCTAGTCCTGATTAAGATTGAGTTGGAGTTGTTCGAGTTCGCGGCGCAGTTCGGCTTCGGTGGGGAGGTGGAGTTGGTAGCGACTGGCGAAGATTTTATTTTGCTGTTCTGCTCTTAGTGTGTATTTCACCACGGCATCATTTTTGTCGGAGCAGAGAATAAGACCGATAGTGGGATTGTCACCATCGGTAAGACGTTCATGATCATAGTATTCCCATCCCGCCATAAGAATATAGGTGCAATGAGAAGGCAAAAAGCTTAAAAATACCCATGGTCTTCTAACCGGAAGGGAGTATGAATTTGAATAGGTCAACGCTCTGAATATCATTAGGTTGATTCTTCAATATTTTATGGTGTATAGTCTAGGCAATCATTAGTAAATAACTTATTGCTATGCTTTCCCTAGAGAAACCCTTGGTATTATGTGTTCTGTTTATCGGTAGTTTAAGTATTTGTAGCTTTACGGGGTATAAATATACTCATGGCGAACCTAAATCTAATCCAGTTATTAATAGAAAGCTAGCACAATCAGCGCTTCCAATTGTAACTTTTTCTAAAGCAACTGTGCCAGGTATAGCTGCAAATATTGAAAATGCTCAAAAACTTGGTAAACCAACAATTCTAACGAGACAAACAGCAAAGGAAGATATAAATAGTAATCGTTACCAAGCTTGCACTAAAGTATTTAAGGCAACTCCAGCAGATATTGCTGCTGGTCGGACTAGCTGTGATGAATATCCTTTTGCTTCGACAAAAGAAGGCGGTCAGGGTGCAGTCACTGCTGCCGTTAAGCCAACTGAAAATAGTAGTCAAGGTGGAACTTTAAGAGGCTTCTATGTATCTAAAGGTATTAAAGATGGGGATCAGTTTAAGGTTGAAGTAGGGCCTTAAATTAACTGTATCAATGTAATTAGTCACTGAACTTTTTCCAGCCAATGATTACGGGCTGGCAATGCTCTCAAGCCTTTTGCATTTTCTGGGGTTTCCTGGCTGGTGATGAAACCCCTTATCGCAGTGACTAATTACGTATCGATTTGTTCTTAGCTATAATTACTTGACAATACAAGGAGTAGGTTAAAATGGTAGATTACAAGGAACTTGCCGCTCAATTTGGTTCTGCACTTACTAAGAAAGATTTTGTTCTAGCTCATTCCATGCTTTGTCAATCGTTGCAAGAGAATTTATCTCCAGAAAATCTTAAACAAGAATTCGAGAGCATGATCTCTTATGGTGAAGGACTTTCAGGAAATGTTGATGTTATGGAAGCCTTTGAAGATTGGCCAGCTAAACAGCATAATGATATCGGCTGGGCATATGTTGCCATTACAGGTCAAAATTTCTCAGAAGCAGTTTCACTCACTATTAATAATGAAAATGGCCAAACTCGTGTTAGAGAAATTGAGTGGGGAAGACCATAGGAACGAGGCGAGAATAATATCTGTACAACAGATAAGCAACCATAAGAGAATCAACTTTTGAGCAGAGCCAAGCTTTTTTTAGTTGTGGTGGTTTCTGAGCTTGGGGAATCTTTTATGAGATGTGGTTCTGACATCAGCGCTGCTACTTAGGAACAAGATCTTACGATAGGATTGGGTCGGGCATTTTAGTGGTACAGCACTTACTAGCTGTGTGAAGTACAGTAATTCTCCTGAATCACTTTCTCTGCTGGGGTTAGGTGTATTTCTGGTTGCAGAAAGTGCTGGATTTAAAACTACTGGCATCTCAACCAAAAATTTCCCAAAGACCTAAGATCGCAATAGAATGTAAAGCCTAAGTAATTTTGTAGGTTTTCCAGCGGAGTTCAGCATGGCAGATAATCGTCGCAGTCAAGCCATTACCCAAGGCACCCAGAGATCGCCCAACCGCGCCATGTTGCGGGCAGTGGGCTTTGGTGATGGAGATTTTACTAAGCCGATCGTCGGTCTAGCTAACGGCTATAGCACCATCACGCCCTGCAATATGGGCATCAATATTTTGGCTTTACGGGCAGAAGCTGCTCTCAAAGAAGCCCAGGCCATGCCCCAGATGTTTGGTACCATCACCATCAGCGATGGTATTTCGATGGGTACCGAAGGCATGAAGTATTCGTTGGTATCGCGGGAAGTAATTGCCGACTCGATCGAAACTGCCTGCACCGGTCAGAGTATGGATGGGGTATTGGCGATCGGCGGTTGTGATAAAAACATGCCGGGAGCAATGCTGGCGATCGCTCGGATGAATATTCCATCAATTTTTGTTTATGGTGGCACCATTAAACCTGGACATTACAACGGCAAAGACTTGACTGTGGTTAGCTCCTTTGAAGCTGTCGGCCAATTCAGTGCTGGCAAGATCGACGAAGCGGAACTGACTGCTGTCGAAAAAAATGCCTGTCCCGGTGCTGGTTCCTGTGGTGGGATGTTTACTGCTAACACCATGTCTTCAGCCTTCGAGGCGATGGGGATGAGTCTGCCATATTCTTCCACCATGGCTGCCGAAGACGAAGAAAAAGCCGTCAGTGCCGAGAAGTCAGCATTTGTATTAGTAGAAGCTATTCGCAACCAAATTTTGCCCAAGCAAATTCTCACTCGTCAGGCTTTTGAAAATGCCATTAGTGTGATCATGGCTGTGGGTGGTTCGACCAACTCGGTATTACACCTATTAGCAATTGCCAAGACCATTGGGGTACCGCTATCGATCGATGATTTTGAAATCATTCGCGCCAAAGTGCCGGTAATTTGTGACCTGAAGCCCTCGGGTAAGTATGTGGCGACTGATTTACACCAAGCAGGTGGTATTCCGCAAGTGATGAAAATGCTTTTGGAGCACGGCCTACTACATGGCGATGCTTTGACCATCAGCGGTCAAACGGTAGCCGAGGTGCTAGCAGAAATCCCCACGACTCCCCGTACTGACCAAGATGTGATTCGTCCCTGGGAGCGACCCATGTATGCCCAAGGGCATCTGGCAATTTTGAAAGGCAACCTGGCCACCGAAGGCTCGGTAGCCAAGATCAGCGGCGTAAAAAATCCCAAAATTTCTGGCCCTGCCCGAGTCTTTGAATCGGAAGAAGCCTGTTTGGATGCGATTCTGGCGGGCAAAATTAATGCTGGTGACGTAATCGTAATTCGCTACGAAGGCCCTAAAGGTGGCCCAGGTATGCGCGAAATGCTAGCTCCTACTTCCGCAATTATTGGGGCAGGCTTAGGTGACTCGGTAGCTCTGATTACCGATGGGCGCTTTTCTGGTGGTACCTACGGGATGGTGGTCGGACATGTTGCGCCTGAAGCATATGTCGGTGGAACTATTGCCCTGGTGCAAGAAGGAGACACGATCTCGATCGATGCCGCACAAAGGTCTTTGGAACTCGTTGTACCAGCCACAGAGTTGGCCGATCGGCGTGCTCGTTGGCAAGCTCCTGCTCCCCGCTATCGCACAGGTGTATTGGGTAAATATGCCAAATTGGTTTCTTCTAGCAGCCTTGGTGCGCTGACTGATTTGGATTTATTTTAATGCTGGTGTGTGTGACAGTTGGTAACCTGGGTAAACTGAAAATAACTCTATGACCTGTGCGGTCGCCGGAATTAGTTTTTAGGGAATCCAATGCCGACTTCCACTACCACGCCTTCTAGTACCAATCCGCCTGTTTATGCACCATTGATTGATGCAGCACCAGTTTTGGCGGTGGTTGCTGGCGGCTTGATGTTGTTTTCTTTGGCTTATGTGGTCAAAAACTTCAAGAAATTCTCTCAAGCTCCAGTATCTACTAACCTGGTGCAGCGGATACTCAAAGAGCATGTACCTGAGAGTGATATCAGACAGCACCGTCGAGACCTGACTAATCTGAAATATCTGGTGCAAAAAGCTGAAAATTTAGACAGCGAGAAATTTCAGAACAATGAATTTTCGATGTTTTCTAAAATCAAAAGCTACATTGCTCACAATGTTTATGAATATACCGACTTAAGTGCTGTCGTAGACATGCTCAATGTGGCGATCGATGCCCAAAAGAGTTTTGCGGCTATTTATCAAGTAGAGTCCCAGTATCATAGCAAGAGCCAGCAAGATTTTTACGAATTTATCACCGATTTATTAAACCAAGAAAATGTCGATCGGCATGAACTCAAGAAAAAAGTCTTAGATAAAGCCGAGATTGTTTGTGCTGAGCTAAAAACCGAGGAAGGCAGAGGAGCGATCGCCACCTATGCTTCAGCAGTAGTGAAAGTTTCCGAGAACGATTTTGGCATTGATCTGTTGCGTCTGTTCAAGAAAAACCATATGTCAGATTATTCAATTATTGGTAAAATTGGTGAGTCGATCGATCACTTAGATGGGGCGAATTTAGTCGATTTAGATGGCTTGATGTTAATGGTGTTAGAAAAATCTAATGCTTTTGAAAAAATTGGTGCAGTACTAGATTTAAAAGAAGAAGCTAACTCTCCAGAAACCCATCGTAAAGTATTACAATTTATTGGCCTGAAAAAACGTTATCAAGCATCTTATGCCAAGTTTCAGGATCTACTAGCCACAGTTAAAGAGTTTCATCGCTATTATCAATCGATTACGGCGATCCGAGAAAAATATCCAGCTAAAAAATACCGCATTCCGGCAGAGTTTGCCTTAGATCTACCTGGTTTGAAGCTGTACAAAAAATATATGGCAATGAGCAATGGTTACCAAGAACGCCCGATCGATCTGATGAGCGAATTGGCAGCCAAGGCGGCAGAAGTGAATGATGATTCTAAAAAGCTCTTTAAAAACGGCTGGGATCGCTCCAAGGTTTCTAGTATGGCTGTTCGGAAGTAACAGCAAGCAAATCTTGGCCTATCATGTGGGAATTGGCAACTACCCAACTTCATGTCACTTTTCTTTTCCAAACTTTTCCCCTTACTGTTTGTCTACCCCCTAGGTGTAGCCAGTATTTTATTGGTTGTTGCTTTGATCATGCTGTGGCGCAAGTCGCGCTGGGTAGCAGTGCCGATCGGTCTATCCCTGGCAGTGATTTGGATATCGGGGAATGTTTGGACAACTAACTGGCTGCTGCAATCTTTGGAATGGCGACACATTCCCCAAGGAGATCTACCCCAAGCTGAGGCGATCGTTTTGCTCGGTGGGGCTACCCGCTCTGTGGCCTATCCTCGGGTGAACCCAGATCTGCGGGAACAGGGCGATCGAGTAACTTATACCGCCCAGTTATATAAACAGGGTAAGGCTCCTGTGGTAATTATTAGTGGTGGACGGGCTGAATGGATGGATGGTGGAGATCCAGAATCTACGGATATTTCAAAAATGTTCCAGAAAGACTATGGTATTCCGGCCTCGGCGATTATTGAAGATCCTACTTCGCTAAATACTTATGAAAATGCTGTCAATGTGCAAAAAATTATGGCCGAGCGCAAAATCAACCAGGTGTTGTTGGTAACATCGGCTTTTCATATGCCTTGATCGCTACGGATTTTTCGCAAGCTAAAAATGAATGTAATTCCGGCTCCCAGTGATTATTTGATCTCTAAAAACGAGCTAGAAGAGCCATTGCGTACCCCAGAAGCCTTTATTTTGGGCATGATCCCTAATACCGAAAAGCTAGATAAATTTACTTTAGCTTTGAAAGAATATATTGGGATGTGGGCTTATATCTTGAAAGGCTGGGCGTGATTGTTACAGAAGTCAACCTATTAATTTACAACCAACGATATACTGAGCAGGGGGACGAGATCCCTTTGAACTCGGAAAATCATATCGATCGATTATGAGGTGGCGATGAGCGCTGGCATTGACTTACAAGGAACTTTTATCGAATCTCTCAACGCAGTTGGGATTGCCGGCGAATTGGCGAAGGTGCTCTGGATGCCTTTCCCAATGTTGCTGATGCTGATTGGTGCTACCTTGGGCGTATTTGTGAACGTCTGGCTAGAGCGCAAGGTGTCGGCAGCAGCTCAA
This sequence comes from Synechococcales cyanobacterium OTE_75_metabat_409, assembly GCA_031378405.1. Lineage (GTDB taxonomy): Bacteria > Cyanobacteriota > Cyanobacteriia > Cyanobacteriales > Chamaesiphonaceae > JAAFHZ01. The sequence continues at coordinate 11,163 of JANNEH010000041.1, forward strand.
CAGCGGATCGGCCCAGAATTTGCTGGCCCATTGGGGGTGTTGCAGCCAGTGGCCGATGGTTTGAAGCTGTTATTTAAAGAAGATATTTCACCAGCTAGTTCCGATCCTTATTTGTTCACGATCGGACCAATTGTAGTAGTATTGCCGGTATTTCTTTCTTACCTGATTGTGCCCTTTGGTCAGAATTTGGTCGTGACCAATATCACCACCGGGGTGTTTTTGTGGATTGCCTTGTCCAGCATCGCCCCGATTGGCTTGTTGATGTCAG
>JANNEH010000060.1:0-2252 GCA_031378405.1 Synechococcales cyanobacterium OTE_75_metabat_409
TATGCCCTGATGCCCCTCGATCGGATTCTAGGAATCCTGAAGTGGATGCTAGAGAATTAAGGTGTTAGTACAATCGACAAGCAGTTTAGCGCGAAAGATTTGGCACAAAAATTTCAACAAATGGAATAGGTCGAGTGGTTGCGACTAGCTGATCGAAAGTGTTAAGTTCGGTAGTGAGTAGCACAGTCATCACTTAGAGCAGCAATATTCCTACTCATTGCTCTTGCCCAAATCCCTTGAATCATTTCTCTTCGATCGAATCTGAAACCCTCTCCCTATTAGAATGGGCGCGAATTGGCCAACATTTGGCCACCTTTGCTGCCACTAAGTTGGGTGCGGTTGCGGCGCGGCAGTTATTGATTCCAGATACAATCGAGCAAAGCCGAGACTTGCTGGGGCAAACCCAAGAAATTGGTCTGATAGAACAACAGCTCGGCAATAGCTTGAGCTTCGATGGCATTATAGATATCACTGTTCCCTTACAGCGCGCCAGCGTGCAAGGGGTGTTGAATGGCCGCGAACTCTATGATCTGGCTACCACTTTGGCCGGGATGCGACGGATGCGTAGATCGATCGACAGCAGCGAAAATATTCCGATCTTGCAAGCATTGGTTATTAACATCCGCACTTACCCCGAGCTAGAACAAGAAATTTATCACTGCATTGATGACCATGGCGATGTGACCGATCGAGCCAGCGAAAAACTGAGATTGATCAGAATTGAACTCAAAAACACCCGCGATCGGATTCAGAAATCGTTGCAAAATATTTTGCAACGGCATAGCAACGCCATTCATCAACCGATTATTACCCAGCGCAGCGATCGGTTTGTGATTCAAGTCAAAGTTACTCACAAAGAAACCATCCCTGGGGTGGTTCACGATGTCTCGGCCAGTGGTTCTACCCTATATATAGAACCCCATGCCATTGTGAGCCTGGGCAACCAACTGCGCCAGTTGCAGCGCCAAGAACAACGAGAAGTCGAGATTATTTGTCGCGAACTCAGTGCCAAGGTCACAGAAGTTCAGGCTGATTTAGAAATTTTATTGACAGTGGCGACCGCGATCGATCTGGCCGCTGCTCGCTACCGTTATAGCAACTGGTTAGGAGCCAATCCCCCTCGGTTGATCGCAGCCAATTTGCTGGAAGATCGGCAGCAAATTACCCTGCGTCAGCTCCGTCATCCCCTGTTGGTCTGGCAGCAACAGCATGAGCAAGGCGGTGCCGTGGTGCCAACAGATTTGGTAATTCAGCCTCATACCCGCGTGGTGACCATTACTGGCCCGAATACTGGGGGCAAGACAGTGACTCTCAAAACCTTGGCAATCGCCTCTCTGATGGCCAAAGTGGGATTGTATGTGCCTGCCAAAGAACCAGTAGAAATTCCTTGGTTCGACAAGATTTTGGCCGATATTGGTGACGAACAGTCTTTGCAGCAAAGCCTTTCGACTTTTTCTGGCCATATTCGCCGGATTGGTCGGATCTTAGATGAGATTGCTCTGAGTTCCGTCAACTCCTTGGTTTTACTCGACGAAGTTGGAGCTGGCACCGATCCGGCGGAAGGCAGCGCCCTAGCCAGGGCTTTGTTGACCCACTTGGCCGATCGAGCATATTTAACCATTGCTACCACTCACTATGGGGAATTAAAGGCGCTGAAATATGAAGATGATCGGTTTGAAAATGCTTCAGTAGAATTTGACGACGTGAGCTTGTCGCCCACCTACCGGTTGCTCTGGGGTATTCCGGGGAGATCTAATGCCCTGGCGATCGCCCGCCGTTTGGGTTTGAGCGAGGCGGTGATTGTGGCCGCCGAGAGCCAGGTGGGCTTGGCTGGTGGGGGCGAAGTTAACGAAATTATTGCCGGTCTAGAAGCGCAGCGCCGTTTACAAGAGGCCAAAGCCCAAGCCGCTGCTGAACTACTGCAACAAGCCGAGGCTTTTTACTTAGAAGTGAGCCAAAAAGCCGCCGAATTACAAGCCCGCGAGCAACAGCTCAAAATTGCTCAGGATCAATCCATTCAGGCCGAAATTGATGCCGCCAAAGCCGAAATTGCCAAAACCATTCGCCAATTGCAACAGGGCAATCCCAGCGGTCAAGATGCCCAAAAAGCTACTGCCGAACTAAATCGGATCATCCAAGCTCGCGCCACACCGGCTCCGCCACCAGTGGGCTATCAACCCAAAGTCGGCGAAAGAATTAGAGTACCGCGCCTTGGTCAAACAGCCGAAGTTTTGACTGCTGCTGACGATCGG
>JANNEH010000088.1:0-21454 GCA_031378405.1 Synechococcales cyanobacterium OTE_75_metabat_409
GGGCAAGTCTAGGTAGTTTTTGGTGATGTGAACTGAGAGTTTGTCTAAAAAGCTGGGGGCGATGTAATATTCCATGGGCACAAATCAATTCAGGAACAGCGAATACATGTTACCTCTTGCTCTGCCTGTTCGATCGATCTCTGTCTTAGATAGGCCGATGTTTTGATTAACTAGATATTAATCATAATTAAAACTGATGAGAGTGATACGTTCAACGCATGACAGTTTCCTTTACATTCCTTAATTTTGCTTCTAATGTAGGGATGTATAAAGACAACAACGTTTCGCAAGAAACACATTCATACCGGAATTATCAAATGACAACTATCTTACAACAGCGCGAAAGCGCCAATGTATGGGATCGCTTCTGCGGCTGGGTAACCTCCACAGAGAACCGCCTCTATGTAGGCTGGTTCGGCGTTCTCATGATCCCCACCTTGCTTTCTGCTACTATCTGCTTCGTAATCGCTTTCATCGCCGCTCCTCCAGTTGATATCGACGGTATCCGTGAGCCAGTAGCTGGTTCGTTGATGTACGGAAACAACATCATCTCTGGTGCAGTAATTCCTTCTTCTAACGCAATTGGCTTGCACTTCTACCCAATCTGGGAAGCAGCTTCCTTAGACGAATGGTTGTACAACGGTGGTCCTTACCAACTAGTAGTATTCCACTTCTTAATCGGAATCTTCTGCTACATGGGTCGTGAGTGGGAATTGTCTTACCGCTTGGGTATGCGTCCTTGGATCTGTGTTGCTTACTCCGCACCTGTTGCAGCAGCCACCGCAGTATTCTTGATTTACCCGATTGGCCAAGGTTCTTTCTCTGACGGTATGCCTTTGGGTATCAGCGGTACTTTCAACTTCATGATCGTATTCCAAGCTGAGCACAATATCTTAATGCACCCCTTCCACATGCTCGGTGTGGCTGGTGTCTTCGGTGGTTCGTTATTCTCTGCCATGCATGGTTCTTTGGTAACTTCTTCACTAGTTCGTGAAACAACTGAAGTTGAATCTTTAAACTATGGTTACAAGTTCGGCCAAGAAGAAGAAACTTACAACATCGTTGCAGCTCACGGCTACTTCGGTCGCTTGATCTTCCAATATGCTTCATTCAACAACAGTCGTTCACTGCACTTCTTGTTGGGTGCATGGCCAGTAGTCGGAATCTGGTTCACTGCTCTGGGCGTTAGCACCATGGCTTTCAACCTGAACGGTTTCAACTTCAACTCTTCGGTAATTGATACTCAAGGCCGCGTGATCAACACCTGGGCTGATATCATCAACCGCGCTAACTTAGGTATGGAAGTAATGCATGAGCGCAATGCTCACAACTTCCCCTTGGATTTGGCTGCTGGTGAAGCAACTCCTGTCGCTTTGACTGCTCCTTCCATCAATGGTTAATTTCTAGTTTAATCAAAAAAGTAAGTCCCTCAGATTGAGGGGCTTACTTTTTTTGCTGCATGAACTGAACTTGAAGTATAAAGTTAGAACTGAGCAAATCTTTAATTGTCAATCTAGAGTCAGCATGACCCGTACACCTCATGACCAATTTGCCAAACATTGCTTCGAGCCTTTGCTCTCGACGATCGGGGAGTTCACTCCAGCCAAAAAAGTCAGTGCCGAAATCCGAGAGGTAGATGTTTACTTTAAACCTTCACCATCAATCTCGCTCCCGATCGAACTAGGATTGTTATTGCGCTGTATCCCTCGGGCTACTTTATTTGAGCCATTTAGGAATGCTGCTTCCCCTCACGAAATTCGGGCTTGTGCCTCTAAGCTTTTTGAGGTGCATAATGACATTATTCGTCAAGCCAAACGCGCTAAACAAATTCCTCTGATTCCTGAGCAGCGGCCTTTTCTCTGGATTATCACGCCAACTCTTTCTCCGGCTGTCCAAAGTGGTTTTGGTGCTGTTCAAGATATTGATTGGCCGCCTGGGGTTTTATTTACGCCTCCGAATTGGCACACTGGCTTTATTGTTGTACATCAGTTACCCAAAACCGCTGATACTCTCTGGTTTCGACTATTGGGTAACGGTAGCTGTCAATCTCAGGCTTTTGCTGAATTAGCCCAATTGCCGATTGATCATCCCTACCGTAATCCTTTGATGGACTCATTAGCCAATTTTAAGGTTATTCTAGAGGCAAGGTCTTCTCGCACACCCGAAGAGCAGGATTTATTTATGCAGTTATCGCCTCTTTATCTCGAAAAAATCGCTGCTGCCGAGCAGGTTGGTCGTCGGGAAATGGTTGTTTTGTTTCTTACCGAAAAATTTAATCCTGTTCCTCCTGAACTCATTGCTCAGGTTGAGGCTCTTGATGTTGAGCAATTTCAATCGCTGGCTAATTCTGTTTTTCGGTTCTCTTCGATCGCCGATCTTTCTAACTGGCTCGATAATCTCTAACTTTTACTTTGTGCCTCAATCTCTCTGAATTTACCCTCAATACGAATTTTAGGGGAGAGTGAGAATACCTGCGGCCTTTAGCCAAAAACGATGAGATCTTGCTAGAAACTTCTGAGACATTTATCTATATAGCCATGATACGTCTCATGCTCCTGCAACTAGCGTAGTCTTTCACTTCTCAGATGCCCTCTGAGAAAAATTTACGCAATTTACTGATTCCTTCAATATCTAACAAATAATTTTGGATTATTTCTAGAGCATATTGATCGGGTAAAACTTGCTGGAATTTACTAAGATGATAATTAGGTATCCGATCTTGCAAATAATTTTGAATTTCTTGTGTTTGCCAAAACTCTAGTGTGAGAATTTTTTCTATTGCTGTTGTTAGTGCTGAATAATTGAGCACATCTCTTTCAATCAATATACTGAAGTTATCTACGTCTACCTTCCAGTCATAGAGGTATTCCAAACCATATTTTATAGCTTGATTAATTCGTTGACCGGCAAATGTCCAACAAATAGCTCGATCAGGTTCCCAGTAGATTTTGTTCTCAGTGTGTCTACCTAAATCAATGCGACACTCAGTTAAAGCATTTTGAGCACCCAGATCGAGATATGGAATATCACGAGTAGATCTAAGAATAGCAGCTATTTCTTGACAGATTTCCCAACTGAGAATATTCAACATAGATTGTCCCCATTTCGGTGTTCTTCCTTGTGGGGCAGTCATTACTTCTACTTTGAGATCGGGATGATGAACAAAAGTGGTGATCCAAGCACGCCCACCGAGTAAAAAACAAGTTATTTCTGGAGTTAATGTCTTTACAAAATCTTGGTCTAAAGAGCCAATATGCTCTCCAGATATCGTATACACCTCGTAGTTCGTAGAAGTAGTGAAAACAGCATACAGCGCCAAAAAATTCTTGTGTCCAAATACTTTTTCTGTTTGAATACCTATTGATAGAACTCCTTTTGTCATATAAAGATATTTCGCAGTGATCATGTGTCGAATTAATCTATCAAATTCATCTCTACTAATGCCTTGAAAGTCTGACACGATCGATAGTTGTTGCCAGCATTCTTCAGGACTAACTGCCCCAAACTGCATTGTTATAGCTAGTAATTGTTGAACTAAAACAGCCCAATTACGATTGATAATGTTGACTGACTCCACCCAATATTTACGGGCTAACTCCACCAAGGCGATCGCGTGTAATAAACTGTCAGAATTGTCCAGAAAGAAGGTGGTGTTTGAGGTCTGTCTATCTCGTCTACCAGTGCGTCCCATCCGTTGCAAAAAGGAAGAAACTGTCTTAGGGACTTGATGCTGAAAAATAGCATCTAAATCTCCAACATCGATGCCTAATTCTAGAGTAGATGTACAAACAATACAATTATTATGACCGTCTTGAAATTTTGCTTCGGCTAAAGCTCGTTCTTCTAAAGCAACAGAACTATGATGTACAAATACATCTGTGCCCTGTGAATTTATACCAGCAGCAATTTCTTCAGATAATGCTCGGCTTTGACAAAAAAATAAGCTCTTTTTTGCTCTTGCCATCAAGCTGGCTTGTTCGATAATAGCTATTTGAGAGTCTCTCAAGAGAATGCGAATCTCTTTTTTGCTGGGTATTGATGGTGGATTAATAACACAACTAGAACGCCGGGATGTTCCTTGGAGCCACTGTGAAATACATTCAGGATTACCGACTGTTGCACTCAATCCAATTCGCTGTACATCATAATTAGTAACTTTCAGCAATCTTTCCAAGACAGACATTAAATGAGAGCCGCGATCGTTTCCTGCTAAAGCATGAATTTCATCGATAACGATCGCTCGTAAGCCTACAAAAATTTCCTGATGAGGTATGCTTGGTGATATCAACATTCCTTCTAAAGATTCAGGGGTAGTCATCAATACAGTAGTAGGATTGCGAATAAAGGTATTTTTCTGTGATTTTTTGATATCCCCATGCCATAAGAACCGGTTTAAGCCAATCATTTGAGTATAGCTCTGAAATCGATCCGCTTGATTATTGAGTAAAGCTTTAATTGGAGCGATGTAGAGAATGCCTACTCCTCTCGGTTCTCTTTCTATCATTTGCGCCAACAAGGGAAACATACAAGCTTCTGTTTTCCCTCCTGCTGTCGGGGCGAGAATCAGAGAATTATAGCCGTCTAAAAGTTTATTGCCAGCGAGTTCTTGCACCGGGCGTAGAGATGTCCAACCCAATTGTGAGACAATCGCTGATTGCAGTCGATCAGGAAAACGGTTAAAAACAGAATTCATAAGTGAATTGGTCAATAGTTAATAGCAAAATTTGGTTTGATCAGAGTTTATAATACCCCGAAGATGTTATGGTGGAAAGAAAGATCACGAGTTGACTCAATCTGAAATACAGACCCTTTGCCCACTAAAAGGTTATTTTTCTGCCCATTCTTAAAATGTCACTGCATATTTATCATGATCCTCTGGTTCTAAATTAAAATATGATTGACCTTTGATCATATGAATTTCTTCACTATTAAACTCCAATTTGTAGTCGATATCCTTCAGCGGATCGAATTCTGGTTCTGTAATAGCCAAGTCAAATATAGTAACCAATTGACGCAGAAACTCACGAGGCACAATTCCCACATCCCCACCAAATCCTTCGGTTATTTTGGCGACTAGTAGATCGATGAATTCCGGGGTGACTTTGGCATTGAGCTGAGAACGATTATCGGTAGGATATAATTCCCGCAATTTGAAGGCTAATTCTTTTAAACTTTCAGCATCGAAAGGTTTGAGTACTAGTTGCGGCTGGCGCTGATTATAAAATCTACCATTTTGGATTAGTTTCAATCGATTATGTAATGGAGCTAATCCTGCCACCCCACGATTTGTATCAAAGAATTCTGGTGTACCTGTAAAAATCCAAAATAAACCATGATACTGATCAGATGCATCACAAATTTGTCGAATGCCATTCAAAGACTTTTCTCGAATGTCTGTTCGCATTCTTAAAATAGTCTCTACTTCATCGATCGCAATTACTAGTCCTTTATAGCCAGCAGCTTTAGTGATCGCCAAAATACCTTGGAGATAATCCATTGCTTTATCGCTACTAATATCACCTTTGATTTGGGCAATTCGCTTAGTTTTTGCAGCTACATTTTCACTCCCAGAGAGCCAAGAAATCAGCGTACTAGCATCCTCTGTCTCATTACTTTGTTTTAGTTTGAAAATTGATCGCAGTACACGAATCATATCTCTAGGTGCTTGTCCCTGAGTCAGAGAGTTTAAATCTTCCTCAAGTCTTTTTTCTACTTTCCCATCAAAATCTGACTTATCTGGATCGGCTCCACCAGCAATCAAAGCATCTTCTATCCGCCCAATCCAACGATCTATAATGAATCCTAGCGCACCGCGTTCGCATTCACTTGTCCCTAATTCTTGTACTACCTTACGATAAACATCATCAAATTTGTGGAAATGCAAGTCGTTGTCTGAAACCACAACGAAGCTAGTGGCAAACTCCTCGGAGCGAGCATCTAGAAGTGCTAATCGTGAGGCAAAGGTTTTACCACAACCATAACCACCTCTGATAAATTTAAAAACTCCCTCTCGATTGCTAGCTAAGTTTAATTGGCGTTTGATTTCGTCTCTTGATCGATCAATGCCTACAGCAAAAGTTTCTAACCCTCGTGCTGGAACTATTCCCGATCTCAGTCTTTCAAATACATGTTCGATGTCTTGATTGTTGATTTGCATGATTTTCTTTCCTGGGTAAATTTGAATTGACGTTTAATTAATGTGAATTGACTTAATTGTTGAAATACAATCATTTTAATACTAGTTACATTTGTAACAGTAATCATGGCCACGAACAGGAGCGCTTCCGCAAGAACGACAATTATAGTACATGTTGTTATACTCAATTAAATCATCATTTGACTGTGATTCAATATCAAAAGCTGAATCTTGAATTGCTTGCTCTTCTAATGCCGAATTAGAACGATCAGTTTCGAGAAGTGGAAATTCCGTTGTTACCACATCTGGCGGCAAAACCGCAGAGAAGTTTTGTGATTTGGCAATCGTGACGATTGCTTTGATGTAGCGGTTACCGCTACTTGATGGTTCCACCTCTATTGAAAATGGTAAATATGGTAAATAGTCTCGGAACTTGTTTGCAAATTCTCTGCCCTTACGAGAATTACCCAGTTTAAAATTAACTTCTGATTCATTAATTACATTATGGCGATCAATATGTTCTAATATTTTTAAATGTGGGTTATCTTTAAATATTAAACTTTCCCCCCATTCTTTAATACCAATCTGAGGGTTAACATCGTCCTTTAAATCAACTTCATGCAAAGCTATTCGTGCGTGAAGACTTCTTTCTTGATCCTGTAAATAAGCAATTTCAAATTCTAGTTGTTTCTTGAAGATGGAATTTTGACGTATTTCTGCATCAATTTCTAATTTTCTTTTTGATTTACTTTGAGCTAACTCAACATTAATTTTTTCTAAGTTGTTCTGTTTATTGGTAATTTGTGTTTCTAATTGAGCTAATGAAGATTCTTGTGCCTGCTTGTGTAGCACTAAAGAATTTATTTCCTGTTCTAATTTAGCCCGTTTTTCTCGATATTGATCTACATTCAGCCTGAGCTGGGCAATTTCCGTTTGCAGCTTCTGTCCTTGTGTGCTGACTTTTTGATAGTTGTCTTGGACAACTTGCTCTTGCTGCCGTACATGATTTAGACTAGACTGGGATTTAGCTACTTGACGCTCTATCTCTCGCTTGCGTTGATGAGACAGTAGTGTCAGACTAGTCGCAACAGCGGGTACTGTAACTAAACCTGCCAACGTAGACTGTTGCAGATTGCGACTAATTACAAAGGTAGAGCCGAATCCTACGCCACAGGAGACAGACGCAAGTAGAAACCAATTTTTGAGCATTAGGCAACCTTTTAAGAACATGTTTACTACGATAGTCATGGAGGTTCTTGACTGCATTTGACACTTGTATGCACATTCATCTAGCACATTCGCGGCTCACCGATCCGAAAATTCTAGAATGGTGTTTTTCCGTTTTGTATCAACCAGTAGCAGACAAAGTGACCTTGCTTCAATCACAGCGCTTTTCCACTGCTTCAATAGTATGCAAGCTAGATCCGGAAGATTTTCCGTCTAGACTGTTAAATGGTATTGTTGTATGAATAAAATAGTTCTAGGCAAAGCTTTTGTGCATCACAAAATCTTCGCTATTCTTAGTGAATAGACAAAAATAATTTTCAAAATACATAACACTGACGTACTTTTTAGTGGGTATGTCTGAGATAGAATATTACAAAGCATAAGCAAAACAGATGAGAGTGATGCTTTCAGCAAATGTTTGTTTCATCGTTGCTTTCATCGCCGCTCCTCCAGTTGATATTGATGGTATCCGTGAGCCAGTAGCTGGTTCCCTGATGTACGGAAACAACATTATCTCTGGTGCAGTAATTCCTTCTTCTAACGCAATTGGCCTGCACTTCTACCCTATCTGGGAAGCAGCTTCCTTAGATGAGTGGTTGTACAACGGTGGTCCCTACCAACTAGTAGTATTCCACTTCTTAATCGGAATCTTCTGCTACATGGGTCGTGAGTGGGAACTGTCTTACCGTTTAGGTATGCGCCCTTGGATCTGTGTTGCTTACTCCGCACCTGTTGCAGCAGCCACCGCAGTATTCTTGATTTACCCGATCGGCCAAGGTTCTTTCTCTGACGGTATGCCTTTGGGTATCAGCGGTACTTTCAACTTCATGATCGTATTCCAAGCTGAGCACAACATTTTAATGCACCCCTTCCACATGCTCGGTGTAGCTGGTGTCTTCGGTGGTTCATTGTTCTCTGCCATGCATGGTTCTTTGGTAACTTCTTCACTGGTTCGTGAAACAACTGAGGTCGAATCTTTAAACTACGGCTACAAGTTCGGTCAAGAAGAGGAAACCTACAATATCGTTGCAGCTCACGGCTACTTCGGTCGCTTGATCTTCCAATATGCTTCTTTCAACAACAGCCGCTCACTTCACTTCTTGTTGGGTGCTTGGCCGGTAGTTGGAATTTGGTTTACTGCTCTGGGTGTAAGCACCATGGCTTTCAACCTGAACGGTTTCAACTTCAACTCTTCGGTAATTGATACTCAAGGCCGCGTAATTAACACTTGGGCTGACATCATCAATCGCGCTAACTTAGGCATGGAAGTAATGCATGAGCGCAACGCTCACAACTTCCCCTTGGACTTGGCTGCTGGTGAAGCAACTCCTGTAGCTTTGACTGCCCCTGCCATCAATGGTTAATCTTTTAACTCATTGATAAACAAAAAGCCCTTCATGAGAGGGGCTTTTTGCTCACAATATTTACTCTTAATTTTTATGAAGACTCCTGCTTTGCCTCAGGCTGATATCGATCGAGTTGTAGAAATGGCTTGGGAAGACCGTACTCCCTTTGAGGCGATCGAACTTCAGTTTGGTCTACTGGAAAAAGATGTGATTGCCCTGATGCGTCGGGAAATGCAGGCTTCGAGCTTTCGGATGTGGCGAGAGCGGGTGACTAGCCGTAAAACTAAGCATCTCAAACAACGAGAATTCATTGCTGGTCGCTTCCAGTCTCATAACACTAAGAAATAGTTGGCTTTCGCAGAGCGCATTAACAAAGTAGTTTCCTTAACAATGAAACGTTTCGCGAACGAGCACATCAAAGGCTTCCAGAGCTAAAACCTACGATCGATGGTATGCGGTGTCTCCATAACGCTGATGGTAGTAGTCTAAAATTTCGGTGGCTTTGGTGCGATCAACCACGCTAAGTTCACTGTAATCGATCGACAGACCACCAACTTGGCTTTGCAAGTAATCGAACTGAGGATCGATTTGGGGCAATATTTCTACCCGAATGCCTGATAACTGCCGCAAATGTGCTGCGATTTCGTAATAGACAGCTAGGGGCAGACGCTCGATCGATAGTGATAGGGTGTCAGAAGTAGACATGAGCATCAATATTGGTGGCTCTGAACATCATATCTGTCTATTAGCTAAAAGGCTATTTTGTTTCTTCAGCAAGTGCTTGGTGCGATAGTTCACAGAGAACGGTCAAAGTTGTTAGGGCTAGGATTGCAGGCTGTGAATTCCAGATTAACGCATGAGATTTTTGACTCAGCGCTGCACTCAATAATTCTATTGGTGTTAGTAATCGCTGAAAGCCGATCGATCTCCCTTGTTCCAGTAACTCTTGCCACTGCCGACAGTGCATTTCATCAGCCTTATTTAAGCCTACCAACCATAGATCTGCGAGAGCGATCGATAACTGCTGCAAGTAGTCAACTACTGGTGATTGCGCGGGCATTAGGGAGGCATCTAATGAAGCCGCAGTTGCATTTTTTCCTACATCAATCCAAGGTTGCAACAAGCTCCGCTGACCATCAGACTCAAAGACCAAAGACAATGGCGCTAGCACCAATTCACCTGCTCCCAAGCTCACCTGAGCAGCTACAAACCGCAGATCTTGAGATTTCAATTGCTCCAGCAAAGCCTCGGCTCCTGCTGCGCCGCGACTGTTGTAGGGGTGGATGAGTAAAGCTCGATCGCCAGCAACATCTACCAACGTAGCGCGAATATTTTGGCTGATTGGGTCAAAAGACACTTGCTCTACTTGGCTGATTGGCAGCACATGTAAACTCTCGGTCACCCGGCGGGGACGGAGCGATCGAGGGGGCAAATCTTCCAAAGTTGCCTGTAAATCAGCAAAGGAATCAACTAATAACGGCGATCGAAGCTGCTCCCAGCGAAAAGATTGAGGATGTAGGCTCAGAGTAGTGCGACCGGGGACAAACTCATCGCTAGGAGTGCGCTTGCCGCCTTTGGTTAACAATTGTCCAGCACCGATATTTGCCAAGCTTAAGCCTTTAATGATAGTAGTTTGCGCTAGTTGCTGAAAATCTACTGGCCGATCATCAGCATTGGCAAAGTACCTGGGCATCGCCATCAAAGTCCCCGAATCAGAGTCTTGCAAATAGGTGGTCAGAGTGACTCCTTTGCTTTGCATCGTAACACCACACCCCAGACCCACCAAACGACTAGCACCTAAGCTGCTAGTTTTATCTAGTTGACTGCCGCCAATTAAAAGCTGGGGAATTTGATGACCGCTCAAATCTCGATGGCGAATGGCATCACTGCGCATCCATAGTTCAGCCAGAAGAGCAACTACTCGATCGGGGGCAAAACTACCATCCCGCTGTTGATATAGATGATAAGCTTGCAATAAATCCACCAATATTTCTGCTAACCACACCAGATCCCCAGCCCGACAGCGCTGTTCTAGGCGGTTCAATCTGTCAGGTAAAGTACGTTCCATATTGGCAATTCCACATGCTGCTAACTCCAATAAATGGATTTCGATATCATCAAGTAAAGCAGTGGGAATTACTTCAATAGCAGTAGAAATCAGGCCATGAATGCGGTCGCCCAATTCTCGAAAAGCCCATACTGCCAAAGGTACATGACTACAAGGTGCCGCTTCACTACAATCACAATGGGTATAACGTAGATCGTTGGGTACTAGAAAGCGGAGGTTTAAGGACAAGGTGTGAAAGTGAGCTGTAGGCTTGGTGCCACAGTTTACACCAATCACAAAACCCGCTAAATATTGCGATCGCAGTTTGGTCAACTGGGCTTTAGAATATTGAGCTATCAATAACTCATCACTAATCTCCGCCGGATTCCAGGCGATCGCTACTGGTTCTGGCTGTTCTGTATTCAGATCCTTGGCTTGATAAGCCAACACTGATCGCACAATGTGCCGACAAAGACTAGTCGCTAGACAACTACATTGTCCTTGGGTGATCGTGACATTGGCAGGGAGTTTACAACAAACGTCATCAGACCACTGGACTTCTACATTACCCGCAGCATCTTCCTGAAACTCGGCTTGTAGCTCCAATGACTGCAACTCTTGCTGAGCGCGCTTCACAATCCCCCGATTGCTCAAGGTCACTAAATCATCACTGGTCAACAACACTAAATCTTGACGCATCTTACCTCACCTTTTCCGCCACCCAAGCCGCTAGCTCCCCTGGAGTCATGGCTCCCACTTGGGCACCCAAATTCACCATCTGCTGTGCCAAATCTCGATCGTAGTTTGGGTTGGCCTGTTCATCCAAGGCTGCCAAACCTAACAAATGCACACCGCTTTCTACAAGCTGCTTAGTTATAGACAACAATTGATCGATCGGTGCGCCCTCATAAAAGTCAGTAATCAAAATAACTATAGTCCGACGCGGATTCTCTACTAAAGTCGCTGCATAGCTCAAAGCTCCCCCAATATCGGTGCCGCCTCCCAACTGCACCTTCATCAAAGTTTCCACCGGATCAGTGCAATCTGCTGTCACATCCACCACCGAGGTATCGAATAAACATAAATGAGTCTTGAGGCTCTTTACCCCAAAGAAAATCGCCGCTGTCACTGCCGAGTGAATCACGCTATCTAACATGCTGCCAGATTCATCAACCAAAATAATCATCTGCCATTTATCGGCTTGGCGACGCACACGAGAGTTGAAATAAGGAGTTTCGATCACTAGCTGCTGCCGATCGGGGTTGTAGTTTCGTAAATTCCTTCTCACGGTAGTCCGAGCATCAAAGTTCTTAGCGACTTTCAGGTAAGAGCGCTGCTGACGATTAATACTCCCTAAAAACGGCGACTGCACCGATCGAGCTACTTTCTCCATTAATTGCTCTACTACTTTGCGCACCAACTCTCGGGCCATCTCTAAGACAGCCTGGTTCATCAAATGCTTGGTTCGCAATACGGCCTTGAGTAAAGTAGGACTGGGCTGCACCCGCGCTAATAGATCAGGATTAGTTACCATTTCTTCTAGGTGATAACGCTCTAGGGCATCTTTTTCTAGGCGCTCGATCGTCTTTTGGGGAAATAGTTCATGGACGGCATTAATCCAATCGGGCACGGTGAGTTCGCTAGGATCTAAGCTGCCTGACCGATCTTGTTGATCTTTACGGATATTTCGATCGGCGTTCTCTTGATCGTACAGGTAGCCGATCGCGGTTTCGCGGTTTTGCCATTCTGCCGACAGACTTCCCAGTAAATCTGCGCTACTTTCGCCCAACAGCAGCCGCCATCGCAGCCTACGTTTTTCTTGTTCTGCCATACTTGTTGTGATTGTTATCTAGACTGAGGTGTCGATGATAATTCCACCCTGGAATATCATGAGTTAATTGTGGCTGCTGACAGTAATCGGAGTGATATGTTCTGCCAACAGATCGTCGTATTGCAAAACTTCTACAAGCTGATTTTTGCCATCGACCATGGCTACTTGGGGGCAATGATGGCTGATTTCTGGGAGGGTGAGCTGGCCGTAGGTCATAATAATTAGTCGATCTCCTGGTTCACCTAATCTGGCAGCAGCACCATTAAGTTCGATCGCCCCCGAGCCAGCAGGAGCAATAATGGCATAGGTCATGAAGCGTTGACCGTTGTTGACATTTACTACCTGCACCTGTTCGTAAGGCAGGATATTAGCAGCTTGCAGCAATATTGTATCAATACTGATGCTGCCCATATAGTTCAAATTGGCTGCGGTAACAGTGCAGCTATGGATTTTGCCAAATAACAGGGTACGCAACATAATAAAAATCTCTCAAAAGCTGATGCAGTTTCAAGCTGGCACAGAAAAACCTGTACCAGCTCAATTATCTCTTATCTCTAGGCTGTTTGCAGGCTACTTGTAAGCAGCAATACCTTTAGCAACTAGGGCTGCGACTTTGTCAGCGTCTTCCCAGTCTAAGATTTCGGTTACTTTCTTTTCCAGGTTCTTGTAGGTTTTAAAGAACTCGCTGATTTCGTCCAAGTAGTGGGGCGCAATGTCTTTGATCGACTTAATCTGTGCATAGCGAGGATCTTTGTCGGGAACGCAGAGAATTTTTTCATCTCGGTCGCCACCATCAATCATGCCTAATACGCCGATCGGGCGAGCAGCAATCACACAGCCAGGAAAAGTAGGCTGATCCATCATTACCATCGCATCTAGTGGGTCGCCATCATCGCCGAGGGTGTTGGGGATGAAGCCGTAGTCGCAGGGGTAATGGACGGCGGAGTAGAGTACTCGATCGAGGGCGAAGGCATTCAGGTCTTTGTCGAATTCGTATTTATTCTTGCTGCCAGCAGGAATTTCGATCAAAACATTAATAATCCCAGGTTTGGGTTGGGCAGGAATCCGCGCTAAATCCACGGTAGGTCTCCAAATAACAACAGAACAACAACGGTGGGAAGGTTTCCCCTCAGCATTTTACCGGTAGAGGGACACATGAGCAGCAATATCAGGTCATCAGAGTCAGAGCAAAAACTGGTAAAAGCCAGAGCCAGACCACTTTTTGAGTAAGATTTAGTGCTTGATCGATCATCTCTACTTTAATCTCTTTCCCCGGATCTCCTAGTAATGGCTTCGATCGCAGCTCACCCTGGTAATAGTTGTCGCCACCAAGCTGTACTCCTAAAATCGCTGCATAAATACATTCACTCCAGCCGGAGTTAGGACTGGGATCTTGAATAGCATCGCGCTGACAGATTTGCCAGATAGCAAGAGGTTTCCCCGAAAATAAAGCCAATGTCAAAACAGTGAGACGACAAGGCAACCAAGTCAGGAGATCTTCAAACTTGGCACTCGCCCAGCCCAAATCTTGATAGGGTTCCCTGAGATAGCCCACCATGGAATCTAGAGTGCTTGCAGCTTTGTAGGCCAGAGCCAAGGGCACCGCACCAACACCAAGAATACTGGCTCCGAGTAGTGCATAGAACCAAGGAGCGGTCACTCCATCTACCGAATTCTCGGCCACGGTTTCTAAGATAGCGCGGTAGATTTCGGGGACGGTGAGTTTAGCGGTGTCTCGCCCCACATATTTACTAAGGCGTTGGCGGGCTTCCGCCAGATTATCGATCGCTGCCAAAACATCCACACTAGCTTGGCGCAGGCTCTTACCCGCTAAACAACTGGCCAGTAAAACAACTTCTAGAATTTTGGCGATTAGGGGCTGCCACATTTGCAGGTAATGAAAAAAAGCCCAACTGCCTACACCGCAACCCAAAATCAGCGTGCCACATAGCCCGATGCCAGAAATCTTGCTGGCTATGGGGTTTGACAGGTATTTCCAAGTAAATTTGCTCCAAACCGTAATATACCAACCCATCACCTGCACCGGATGCAGCCAACTCCAAGGGTCGCCGACAATATAGTCCAGTAGTAGCGCGGCTACTAAGGTGATGAGTGGAAAACCCTGGCTTTTAATCAAAACCGAGGAAACATGATCGATCGAAAACATCCTACTACCCAAGACCAGCCTGGTAATTCTGGCACGGCACCGCCCCAAATAACGACCTGTCGCGATTTTTATTTCACTGAAAGCTTGCCATTTAAAGATAATCGCGCTATATTCAATAAGCGCTGAAAAACAACGCGGGATAGAGCAGCCTGGTAGCTCGTCGGGCTCATAACCCGAAGGTCAGTGGTTCAAATCCACTTCCCGCCACCATTTAACTAAGGAATCCGAGAAAAGCAACCGCTCTTCTCGGATTCTTTTTGGTAGATAAAACCGAAAGCCCCTGCAACTAGTGCCGTTTAAAGGAGCGATAGTAATCTCCAAATTCTGATAGAAATTTAAGGATGTGTCATACCTGCGGGAATTGGCTTGGCACCAGATCGATCGGCAATTTCATCGGTCTTAGCGGCCATGATCAGATCATTGCGGTGTAGACCTCCGATCGCATGAGTCCACCAAGTTACCGTTACTTTGCCCCACTCGGTTAACAAGGCTGGGTGATGTTCTTCTTTTTCGGCGACTGCCCCTACGGCATTAGTAAAATCTAGTGCTGCCTGAAAATTGTCAAATAAATATACTCGCTCTACCCGGTCTTCGCCGTTTACCTCAAACTTGCACCAGTTGGGGATCTGTCGCATTAATTCATTCACTTCGGCCTCGGTTGCGGCTGGTTCGCCGCCATGGCAGGGTACGCACTTAGCATTCGCCAGAGAGTAGTCAGTCATAATGTCACCCGCATGTGTTTTGTGTCTATTGTACTGCGCGTAACCATTAGGGTCTAGTCTTTATCTTCGCTGTTGCTGTAAATATATCGACAGATGCCACGTTCAGAAGACTTAATAAAATCTAGCATTTCGGTGACGAAGGGATTATCAAAGTCGGCTTCTAGTTTGGTGACTGCTTCAGCAATTAGTAAATTAGATTTGTAGATGACTTTAAAAGCCCGTTTTAACTCAATCCGATCGGCTGCACTCAATCCTGCCCTTCTTAACCCGATCGAGTTCAAACCCATCACGCTATTGGCTGACTGGTTGCGAGTCATACAAAAAGGCGGCACATCCCTAAAAGTCGCTGAACCACCGGCCATCATCACATATTTGCCAATGCGAGCAAATTGATGCACTAGGCAATTGCCGCTGATGAAAGCTCGATCGCCTACCTGAACATAGCCTGCTAGTAAAGCTCCATTAGCGACGATTACTTGATTCCCTACCTGTACATTATGCGCCAGGTGACTGTTGGCCATTAATAAACAATCATTGCCCACCGTGGTTTTTGTGCTCGCTTTGGTGCCGCGATGGATCGTGACACCCTCCCGAATCTGGCAATTTTCGCCGATGATTACATAGCTAACTTCATCTTTGAAGGCAATATCTTGTGGTAAGTCACCGAGGACGGCATTGCTATGAATGCGACAGCCGCGCCCGATCGTGGTGTGAGGCAAAATCGTGACATGGCTCACCAGCTTACAGTTATCGCCGATTTTCACGTCATTAGAGATATAGCAAAAAGGCCCAATCTCCACGTTCTGGCCAATTTTAGCGCCCGGTTCAACAACTGCCGAAGGATGAATTTTCATAGGGGTATCAAGAGTTGCCCTCTCCTGTAATGTGTCGCATTATGAGGTCAAATTTAGTCTCTAGTGAGTCAAATCGTTGATTCATTTCCTTCTTGAGATCGTCAACTTCGTCATAGAGCCGGTCAAACTCTACATTAAGTTCGCCCCAAGTTACTTGAGTATCTTCTAGGCGGTTCACCCGACGAGAGATGGTTCTTAACTGTCGATCTATCCGGCGATCGTTTGGTTGGTCATTTGATTGAGTCATACAAGCATTTGTTAAATTGTGCTGGCATCCAGGGATACTTCCATTCTAATCTAGAGGCATCGATGGTATTGGGACGATTAGACGATCAAGTTTTGCAAACTAGTAAAAAAGTCAGGGTAAGAAACAGAGGCAGCTTCGGCGCGATGTAGATGACTTACACCTTTGGCGGTGAGAGCCGCGATCGCTAAGCTCATCGCAATACGATGGTCAGTAAAGCTATCTAGTTCCGCACCTACTAGGCTCTGGCCGCCAGGGATTTCCAAACCATCGGGGAGTTCGGTGATTTTTGCCCCCATTTTGCCAAGCTGGGTGGCCATGACTGATAATCGATCGCTTTCTTTGACTCTTAACTCTTCAGCATCAGAAATCACCGTAGTACCTTGGGCAAATAGTGCCGCCACAGTCAAGATCGGAATTTCATCGATCAGCCGAGGAATCAGCGCACCACCAATTTTGCAGGCTCGTAGTTGACTAGCCCGCACCCGAATATCGGCCACTGGTTCGCCAGTGACTTCTCGTTGATTGACGAGTTCAATATCAGCTTCCATCAGTGCTAGCGCATCGAGGATGCCAGTGCGGGTAGGGTTTACGCCTACATTTGTCAGCAGCAGCTCAGAGCCGGGGATAATTGCGGCTGCTACTAGCCAAAAAGCGGCTGAGCTGATATCTCCGGGTACGACCACTTTTTGGCCGGTGAGTTTTGGCCAGCCGCTGACTGTGGCGCTGTTGGTTTCTGGATCAACGTGGATAGTAGCTCCAAATGCGCGCAGCATCCGTTCGCTGTGGTCTCTAGATAGGGCTGGTTCGGTGACAGTGGTTTTGCCTTCAGCCAAGAGTCCGGCGAGTAAGACGGCTGATTTTACTTGAGCAGAGGCGATCGGTGACTGATAGTGCAGCGGCTCTAACTTGCTGCCGCGAATTGCCAAAGGCGCACGAGAATTGTCGGCGCGTCCCCAAATCTGTGCCCCCATCATGCTCAGGGGTTTCACCACTCGTGACATGGGTCGCGATCGCAAGGAATCATCTCCAGTCACTGTGAAAAATTTGCCCTCTTGACCAGCTAACAGTCCCAGCATCAGCCGGATAGTGGTGCCCGAATTACCGGCATCCAAGATATTTATTGGTTCTTGTAAGTTACCCAAGCCCACGCCTTGCACTGTGACTAGAGTAGAGTTCAGTTCACTAATTTTTGCACCCATGGCCGTGAAGCAGGCAGCGGTACTGCGAGGATCTTCGCCTAGTAGCAGACCCTCGATCGACGTTTCCCCCTCAGCCAAAGCACCTAGCATTAAGGATCGATGAGAAATTGATTTGTCACCGGGCATGGTCAAAGTTCCCTGTAGGCAAAAGCTTTTGGGAGGGCTGATTTGCAGGCATTGGTGCTCGCCTTGGGGCTGAAGTTCCAAGCTGGGGGATGACGTTGTTTCCGACAAGGTGGCCATGCGACAGATATAGATAACGAGGGCAGTTTGTAATTTTACAGTAAGCTGCTGCGGCACATGAGTGCGGTTGAGAGTTTTTCCGCTACTTTTGACTGAAAAGTACTCGTGGTACTAGAACTTATGGTTTTCGATCAATTAAGATTGTTTGTGTAGGTCAGTAGATGTTGCCTTGCACCCTAGCTCACTATGATGATTAACAACTCTGTGCCAGCTTTACCTGTCAAACTTCAGCATTTTCGGGCGCTTAATGGTACCCAGCTCAAGTTGTATTTATTAGGAGGTACGGTGGAACGATATCAACAAAGTGTTGCAACTAAAAGTTCGAGCAAGCGTAACCAGGGTGGTAAAAAGCCTGTAGAACACTCGATCTGGATGAATTTGACCGATGGTCGTACAGAATGTTTGCGTCTGAATAAGTTTAAAGAGTTGCGAGGGCGAGTACAGGAGGGGCAATTTATTACTCTGATCATTGGTACTGATGGCGATCGAGATGACTGTCTGGCAATTTATAACCACGCTCTCGATCGAATTTTTTATCGTACTGAAGTCTGGAACAAGTTTTTGGGTAGCAGTTACTTGTTGTCTGCTCTGTTGGGATTATTTGTTTTTCCCCTGTTGTGGCTATTTATTGCCATGGTATTTTTTCGCTTTGGCTTGTCTGCTAAGGCGGTAGTACAGTCGCCAGTAATGGCCGCAGTGGTTTGTGGCGTATTGTATCTGGGGGCTACCCTCCCAGTAAAAGCCTTATTCAAAAGGCATCTTAAAGCCATACTGAAATGATTGTGACCTTTATACTTTAATGTAGAAGATTGTTCCTCAAGAACCATCTCAGTTACTTTCGATAAGTTCAACAGGGATGATTCCTGGTTTTATCCCCCCAACTATGGATAGCAGTCTCATCCTTTCTAATATTCTCAACCCGCCAGTAATGTTTTTCTTTTTAGGAATGCTGGCAGTTGCGGTGCATTCAGATTTGGAAATTCCTAATCCTTTGCCCAAATTGTTTTCTTTATATTTATTAATTGCTATTGGCTTTAAAGGTGGCCATGAGCTGTACGAAAGTTTTACTGATCCCAAAACCGATATTGCTAAGATTGTGGTAACTCTGGGAGTGGCAGTTCTAATGGCTTCGGTCGTCCCAGTTTATTCGTTTTTTATCTTGCGATTGAAGCTAAATGACTTTAATGCGGCTGCGATTGCGGCTACTTATGGCTCGATTAGTGCCGTAACATTCATTACGGCCAGTGCGCTGCTCGATAAGTTGAATATTGATTATGGTGGCCATATGGTAGCTGCTCTAGCCCTAATGGAATCGCCAGCGATCGTGGTTGGTCTGATTCTGGTGCGAGTTTTTGGTAAGAAAAAATTAGAGCTTGGCGAGGATGACACGGTTACAGCAGAAAGCTCTTGGGGTGCTGTGCTGCATGAGGCTTTCTTAAATGGCTCAGTTTTGTTGTTAATCGGCAGTGTACTTGTGGGAGTTGCCAGTGGTAAGGAGGGCTGGGGAAAGCTACATCTGTTTGTGGAAAAAGATATTTTCTACGGTGCTTTGATGTTTTTCTTATTGGATATGGGTTTGGTGGCCGCTCGGCGGATTCGAGATCTCAAGCAAACTGGAATGTTTTTGATCGGGTTCGCTATTTTGATGCCGATCGGGAACGCTGTACTAGGAATCTTGCTTGCCAAGCTCGTCGGCATGGGTCCTGGAAATGGCCTACTGTTTTCCGTTCTCTGCGCTAGTGCTTCCTATATTGCTGTGCCCGCTGCCATGCGGATGACGGTGCCGGAAGCTAATCCTAGTTTGTATGTGTCCATGGCACTGGCGATTACTTTTCCATTCAATATCATCATCGGTATTCCGATGTATCTGCAAGCTATCAAACTTCTGGGGGTTTAATCAAGTGTTACAGGCTGTCAAAAAAGTTGAAATTATTGTCACTTCTCTGGAAGTGCCAGCGGTACTAAAGATTTTCAAGAAAAACCAAGTGGTGAATTACACCGAGATCGAGAATGTCTCCGGCAGCGGTGAACATGGTTTTTCGGGAGATGATTTAATTACAAATACCTATCTGATGGTGATTTGCCCAGAGCCGGAGATGGTCGATCGGCTGGCTGCTGCGCTGAAGCCGTTGATGAAAAAAATGGGTGGCATCTTTATCGTCAGTGATGCCCAGTGGATCGCCCATTAGCAGAAAGGTCTAGAAAATCAGCGCCATGTAACTTAACGCAGGCTAGCCTGTGTTAAGTTACAGATGAAAAAAATATGCCCCTGTATGAGCGAACTGATTACTTCCACCGTCGCAACGGTGGCTCTCTTTGTTACCGACTTAGACAATACTCTAGTTGGCGATGCCCGTACTCTGAATATTTTGAATAATTGGTTAGAGCGATCGCGCCAAGAACGGGGCACCAAGATTGTTTATGCCACTGGTCGATCGCTCAATTCCTACCGAGATTTAGCTAAAAGTGCCCATTTGTTGCCTCCCGATGCTCTGGTGTCGGCAGTAGGGACTGAAATTTACCTAGATGGTGAAAATATTTGGCCAGCCTGGCAGCAGCAGATTGCGCCCCATTGGGAAAGAGGCAAAATTTCGGAGATTGCTACTCACTTTGCCGATCTCAAGCCCCAGCCAGTGAGTGACCAGGGCGATTTTAAGGCCAGCTACTATTTGAGTGGGGCAGCAGCGATCGAAATAATCCCCCGTTTACGTCAAGAGCTCAAGCAACAAAATATTCTGGCTGAGATTGTCTACAGCGGTCAAAAAGATTTAGATATTATTCCCAAGAGCAGCAATAAAGGTGCCGCTGTGCAGTTCTTGCGAGATTATTGGTCGATCGATGCTCCTCAAACCATTGTTTGCGGAGATTCCGGCAATGATATCTCCCTTTTTAGCTACGACTTGGAATATGGCATTCTAGTCGGCAACGCTCACCAAGAACTCAAGCTCTGGTATGAAATGAACGCTACTGAACGACACTATCTAGCTAGCGCCACCTGTTCTGGTGGCATCATTGAAGGCTTGCAATACTTTGGCTTCATCAAATAGCTTATTTTTTTGCTTTGTTTTCGGATTCCACCATCCCTGTCTCAAGGAATCTAGATGTAAATATATAGATTCTGACCCCTGGCTAAAACGCCTGCAAGCCCTGAACCTCTCTTGGAAAGCCATATTCCAAGGAAAAAGGAACCCAAAAAAAGAAAACAGAAGAAAAGAGTTGACAGAAACTGGAAGGTAACGTATGCTTGATAAGCGGCGAAAACAAACCGGCCTTAACGAAGACCTGAAAGGGTTAAGGGAAGCCAATTTCGGTGCCAAAGAACCTAGAAAAAAGAATAGTCTGAAAGACAGAAACGAAACCAAACTCGTCAAATAAATCGTTAACTGTGTGTAAATTTATTTACAGATAGGATAACACAAAAAAGAAAGAAGAATA
>JANNEH010000109.1:0-8925 GCA_031378405.1 Synechococcales cyanobacterium OTE_75_metabat_409
ACAAACCCAACATCTCTAAACTGATCGAAGCGATCGCCCGTCGTCAACTGTTAGTACTGCCCAACGACAACTGGACAGATGCCCGCATCGCCGCCCTGGATGCAGCCAGAAAAATACTACTTGATAACGGCAAAGACCAACCATCAAGAATTATTGCAGAATTACTAGTATCCCGGAGTGAAATCAAAATCCCCTTACGCAGCGAACTAGAAAACTTCCTCGCCCAAGATAAACCCACTTGGCGAACCATCATCGATCGACACATCACCAGCAACAAACCCTTCGAGCTAGCCTACCGCGATGCCGCCGATCGAGCCATCACCTTCACCATTCACTACGCCACCATCGAAGCGATCGAAAAAAGACAATACCTGCAATGCTGGTGCCCAGAAAGCAGCGGCAACGAAGACCTGCCGCCCCTCAACCACAACTGGACACTGCGACTCGATCGCATTGCTGATGCTGCCATCACCCCCTTAAAAGGTAAATGGCACCAAGGGTTAGCAACGATTTCTGTAACTATGCATCTCCATCATCGACTAGCTTTTGCCTACACAGCCAAACCCAATGATCTAGAAAATGATTGGCATCCAGAGCAGACCAAGGTGAAAAGAGTCGTTCGCCTAGTCTCTAGTACTTTTTGGTTGTTTCGGGAAGTGTTACCATATGGAGCTGATTGTGAGATTGTTAGCCCACCAGAAGTAGTAGAAATGTTTCGTCAGAAAGTTGCTGAATTGAGCGATCGATATAATAAATAAATATTTGCCTTCTTGCTGAACGCTGAGATCCAGGTGAATACCGTAGATAAAACTTGAGCACCAGATAAAACCTCGCATGGCCAAATCAACATGGAACCTGTAGTCACTATTGCCCAAATGCAGGCGATCGAAAGCCGGATGTTTGCTGCGGGAATGCCTGTAGCCGCACTGATGGAAAAGGTCGGAGGAATCATCACTCAGCGTTTTCAGCAGCTATTCCCCCTCACTAACTACCAACGGGTGGGCGTGGCTTTTGGCTCTGGACACAATGGTGGGGATGCTTTAGTGGTTGCGAGAGAACTACATTTGCGCGGTTATCAAGTGGTAATTTATAGCCCCGGCAATGGCTTCAAAGACTTAACTACTCAGTATTACCAATATGCTATGAGTTTAGGTATTTTTCGAGTTGCTCAGATCAGTGATTTGAAAAGCTGCGATGTGATTTTGGACGGGTTGTTTGGCTTTAACCTCGATCGACCATTGAGCAACTCCCTAATTAAGATCATTACCGAGATTAATAGTTTGCAGATTCCAATTATCAGTATCGATTTACCTTCGGGTATTCATGCCGATACCGGTGCGGCATTAGGAGCGGCAATTCAGGCCAGCCATACTTTTTGTTTAGGGTTATGGAAAGGTGCTTTTGCCCAAGAGCAGGCATTGCCCTATGTAGGACAAGCTGAATTATTGGGTTTCGATATTCCCCAGGCCGATATTCAGGCAGTAGTGGGCAAGCCCATGCCGATCCAGATGATGACCAGCCAAGCAGCCGCTAGCTATCTACCTCATGATCGATCGGTAATGACCCACAAATACCAACAAGGTCATTTGTTATTGGTGGTGGGTTCCTGGCAATATGCGGGGGCGGCGATTTTAGCTGGGTTGGGGGCACAAGCTACTGGGGTGGGGTTGCTATCGATCGCAGTCCCCCATTACCTGAAGTTATCTTTGCTGCATTATTTACCCGATGCCTTGATTATTGGTTGCCAAGAAACTAGCAATGGCGCAATTAAACATTTGCCAGACTTAGATTGGTCTAAGTACACAGCCATTGCTGGGGGTTGTGGCCTCACTACCGAACCGATCGGGGTGATTGACTCTTTGTTAGTACAAAACTTACCACTGGTGCTAGATGCCGATGGTTTAAACATTTTGGCACAGTTGCCGATCGATCACTGGCAACACCGCTCAGCTCCAACAATTATTACTCCCCATGCTGGTGAATGGCGGCGCTTATTTCCGGTGCCCACCAACCGTTTGCTGGAAGTACAACAGCAGGCCGCCCAGACCAAAGCAATCATTCTGAGCAAAGGTGCCAGAACGATTATTTCTGATGGCGATCGCACTTGGGTGATCAACAACGGCACCCCAGCCTTGGCCAGGGGCGGCAGTGGGGATGTATTAACTGGGTTGATTGGCGGCTTGGTGGCGGCTGCGACCACCGGCACTAGTCTGTTAGACACAGTGGCTAGTGCTAACTGGTGGCACGCCGCAGCGGGTAGCTTGGCTGCTCAAGATCGAGGATTGGCGGGGGTGGATGCTTTGACCCTCACAAAATACTTGATTCCGGCAATTAATCGCTGATTTTATCGAGTCCAGCCTCCTGTATCCTAGATTGGAGAATATTTATGAAACATTTTATTTATGTCCCGTACTATTAGAATTGCTTCCCGCAAAAGTCAACTGGCTTTAGTCCAGACCTACTGGGTACAGGCCGAGTTGCAAAAACACTTTCCCGATCGCACCTTTGAGGTAGAAACTATGAGCACCCAAGGGGACAAGATCCTGGATGTGCCCTTGGCAAAGATTGGGGACAAGGGCTTGTTCACTAAAGAACTAGAAGTCAAAATGCTCGATAACACCGCTGATATTGCGGTGCATTCCCTGAAAGACCTACCTACCAATTTACCTGCGGGCTTGGTGCTGGGCTGTATTACCGAACGGGAAAATCCCGCTGATGCTCTGGTGGTAAACGCCAAGAATCAACAGTACCAATTAGAGACTTTGCCTGCCGGTGCGGTGATTGGGACTTCTTCGCTGCGGCGCTTGGCGCAACTGCGGCACCATTATCCTCATTTGGTGTTCAAAGATGTGCGGGGAAATGTGATTACTCGCCTAGAGAAGCTGGATAGCGGTGAATATGATGCGTTGATTTTGGCGGCGGCTGGTTTAGGACGCTTGGAGTTAGCCGATCGAATTCATCAGCTTATTCCCCCCCATATTTCGCTCCATGCGGTGGGTCAGGGGGCTTTGGGCATTGAGTGTCGGATTGATGACCAAGAGGTTTTGGCAGTGTTGAAGTCTTTAGAGCACCCAGCGACGGCGGCGCGCTGTTTGGCGGAACGGTCTTTCCTGCGCTCTTTGGAGGGTGGTTGTCAGGTGCCAATTGGAGTGAATACTTCGATCGAAGGGGATAATTTAACTTTGGTGGGGATGGTCGCAACGCTGGATGGTCAGACTTTGATTAAGAACCAAGTGACCGGTGCGGTTGTTGATGCTGATCAATTGGGCAAAGATTTGGCCACTGCTCTTTGTAACCAAGGAGCCAGAACAATCTTAGATGAAATCTTTGAGATGGTTGGCCGAGATGGTTTACGTCAGGTGTTGCAACAGCAAACCGAGGTTACTTAACTAGAAGTGACAGGGCAATGAGGCTTATCAAAGATGCTATAAAATATAAAAAGAAAAGAGGTTTTTATATGACAGACGACGAATTAAGGTCTTTAGTCGCCAGTTTAGCATCTGCCACTGCTAGAAACACTGAATCTATTGACAGAAATGCTAATACCATCGACAGAAATGCTGAGGCTATTGCTAGTTTGACTCGGAGGTTTGAAGACATCCGAGAAAACATGACCTATAACACTCAGGCTGTTGCAGATGGGCTGGAGTTGGCGGCGGCAGCTAACCGGACGGCTGCTGCTGCTATGGAGCTGTCTGCTAATACCTCTCGCAACCTTGATCGTTTAGAACAAGATATTGCTGAGCTAAAACAGATTGTAGGGATCGTTATTGATGATAGTCGAGCCGATCGCACTAGAATCAAAAACCTCGAAGATCAATAGATTATTTTCCCAATTAGATATTTTCTACCATCCATTTTAAAATGCCTAAAATCTTCTCGACAGGGGTGACTTGGTACTCATTGGCGTCGATCGACACCTCCCGACCATGTAACTTTAAAAACTGCCAAAGCTTACCACTGGTAACACTGCCATAAATATTCTCAATACTTTCACCCTTACTAGCATTGAACACTTGAGCCGCTACCATCTCTGCAATGCATTGACCCAATCCTACGTCTAGTTCTCCTTTTTTGGCTTCCACCAGCATAATTACCGGAGCTTCTACAACATATGGAGTCAGCGATTTGCTCAATAAAAAATCACAGAAGCCATTTAAGCCCTGATCTTTATCGACACTAAACTCCTCGCCAGAAAACAGCTCCACCGAATTAGACACCAACTTGCGAACTTCTAATAATATTGGACTCACCAATAACTCAGACTTGGCCTTCTCCGATCGGGCTTGTTGCGCCAGCGGAAACCACTCGGCAAAGATCGCGGCAAACGTGGCACTAGGTGCAGCCATTGGTAAATCTTGACAGAATGGTGCGATCGACAGATGCAACCCAAACTGATCTTTGACGCTTTCGAGAGTGAAGTTATTATAGGCCATTGGTGATTGCCGGTAATTGATTGCCAGGTCAAGGAGAACTCCGCCACATGGAACTAAGGAGTGATTATAAAACCTGCAAACGCTATTGCTGACTGGTTTGTGACCACTCAATTCTATCACGGGAACCTTAGCCCACCAGCAGCCCACATAGAAATCATCACAGACGCTTTGCTAAGATAAGCACAACCACTGTTTCTAGCAAGGCTCCTTACGTAATCATGGCTGCTGCCGTCGTCGTCAAAAATCTCCGCAAAAGCTATGGCAGTTCGATTGCTGTCCAAGATGTGTCTTTTGAAGTCCAAGCCGGAGAAATCTTTGGCCTGCTCGGTCCCAACGGAGCCGGGAAAACCACCACCATTCGCTGCCTCTGCACCCTAAGTAAGCCGGATGGTGGCGAACTAGAGATCGCTGGAGTCTCGGTATTAAAAAACCCTCGATCGGCCAGAAGTAAATTGGGATACATTGCGCAAGAAGTTGCTCCGGATAAAGTACTCACCGGGCGCGAGCTGTTGAATCTGCAAGCCGCCATCTATCACTTACCCAAAGCGATCGCCAAACAGCGGATCGAATTCCTTACCTATATTCTCGGACTCACCGACCATATTAACAAAAAAACCGGTGGCTACTCTGGTGGTCTTCAACGTCGGCTAGACCTAGCTGCCGGGCTGCTGCATCAACCGGAAGTCCTGATTTTAGATGAACCCACCGTGGGCTTAGATATCGAAAGCCGGGTGGTAGTCTGGGACTTTTTGCGTCAGCTCAAATCTACAGGCACCACCATTTTACTAACCAGCCATTATTTGGAAGAAGTAGATGCCTTAGCCGATCGAGTGGGCATTATCGATGCTGGCAAGATCATCGCCGTCGGTACCCCTAGTGAATTAAAAGACCGCCTAGGTGGCGAACGCATTACGCTGCGGATTCGGGAATTCACGACTAGCACCGAAGCTCACAGCACCAAAGACCTCTTGCTGCAACTTCCCTTTGTGCAAGAAGCGATCATCAACGCCAACCAAGGAAATTCGTTAAATTTAGTAGTGCAGGCTTCTGACGATGCCCTCAGCAAAATTCAAGCTACCCTCAAATCTGCGGGTCTCCCGATCTTTGGTATTGCTCAATCGCGACCCAGTCTTGATGACGTGTATCTAGCGGCCACTGGCAATACTCTGATGGATGCAGAAATGGCCGCAGCAGGTACTCGTGACCTGAAGACCGAAAAAAAACAACGCATGAAGTAAGGATCAAATTATGACCATCAGTACTCCCCCAAAAACCATTGCCGACTGGCAGCCCAGAACCGATCAACTTCCCCAGACCAGCGCTTTCAGCGATTTTGTACAAGAAACCCTGGGTCTCACTACCCGCCTGTTTATTCAGCTCCTGCGTCGCCCTAGTACCCTAGTGGCGGGAATTATCCAGCCGTTGATGTGGCTATTATTATTTGGCGCTTTGTTTCAAAATATCCCCAACGATTTATTTGGCACCGACTATGGCCATTTTTTGGGCGCAGGCATTATTGTTTTTACGGCCTTCGTGGGAGCCTTGAATGCCGGACTGCCGGTAATGTTCGATCGGGAGTTTGGTTTCTTAAATCGTTTGCTAGTGGCTCCTTTGGCCAGCCGCTATTCGATTGTCGCCGCCTCGGCCATATATATTGTGGCGTTGACGCTGGTACAAACTGCTGCAATTGTCGGGTTGAGTGCTCTATTGGGGGCTGGATTACCTGGATTGGGTGGAGCGGGAATTATTTTGCTGGTGGTATTGCTGTTGGTGGTGGGAGTGACTGCTCTGAGCTTGGGTCTGACTTTTGCCCTGCCTGGTCATATTGAGTTGATTGCGGTGATTTTTGTGGTCAACTTGCCACTGTTGTTTGCTAGTACAGCTTTGGCTCCGTTATCTTTTATGCCCAGTTGGTTGCAATCGATCGCCTGTTTAAATCCTTTGAGTTACGCGATCGAACCAATTCGCTACCTCTATACCAATCCCCAATGGCAATGGTCAAGTATCGTCCTCCATGCACCTTGGGCAGATGTTAGTTTTGGTACGGCGCTCTTGGTCTTGCTGGGGTTTGCAATTTTGTCTTTGCTGGTGATTCAGCCGCTACTACGTCGCCGTCTTGCTTAATTTTTTACTTTGTAATCCTGCTCTTGCCAAAACCCAATGGTGGTCAGATGATCGGTCAATTTGAAACCTGGAAAGCCAAGTTGGTTGGTCAACAATCTCTATGGTCACGAAACTCCAGTGCTCTCCGTAGCGATCGGTGGCAATTCTTTGATCAGCGACGGCTACGGAGAGCACAGAATGTGGGATATTGCCTAACTCCGTACTTTGGTAGACCAAACCTGAGTAGGTAAAGAGCTTTACAATGATTGGGAGCTTGTAATGATATATCTCTCTCGCAGTACGGAGCAAAAAATCACCTATCCTTACCGAGCTTTGCTAGAGTCTGATCAGGTACAGATAATATACTTAGATGAGTTGGGTAACATCCGCGATTTACCACTAACAACTTCTCTGGCAGTATTAACAACAGTACCGCCCAAGAAGGCTCCAGCAGAAGCGAGAGATATCTTAGCCCGTGCAAGAGAACAGCCTCAACAGTATGAGGTGATCGTTGATTTAGTTACTCGTGTCATGTCTTACATGTTCATTGATCAAAGTCCCCAGGAGATAGATAAAATGCTAGATATTCAATTTGAAGAAACTCGTGTTTATAAAGATACTTATGCCAAAGGCAAACTAGATCTGGCTCTTAGTCAACTTGAAGAAAACTGTGGGCAATTAAAAATAGAGCTAGTTCGGGAGGTCAATGATTTACCGATCGACCAACTAGAAGCATTGGCTAAGGCTTTACTCAAGTTCAAAAAGGTCAAAGACCTAGAGAAATGGCTCCAAAACAATGCCTCTGTAACCACTGGGGTATAATCATAGAGTTAGGTTGAGATTCTGAAATCCTCCCTGAGATGAGGGTGATAACCATCTGATAGAGTTGGCTGTGGCCGGAAATGCCGGGATTATTGCCATCAGTAACTTCAAGGACTTTCGATCGCCAAAGGCGCAAGCGAAGCTATCGCCTGAGATGGCTTTCCCCTATGTATCGATTTTGAAACCAGAACAAATCATTAGGAGTTGAGTCTATGGCGACTTTGATCGATCGGGTACCAGACGATAAGCACCTTCGAAAGAAAAGCAATGTCCCAATTTCCCCATGACCGCTTTAACAAAAACCTTTTTGAGTTGCGTCTTAGTCCCTTTGGAGAGGTTAGTATCCAGAGATCGCTAGATCCTGAAACTACGTTTATTGATATTTATTTTGTTCCTCAGCAGCCGTTAGCACCGGAACCACAGTTGAATTTACTGGCTGAGTGTATTAGTGGCCAAGCCGTTGCTTTTGAACCCTATCGCAATCCGGTGGAGGTCAATAAAATTCAAGGCTGTATTATCAAAGCCCTGCAAATTCAACAGGAAGTTTGTCCAGAGCCAGATTCTCAAGTGGAATTACAACCCCGTATGTGGATTATTACTCCGACTCTGGCAGCCCATAAGCTGGAAACCTTTGGGGCGTTAGCTGATGAAGCCAAATGGGGCAAAGGCATCTACCTGTTAAACAAAGGCTTACAAACTGGCATTATTGTTGTTCATCAGCTCCCGGTGACTGCCGAGACCTTATTGTTTCGGCTGATGGGCAAAGGCAAGGTACAACAAGCTGCAATGGCTGAAGTTGCAGCATTGCCAAAGGAACATCCCGATCGTCAAAGCCTGTTGGACTTGCTAGTATCCTATAGAATGGAACTAGCGGCCAAACAAGATGCTGAAAACGATGAGCAGGAGTTAGTGATGCAATTATCCCCGTTATATTTAGAACAGTTGGAAGCTGCGCGCCTTGATGGGGAGCGCCGAGGTGAATTGATTGGTGAACAGCGAGGTGAACTGATTGGTGAGCAACGAGGTGAACTGATTGGTGAACAACGAGGTGAACTGATTGGTGAGCAGCGAGGTCGGCAGAATTTGGTGCTGCTGCAATTAAGCCGACAAGTTAGAGATATGCCAATAGAAGTGGTAGCTCGGGTTCGATCGCTTTCTACAGAACAGCTTGACTCTTTGGGGGCAGCGCTATTGGACTTCGAGGGGATGAGCGATATGTTGACATGGCTTCAAGAAAATGAGGTTTGATGTGTTTTATGCGAGTGAATGCTTGTGCCACCAATAGTTTTAGGTATTTTCGATCGCCGAGCTGGCTTTCCCCTATGTATCGATTTTGAACCCAAGGTAAATCATTAGGAGTTGAACCTATGGCGACTTTGATCGAATCGGATGCTAGATGATAGGCACCTTCATGTCTTCCAAAAGAAGTCTAAGAGTGACATAGAGAACCCCAAACAAGATATCGATTTGGTGGAGCAAAGGCTCAAAGCTGCTCTTGAACATCATCAGAATAATTATGACAACCAACAACGCTCTAACTGAAGATTTAGAAAACACTGTAACT
>JANNEH010000147.1:0-7933 GCA_031378405.1 Synechococcales cyanobacterium OTE_75_metabat_409
GTCTAC
Organism: Synechococcales cyanobacterium OTE_75_metabat_409; assembly: GCA_031378405.1. Classification (GTDB taxonomy): domain Bacteria; phylum Cyanobacteriota; class Cyanobacteriia; order Cyanobacteriales; family Chamaesiphonaceae; genus JAAFHZ01. The sequence goes on from JANNEH010000147.1 coordinate 7, forward strand.
TTCAACAGCTTCTTAGCAGCAGCCATAATACCAACAGGATCTAGACCCTGATGAGGGAATTGTTCCCAGAGGCCACCACAACCTTCGATGTGAGTACCGAGGTGATTGTAGTTAGGCTTATAACCACGCTCTAGCAACCATGAACCAAAGCGGCTGCCTAAGCCAGTCTTACGGTTGAAAGATTCTACTACCATGACCATTGGCGACTTACCAATTTTAGCCATAGTTTCTTCATCGATCGAAGTCAAAGTCGCCTTATTGATTAAGCCCACATCAATCCCCTCTTGTTTCAATCTCTCCACCGCATCCAAAGAGCGATACAGCGCTTCACCATAGCTCACAATGTAGCCCTGAGTACCTTCCCGAATCACTTCATCTTTGCCAGATACAAACTTGTAGTCACCACCAAAGAACTCCTTACCATCAGTACCTAAAATATTGGGAACTTTGGAACGAGTAGAGAACACAAAGCGCAAGCCAGGATTGTGGAAAATAGTCTCCAAACAAGCGCGCATTTGGTTGGGGTCAGCCGGGAAATATAAATTAGTGGCATAACCATCACTCAAGCCATTGTCAGCGAACATATTGTTCAGACCAAAGTGGCAAGTGTTATCGGCCATGTCATCGATCCCCGAGTGAGAGAAGTGACTGAGCACATTGGAGTTATTCAACCGTGCCATAGTGATCTCAGAAATACACATTTCTAAGAAAGCGCTAAAAGTACCAAAGATGCCTTGCTTACCGGCTTCCATGCCGAAACCCGCTGCTGCCGAGAAATTACCACGCTCCATAATACCAGAGGCAATAAAGACTTCTGGGTAAGCATCATGGATTTTCTTCAGACCGCAAGAACCTTCTAGGTCACTATCAATGACTCGGACTTTCGCTACTCGATCGGCCTCGCTCATTTTGCCCAAGATTGCTACACAGGCATCACCAAACACGTTGCGGTTGGCATCCATTGTAGTGGTGGAACCCAAGAAAGTGTAGTCTTGCTTAGCAGGTTTAGCCGATTCAATTAAAGCTACAGCTTCATTGTGACCACGGGCTTTGAGATATTCTACTGCCAGTTTTACTGAAATTACATCGTGACCATGGGTGGAGCCTTCTAAGCCAGCAATACCCGGACACATGGGGCGCTTGTTGATAATGGCGATCGGGCCAGGGGTGTTGATGGCAGTACAGATATTTTTGTATAAGCTATCGATATCTTCGCCGTCGCCTTCGATAACTTGTAGGCCGTGGCCAGTAAGAGTTTTAGCTACAGTGCAACCTTGCAGGTATTTGGAGGGATGACCAGCGATGGTCACATCGTTGTCATCAATAATTAATTTTACATTCAGACCCTGAGCAACTGCCAAACGAGCAGCTTCAGCATCGTTACCTTCTTGTTGCGAACCATCAGATCCTAAGCAAAAAGCAATTTTGCTGGGGTTGGCCATAGCTACGCCGTTAACGTAAGGCCACATGTGACCCAATCGACCAGAGCTGAATTTTACGCCGGGAGTGAAGCCCAATTCAGGGTGTCCGGGTAGGTGTGAATTGGCTTCTCTGTAGAGCATTAACTGCTCAGCAGGTAAATCACCATGTAATGTAGACATCAAATACTGGGTGGCTACCCGGTGACCTGCTTCATCAAAGAAGATCGGGACGAACTTGTCTTCATGGCTGCGGAACAGGGCATCCAAAATCATTACTTCGGGGACGGTGTCGTAAGGGCCGCCAGTATGTCCACCTACGCCTCGGGCGGCACCAGTGGCAGTAAAAAAGACGATCGCATCGCGGCAAAGCTGAATATTGAATTGCAAATCAGCTTTCTGCTCGGCGGTGAGAGTGGGATTGCTGGGGTCGAGGGTGACTTTTTTGTAAGCGCTGAGGTCGATCGGGAATTTAGCCATAATTTTTTCTCTCATAACAAATTTTATGCCAGCCGTGGGCTGATTCAGGAAAGAGTATATCTTATTGTCTGGTCGGGTTCTCGACGGCGATCGCAGAATGCCAAGACCTCAATTTGTTAGGAGAGGCTAGAATGTTCTGGTGGCCACAGGCTTTGTTAATAATTTGGAGTGCTGGGTCTGACGAAAGCATTCGGCAAATAACTTGGTGATTCTATGAAAACTTCTGTCGATACCAAAATCTCCCATGTAAACGTCTATACAGATCGAGCCACCATCACCAGACAAGGCTCAATTACCCTAGATGGTAGTGAAACTCAATTGGTAATCGATCGACTCCCCATCAACATCCAGCAAAACTCCATTCGGGTTAGTGGTCGCAGTAACAGCGGAGTGAAAATTCTGGCGGTGAATACCCATCTGCAACGCTTCACCCAGCCCGTAAACGAAAAACTCGCCGAAGTCACTGCCGAAATTGAAAATCTAGAAGCCCAAATTCGCCAAATCCAAGCCCAGATTGCCACCGTGCAAATGCAGTCTGAATTTATCACTGGCCTGCGGCTGAAAACTGAGGAAACTTTCTCTAATGGTCTGGCCAGACAGCGGTTAACGCTGAGCGATACTTTGAGCTTTATTGATACGATCGGCAGTAAATATACTGAATACGCCTTGTCGATCGAAAGTTATCGTCAGCAAAACCGCGAAATCGATAAACAGCTTGGGGTATTGCGGGCAAGACAAAAAAGCTGGAGCAACCCGCAGCCTACCGAGAGTTATAGTGTGGCGATCGATATTGCTGCTCAACCTGGTGAGTTTCAGCTAGAAATTTATTATTCTATCAACGGAGCCAGTTGGAATCCACTATATGATCTACGGGTTAATACGACTACCAAACAACTACAGCTCACTTATTTAGCCGAGATTCGACAACAGACTGGCGAAGAATGGTCGGATGTGGGGCTGACACTTTCTACCGCCCAACCAAATTTGGGTAATCTTCCCCCCCTCTTAGATCCTTGGTTTGTGGATCTGGAATCGGCACCAGTAATGTTGAAAACCCGCCGCTATCGGAGTGATATGGAGATGGATCTGAGTGCGGCAGCTCCGGCACCAATGGCGACGATGGCTGCAATGGAAAGAACCATGGAAAAAGCTGAGGTCTCGATCGCTACTACTGAACGCCAAGGTAATGTAGTGACTTTCCGGCTGCAAGGCAACGGCAATATTCCCAATGGCGGAGTACCTTACAAAGCCACGATTTTTCAGGACGATCGACCCTGTGATTTGTCCTATATCCTGATGCCCAAGTTAGTAGACTTTGCTTATTTGCAAGCCCAGGTCAAAAATCCTGCCGATGGAGCCACATTATTAGCTGGCACCGCCAATATTTTCCGTGACGACAATTTTGTTGGTCAGGTTGAATTAGAGCGGGTAGCGCCGGGACAAGAGTTTGAGCTGAATTTGGGCATTGATGAAGGAATTATGATCGATCGAGAATTAGTCGAACGCCAAGTAGACAAAAAATTCTTAGGTAGCAATCGCCGGATTATTTGTGCCTACCGCATCCAACTACAAAATCTGTTGACGACTAGTGCCCAGATCAAGCTATCCGAGCAAATTCCCCATAGTCGCAGTGAAAAAATCAAGGTCAAGTTAATGAAATCTGAGCCATCAATTCAATTGGGTGAATTGGGTCGCTTGGACTGGCAGATCCCGCTGGCTGGTAATCAACAGCGGGATGTGTACTATCAGTTTTCGATCGAATACCCCGAAGATCTGTCGATCGATGGTTTTAATATCTAACGACTTTAACTACGAAAGTACCCAGTTCACCAAAGTGCGCACCGGATGCCCCGTAGCCCCCGAATTATTCACTCCATTTTCTTTGTCAGCCCACACTGGCCCCGCCACATCTAAATGTGCCCAAGCCACCTCATTGATAAACTGCTTCAAAAACAGCGCCGCCGTAATCGAACCACCACCCCTCGGCCCGGTATTCTTCATATCGGCGATCGGCGACTTCAAGCCCTCGAAGTATTTTTCTTCCATCGGCATTTGCCAAAACTTTTCGCCCGCTATTTCCGCTGCTGCCAAAATACTGTCAGCCAGTTCCTGCTGAGTGCTCCACAGACCCGAGATATCATCACCCAGAGCAATAATACAAGCCCCAGTCAGCGTCGCCAGGTCTACAATGGCATCTACTCCTAGCTTCTCGGCGTAGACCAGTGCATCTGCCAAAGTTAAACGACCTTCAGCATCGGTATTGTTTACCTCGATCGTCTTGCCATTAGAAGCCGTCAATACATCTCCTGGATGAATCGCCGTCCCCGAGATCATATTTTCGGCGGCGGCACTAATAAAATGTACCTCTACATCTGGCTGAAGCTGCCCGATCGCCTTGGCTGCCCCTAAAGTAGCCGCTGCCCCACCCATATCCATTTTCATGGTTTCGATGCCGCTGCCTACACCTTTAATATTTAAGCCACCAGAATCGAAAGTGACTCCTTTACCAACGATCGCCAGTTTTTTGCGGGGAGTTCCAGCCGGTCGATAGGTGAGATGAATAAACTTCGGTGGTAACTCAGATGCCTGAGATACTCCTAAGTAAGCACCCATCCCCAGGGCAGTACATTCTTCTCGCTCCAATACTCTCAGCTCCATGCCGTACTGTTCAGCAATTTCTCGGGCAGTTTCGGCCAGCGCCGCTGGAGTCACAAAGTTAGCTGGGGCGGCGACTAATTCTCGTGCTAAGTTTACCCCTGAGACAATCGATTGTGCCTTGGCTACTGCCGGATCATTGCCAGCTAAACCCAACAGATGAACCTCTTGCAGCGTTTTCTTGCTTTCTTCGGGCTTAGATTTAAAGCGTTTGTCTTCGTGCAGTGCCAGCCACAGACCTTCACTAATTGCTTGGGTCAACAGCGCGGCAGGGATATCACCACTGGCGGGCAAACTGACTGCCAGAGTTTCACATTTCTCTTTCTTGGCTGCCCGAGAGATTTTGGCCGCTGCTCGCCGATATCGATCGACTTTTACATTTTCGTTTTTGCCTAAACCTACTAAGATTAGTTTTTTAATATTTGCTCCAGTCCCCACTCGGGTGGTGACTGTGCTGGCCACTGCTCCCTTAAATTCGGCCTCTTCGATCGCCGCTTGCAAAATGCCTTGTAGGGCTTGATCTAAAGTAGCCAAGTCACCGCTGAGGGCGACATCATCTTCCCAAAAACCGATAGCCAAGCCATCGCCGTGCCATTCTAACAAGGGGGTCGCTGTAGTCTTAATATCCATGGAGTCTTTTGTTCGTAGTGCTCTGCTGCCAATTATCGCTGATTTGGGAAGGGATCGATCGCGGTAGGCTCCACCCATCGGCAGCAATTCTAAATTTATGAGAGCGCAGGCATTTCATAAAAATGAGCGAACCGTGAGCTTTAGAGTAGACCTAGAAATGATTGATCATGTCAAAGCTAATAAGTCTCATTGCTTACAACTCATCCTAATAAGTTAAAATAAATTACCAAATCTCTATTGCTCAAAGGTGGCCTATGACGGTTGCTACTAACACTGCCATTCATTACCCTACCGGAGACGGACAGCCCGTGGCTGAAACCTTTGCCCATCTGTATGCTATTTTGATGACGATCGAAGTACTCCGCCTATATTTACAGGGGCAACAAGCCGCAGTTTTGGGCAACCAGTATCTCTACTACGAACCAGGCAAACCCAGCAAGCGGGTCGCTCCAGATGTATTTGTCATTTTCGATGTAGAACCAGGTGGCCGAGATAATTACAAAATCTGGGAAGAAGGCTCGGTTCCCAGTGTTACTTTTGAGATGACATCTCCCAGTACCAAAAAAGAAGATGATGGGCCAAAGAAGGAACTCTATGCCCAGATTGGAGTACAAGAATATTGGCAGTTTGACCCCAAGGGTGAATGGATTAAGGAACAACTGCGCGGTTATCGACTAGAAAATGGTCAATATCAACCGATCGCAGACAACATCAGTTTGGTTTTGCAGTTAAGGCTGGAAGTGGATAACAGTCTCATGAGTTCACCCACAGCTCTGATTGCCTTCTATCGATTAAATACCGGAGAAAAGCTACTGTGGCCAGTAGAACTGCAAGCTAAAACGAGAATCGCCGAGCAAGAAGCGCTACTTTCTAAACAACAGGCTGCCTCTGCACAGCAAGAAGTGCTACTTTCTAAACAACAGGCTGTTTCTGCACAACAAGAAGTTCTTGAGCTGGCCGCTCAATTGGCTGCCTACAAGGCTCGCTTTGGCTCTTTCGATTCCTAGTTATAGTAGATCTAAGGCTAGACAAAATAATGATTGATCCATCCAGTGCCGTTGAATCTCATACCCAGTCCGGATAATAGATCAATTTTTTCGTGGTTTATCCTAATGTGGCAATGCCAACACCTGATTTGATAGCTGCCATGCAGCTTCAAACTCCTGGGCATCAACAGTCTCACCAAGCTTCATACCAAATTCCGTCAATCTTTGATCCCATAAACCCACACTATCTAGCTCCTGATGATATTTTTTGTTGGAATTAAACCACCGATCGCCATAGCATTCAGCCTGTCGAACAGGCCAACCCTCATCATTAAACTCAATATACTGATAGCGTGAACTACCCGGCGCTCACTTTGCGGTAGAGCGCGGGCTTCTCCCTTCAACGACCATAGCCTCCGCAGTAGTAGACTTGCGCCCATACTGCTTTGGTCTTACATAGCCTTCAGGAGCAATAACGCTGGTTCCCAACGTCTGTCTTGTCTCGCTTGTATGCGGAGGAAACCTCCGCACATCGAGCCGCAATACGCGCAAGCCTTCATTGTACCAGTACGCTAGTCGAAACTATGCACTTTCAGTGCAAGGCTTTAGCTGCTACACACCGGCCATCATAAAGGGAGGTAAAGTGTAAGAGTGGAAAGGAGAAGAAGATGAGTGAGCAAAGGCGGGGTAGCCATACAATAACGAGATTGACAGTACACATAGTGTGCAGCAATTCTAAATTTTGACGGGGTAAGGCTTTGAGGCACAAATGTGGCTTTGTTCCATTATGGTGGGAGAGCTATATTCCAGAATAATCGTGAGTTGGATATGACTTATTGCAACCATTCTCAATAATTTATGGAGGTTTTAAGCTGTAATGCGCTCCAACCTTAAATTTAGAATTGCTGCATAGTGTGGGTAACGAAATATCGATACCCAGTGCTGAAAGGAGAAGTGCAGAAAAGGTGCCGAGAATTGATAATGCAGATATGTGATGCAGAAGATGTGAAAATTTTGAAAGGAGTGGTGAGTAAAGATCATGTACATATGCATGTGGAATACCCGCCATCGCAGAGTGTGAGTGAGCTAATGCGGCGGATAAAAGGGAGAACATCAAGAATGCTGCAACAAGAAAATCCAGAGTAGCAGAAAAAATATTGGGGAAAGCATTTTTGGGCAATAGGTTATGGGGCATGGAGTACGGGTAATATAACAGAGGAATTAGTGCAAGAGTATTTGGAGCATCACCGAAATCCGTCAAATGGGGATAGGGAAAACTTTATGCTGGAATAAGAATTAGGCAACAAATGAGTTAACCGGGGCTTTTAGCCCCTCGCTTAACCTATGCACTTTCAGTGCATAGTCGTTAAGTGTCTATGGGTTTGAGATAATTTGATATGTTAAAAAGTAGTCGATGGTGGCGATTTGCATCAATTTCACCGATCGAACCAATCGCTTCTCTCTTGGTGATTCTTGATAGGAAAGCGAGCCTGATCAAGGATTCTTTTTTTAATCCAGTGGTGGTAAAATCTGCATCTTTTTTTCTCACTATCTCATCAAAATCAGGGATGCTCTGTTGGAGTTGGTTGCTAATGCCACAAATCAGTAAGTCTCCATATTTGGGTAATCTCCTTAGAATCAAAGCTGGACGCTTTTTGCACTGTCCATCTGCCTGAATCATCTCAATTAGAATGATGCTGCCTTCCTTCATAGTGATCTACTTTCCTCTGTAGTCAGGGTTGAATTCTTTTATTTGGG
>JANNEH010000199.1:0-6916 GCA_031378405.1 Synechococcales cyanobacterium OTE_75_metabat_409
TTCAGGTTTGCCGAGATGCGGGGAAGAAATTAATTTTATCTGCTATATAATAGTGGTGAAGGTCAAGGGGAGCATATGGATAATGAACAGCTTTAGACATTGATGATACTATAGCTTGATTTATTCTGGATATTCGCTTTCTGTAGATTCAGTTTGAGGGGTTTAAACACGCTGTTTACCAATCAATTTCAAGACTGATTTTGCTACAAAAAACTAAAATAGTCATCAAAAATGGCGAAGCAATTGATCGTAACTGCCATACGGTTGGGAATGTGGTAATTCAGATTTAAATTGGCGTTGCTATATTAAATATTTTGCACAGAAACGATAAGTATTATCGTCATGAAAGATGTTTTACTGTCCTAATTCCTTGAGCTTTTTCAAAACATATTTATAAACCTCATCTGTATCTTTGTTTCTACCTTCTTTTTGATATAGCTCAACAACTTTTTTGAAGTCTTTGATTGTACCTTCATTATCACCGAGTTCATGCCTTATATTCCCCCGTTTATAATATGATTCGGAGTTGCCAGGTTCTCGTTTAATAGACTGCGTAAAATCTTCGATGGCACCTTTTTTATCATTTGTATCATACTTTGCATGTCCTCTTTTTTCATAAGCTTTAGGGGAATTAGGCTTGAGTTTAATAGCCTGCGTCAGATCTTCAATAGCACCTTTCTCATTCTTTGATTTATACTTTGCCAGCGCTCGATTATAATAGTACACGTGAAAATCAGGCTTGATTTTAATGGCCTGTGTAAGATCTTCAATGGCACCTTTCTTATCCTTTAATTTATACTTCATCACCGCTCGATTATGATATGCACGGTATAGATATGGATCTAAAGCGATTGCTCGATCATATTCTTGAACAGCAGCTTTTTTATCTTTACCTGAGTTAGAAAGAGCATTACCTAATGAGTTGTAAGAAAGAGCATCATCAGGTTGAATTTGAGTGGCTTGTTTCCAATCTTTGATTGAGTTTTCACTATTATCTACCCCAGACCAAGCACTAGCTCTATAAGCATAAGCTGTCAAACTATTAGGATTTAGTTTAATAACTTGACTAAAATCTTCAATGGCACTTTTGAACTCATCTATGTCGAATTTAGCAAGACCTCGATACAAATAGGCTTCAGTATAATTTTTGTTTAATTCAATTGCTTTCGAGAAAGCCTTGATCGCTCCTCTACTATCTTTAGCTAATAATCTTTGCCCAAGATCATAGTGAGATTTTGCATTACTGACATCAACTGCTGAGACTATATTAGCGACATGGCTTTTACTTACAAGAACCAAACCCCCACCAATAGCAAAAAGGCTTGTACCAATCAATACACCGGTAGGTCTAAAACGATTTCTTTTGATTGCTACAGGAGTTGCAATTGGAGGATGTAGGGCTTTCCTTACTTCTTCTACTGATTGATAGCGATCTTGATGGTCATATTTCAACAGCTTGTCAATAATTATTCTAAATTCTTTGCTAATGGGTTGTTTGAGATATTTTTGCCAATGAGCTGGCCATTTATAGCTATAAGTTTCAAAAGGAGTATATGGATTTACACCTGTAAGTAGATGGAAGCAAGCTGCCCCTAAACTATATAAATCGCTAGCTGGCTTTACAATTCCTTTTAAATCTTGCTCTGGTGGAGCATATCCCGGGGTGCCAACCCTGGTACCTGGTGTTGATGGATTTTTACTTGTGACTTGTTTGGCGATGCCAAAGTCAATCAATACTAATTGGCCGTTTTCACGACGCATAATATTTTCTAGTTTGATATCACGATGGATAATTTTTTTATCGTGAATCATTGCCAAGACCGGCAATAGGGAATCCAAAAATTCTTTCACTTGATCTTCTTTGAATGCTCCTTTCGCCAAAAGAAATCGGTTTAAATCTTGACCCTGAATAAATTCCTGGACTAGGTAAAGAAAGGATTGATCGGATGGATACGCTAGAAGAGTTGGTATTTGTAAACTTTGATCACCTAGCTCCTTGAGTTTTTGAGCCTCTAACTCAAAAGATTTTTTTGCATATTGAGCAGTATTAGATAGCTGCTTGATCAGGCAATTACTGTCAAACATTTCCGTATCCTTCGCTAAATACACAACCCCAAACCCACCATTACCAATTCGTTCAATTGGAAGATAGCGCTTAGAAAGTAGTACGAGTTCGGTACCACAGCTAGAGCAGTATTTTGTACCATCAGGACAAGGTGGACTAGACCTGGGACAATGGGGATTAAGACAGCAGATCATTGGTTTATTTATCTAACTTCACCAATTATTACCTATAGAATGGTACTTGAACCAGAAAAATCTTAAATCCCCTGATTCTAGTCAATCACTCTGCTGTTGCAGACTTCAATATCTGCTTACACGTTTGACCGATGGCCTCGGCTAAAGCGAACATACGTAGGGACGTAGAACTCAATAATCCTAGAAATACCGAGCTATTATAAATTATTCACCGAAAATACAGATTTTCAGCAATCAGGTTAAAGTCTCATTCAGCCCTGACAGAAGATTCATGAGAATTGACGTGTATCAAGGTGAAAATGTTTTGGAGGAGATTATAAAGTAGAAGCATATCGCCAATCTATCAGAACTCTATTGAGCAAACATAGCCAGTCCTCGCCCAAAAACAGTGCCAGTGTTGAAAATGAGCTATACAACATGACCGAGGCTGATGTAGGTCAAGAACTAGTAGACCTTGGAGTACCCAAAGAAGACATCATTCTGGGGCTACACCCACCTTATAAGCGGCCATACACTGGATATGGCGTGACTTAATAAAATTTAGTTAACCACCCTAAACACATTCCATTAGCCTGATACTCCAACAGCTTATTTCTGGAGAACTTTAAGGCTATCAGTCGTTGATTTTGGCTTAATTATTTACGCTAAGATATGTAAAAGCTCCTTAACAAAAGTTTATACAAATGCCAGCCATCCTCGAAACCCTCACGGCCATTGACCAAATCGATCGACAAACCTGGAAATGGCGCGGCTACGATATTGTCTATACCGTTAAAGGTGTAGGGCAGCCAGTGTTACTCATTCATGGCTTTGGGGCTTCGATCGGCCACTGGCGTAAAAATATCGCTGAAATCGCTGCTGGTGGCTACCGAGTTTATGCCATAGATTTGTTGGGATTCGGGGCTTCCACCAAAGCACCGATCGAATATGGCATGGAGCTATGGGCAGAAATGATTGCCGATTTCTCGGATGCTCACATTAAGGAAGCGGCCTTTTTGATTGGCAACTCGATCGGTGGTCTGATCACTCTCACCACCATGGCTAACCGTCCCGATCTCTGTGCTGGCGCTGTGCTGATCAACTGTGCCGGGGGACTTACCCATCGACCTACCGACCTAAATTGGTTTGTGCGGCAGATTATGACCATTTTTATGAACATCGTGCGTTCTCCGGCTTTTGGGCCATTGATTTTCAATCGGATTCGCAGCAAACGAAATATCCGCAAGAGTCTCAGTCAGGTCTATTTCCGCAAGGAAGCAATTACCGATGAATTGGTGGAGCTGCTCTATCAGCCTTCCTGCGATCCGGGTGCACAGAAAGTATTTGCCGCAGTCATTAGCGCCGCGCCAGGAACTGAGCCAAGGGACTTGCTGAAATCGATCGAATGTCCGCTATTAGTCATTTGGGGTGATCAAGATCCCTGGACTCCAGTAAAAGGCATTGAAACCTTTCGTAAGCTCAAAGACCAGGGCAAATCTGTAGAACTCTTTACTATTCCCGGCGGTGGCCATTGTCCTCACGATGAGTACCCAGAAGTGGTGAATCCGGCTATCCTAAATTGGTTAGCGAAGTTTTAGAGAATATGACCATTCAATCGATCGCCGATCTGCGCAAAGACTATACTCAGAATGGTCTAGAACAGGGAGACCCCAGTCCTTTCAAACAATTTGAGCTGTGGTTCAATCAGGCGGTAGCAGCAGATTTGCTAGAACCCAATGCCATGACTTTGGCTACTGTGACATCTGAAGGCAAACCAGATGCCCGGATTGTGTTGCTGAAAGGCTTTGATACCCGAGGATTTGTGTTCTACACTAATTTTCGCAGCCAAAAAGGCCAAGAACTAGCAGCTAATCCTCATGCTGCTTTGGTTTTTCTGTGGGGAGATTTGGAGCGGCAAGTCCGAGTGGTGGGATCGGTGGAAAAGGCCACGGACATTGAGGCTGATACTTATTTTCAGAGTCGGCCCTTGGGTAGTCGGTTGGGGGCTTGGGCTTCGACGCAGAGTGAGGTGATTCCCAACCGGGAATTTTTGGAAACGCGGATGGCAATGCTAGAAACAGAGTATCAAGGTCGTGAAATTCCTCGCCCTGACCATTGGGGCGGTTTTCGAGTGGTGCCTACCGAAATGGAGTTTTGGCAGGGGCGACCAAGTCGGCTACACGATCGATTGCGCTATCGGTTGCAAGAACATGGAGTTTGGCTGATCGATCGGCTGTCTCCTTAAATATCAACTGTCTCACTATTAATTTGCAACCAAACTGCGATTTTATTCATGTCTTCTTCTTGAGTATCAAGACTAGCCGCTAATTCCAAAAAGAAATTAGCTGCTGCAATTTCCGATGCAGTTAGCTCAATGCCATTAACTGCCAAAAATGTGTAAGTAGCAATTAAGGCAATTCTTTTATTACCATCTACAAAACAATGATTTTTGACCAACCCATATCCGTAAGATGCCGCTAAATCATACAATGTGGCCTGATCATTGTAGTGATACAAATTTTTAGGCTTGTTTAAAGTTGAATCTAGAGCGCCCTCATTCAATAGACCAGGATCACCTCCTGACTCAGCCATGATTTCATTCTGTATTGCACAAATTTCAATGATTTCTAGCCACAGCGGTTCGCTCATTTTGCTAATTCAATCAAAGCATTGCGATATTTTTTCATGCCTTTACGAGCAGCTTCGATCTTGGCCGCGAAACTGGGATCGTATGCTGAAATCTCATATCCTGTGGGAGTTTTAGTAGCAAAAAGACTATCGCCATCATCAACACCCATGTTGACCGCCATTTCTTTTGGCACAATGACGCTTAGAGAGTTACCGCGTTTTTTGACGCTTAGCAGCATGATTACTTCTGTTGATGGTTGATTGAATGTTACCACAAAAGTAGCAACGTCTTAGCTAAGAACATGAAATTTATAAGGTCACGGAAGAGGCTCCGCGATCGAGCAGTGCCTCTATAAGAAATTTGACTTCGATGGCTGTGCGATAATTTTGATAATCGATCAACCTAAAATTCAGTCGATCGACCCTGCATAGCTCGATAGAACAATCTGGTGGCTCTTTGTGTCTTTGTTTCAAATTTGGCTGTACCTAGCACCACCGGTAGTTGGCACCATCATTGGTTACTTCACCAACGACGTAGCCATCCAAATGCTATTTCGCCCCTACCGCGCCCTCTACGTAGGCAAATATCAACTGCCCTTCACTCCTGGTCTGATTCCTCGCAACCAAGAGCGCTTGGCCAAGCGGATTTCTGATACCATCATGGGTTCATTGCTCACCCCCACCGAGCTGCAATTGTTAGCCAAGCGGCTGTTGCAAGTAGAGCGAGTCCAAGCTGCCGTGGAATGGTTGTTGCAACTGGGCTTAGACCAACTGCAAGCCGACAAAGAACAGCGTACCGCCAAAGTATTGGCGCAGATTTTACGGGACTTAGCCGGGGAATCTTTGCCGCGATTGTTGAAAATTTGGAGTCGGCGACCACAGTTTTTGCAAGGGCAAATCGAACGGATCTTCGATCGAGTACTCTTAGATTTTCAACTTAGCAGCGACCAGGCCAAACAGCTCACTGATTGGCTAGTTGATGGAGTGCTACCGCCAGAAGTCCTGCGATCAGCCTTGGTGGATTTTTTGACCGATCGGAATATTCAAGTAATCGACGATAGCATCCGCGAAAAAAGCAGTGGTACTTACTGGGTAGTCGCCAATCTTTTTGGAGTGCGCAATACCATGATGCGGCTGCGGACTTTTTGTTTAGACGAGCGAGATGCCGCGAATAAAATTATCGCCGAACTCGTTACGGCTCTGGGCATTCGCAAAATCTTGCAAGAATGGTTTCAAAATGTCTCGTTGCAAAACCTGCCACTGGTCACCATCAAGCAACTGCGTACCACGATCGCCGATAGTGTGCGGGGCTATATCAAAAGCCAAGGTATTGATCTAATTGCTGGTTTGAAGGACACGATCGATTGGGAAGCCGCAGCTAACTTAGCAATCGGACGCTTGCGCAGTTCGGCGGTGGTGTCTTCTTCTTTGTCTACCATTGGTGCCGAGTTAGCGGTGGTGATCGATCGCTATCTAGAGCGCGATCTGGAAAAGATTGTGGCTCAGGTAATTCCAATTCTGAGCATTGACCAGGTGATTATCGATCGAGTGAAGTCTACATCCCCAGAAGATCTAGAAGGCGCGATTCAGGGTATCGTCAAAACTGAGCTACAGGGCATTGTCACACTAGGTGGTGTACTGGGCTTCTTGGTTGGCCTTTTACAGTCTGGTATTTTATTTTGGCAAAACACCCACCAATAATGAAACAAAAATCTCTTGTTCGATACCTTGTTCAATACCTGCGCCCCTATTGGCCAATGCTGGTACCGGGATTGATATTTGTCCTGGTTTTTACCGCCTTTTGGCCAGTATTGAGTAGATTAGCTGGCCAGCTAAGTGCTGATTTGGGTAATAGCAATTTCAATGGTTTGGTCAAGGTTGCTTTGATGGGATGTGGGGTATATATTTGCCAAGGGATTGCCCAATATGGACTCACCACCTCTATGGCTAAGGTATCTTTTGCGATTACCTTAGATATCCGCAACCAGGCATATGAGCACTTATTAAGACTGGGTAGTGATTATTTTGCCAAAACTTCAGTTGGTGATCT
>JANNEH010000201.1:0-15683 GCA_031378405.1 Synechococcales cyanobacterium OTE_75_metabat_409
ATCACCAGGTCGTCGATCGCCATAGACCACTTTAATTTCTTTACCAGTGACTGCTCTGGCTGCTTCGATTACTTCTTTGACTGAGAAACCGTTGCCGTTACCCAAGTTAAAGACCTGACTATCTCCGCCCTCAATCAAATGCCGCAACCCCAAGACATGGGCATCGGCTAAATCGCTAACGTGAATATAGTCTCGGATACAAGTTCCATCGGGGGTTGCGTAATCGGTGCCATAAACAGAGATGTTTTCTCTACGTCCTAATGCAGCAAATAAAATCAAAGGAATCAAATGGGTTTCTGGTTCATGATCTTCACCCAGTCTGCCCTGGGGTTCGGCACCGGCAGCGTTGAAATAGCGGAAGCGGACAGATTTGAAGTTGTAAGCTCGATCGAAGTCCATCAATATCGTCTCAACCATCAGCTTGCTGCTGGCGTAGGGACTGATCGGGGCAAAGGGATGATCTTCTACTAAGGGGGTGTATTGAGGCACACCATAAACTGCACAGGTAGAAGAGAAGACAAATTTATCGATTTTGGCTGCCCGCATTGCTTCTAATAGGGTCAAAGTGCCTACTACGTTGTTGCGGTAGTACATGGCGGGATCGTTGACCGATTCACCGACGGCGATGTAGGCGGCGAAGTGCATGACGGCGGTGATTTGATGTTCGGCAAAAAGTCGATCGAGTAATGGTCGGTCTAAAGTACTGCCTACTATGACTTCTACTTGCAGTACTTTTTCGACTAGTTCTTGGTGTCCATACTCCAGGCTATCCAAAATTACTACGTCGTAACCGGCTTGTTTGAGGGCAAGAACGGCATGGGAGCCAATGTATCCGGCTCCGCCGGTTACTAAAACTTTGGGGTTAGACATAAGAAAATCTGTATGGGGATGATAATCATCTATCTAAACACAGGGTTTGGATATTGGGTCGGGGTAAATGGCGGAATGAGGTCTTGCCAATAGCGGAATTATGAAATATCATAAGTACATGTTTACTTGAGGAGTCGAAATCTAATGTCAACCGAATTAGCACAAGTTTTACAGTCGATCGCGGAACTAAAAGCCGAATTCAAAATATCTGAAAACAGGCTGGAGTCTAAGATAGACACATTCAATGAGAAATTTGACAATTACCAAAAAGCCACCCAGTCGCTGGTGTCCTTAGCCTTTGGCCTTATCGCTTCCGCCACCATCGTCACCGTTGTCTCTAGTGTATTTCGCCGTTAAATATCAGAGTGGGCAGTGATTCGGTAGTAGAATCAAGACTTTCACCGCCCGAGTTTACTTTGTTTCATCACATATCCGTCCTCGCCAGCGAAATCATTGAGGGACTGCAAGTGCGTCCTGGTGGTTGTTATTTAGATGCCACCCTGGGCGGTGGTGGTCACAGTGAACTGATTTTACAGGCTGCGCCCGAGGTGAAATTAGTGGGCATCGATCGAGACCAACAAGCGATCATCGCCACCCAATCAAGACTAGCAGCTTACGGAAACCAAGTTAGCTTCTGGCAGGGCAACTACGCCGATTATCAACCCAGCCAAAAATTTGATGGAATCATTGCCGACTTGGGAGTTAGTTCTGTTCACTTAGATGTGGCCGATCGCGGATTTAGTTTTCGCAACGAAGCGCCTTTAGATATGCGGATGGATACCAGTCAAGACTTAACCGCCGCCGAAATTATTAATTACTGGCCAGAAAAAAATATTGCCGATATTATTTTTCGCTACGGCGAAGAGCGACTATCGCGGCAGATTGCCAAGCGAATTGTGGAGAACCGCCCGATCGAAACCACCACAGCCTTGGCAGATATCATCAGTGGCGCAGTACCCAAAGCTTATCGCTATGGCCGCATTCATCCTGCTACTCGATCGTTTCAAGGGTTGCGGATTGCCGTAAATGAAGAACTAAGTTCTCTAGAAAAATTTCTAGCTGTCTCCCCAAACTGGCTAGCACCGAGCGGTCGGATTGGGATCATTAGCTTCCACAGCCTAGAAGACCGGATGGTAAAACATACCTGGCGGGAAAATGAGGCTTTAAAAGTGCTCACTAAAAAACCGATCATCGCCCAGGATTCCGAAATCAAACTAAATCCCCGTGCTCGATCGGCTAAGTTGCGCTGGGTTGAATTGCAAGATATCTAGTGTTCTGACACTTAAGTCCAGACCCTATCAGGAAATAATGCTAAGAGAGGTGAGCGGAGTATTGAATCAAACAGCTTCTCTGTAAGAAAAAACATTTACTGAAATCGATCGAACTGGTTGAGCTTCACCATGCAACATCACACGAATTTGTTCCATGGTCTCGCGATCAGTTTGGCATTGGTAACATATTAATAATTACCAAATTCGGCTCATGCTCAGTACAAATCCGGGCATGACCTCATTGCAATCGATCGAAGCCGGAGATTCTAACACCTCTGTTTCTTGCCCTGGTCGATAGATCTCTACCTGCTTGCTTTTAGGGTTAACCAACAAGCCCATCTTCACTCCTAGTCGTTTGTATTCAACCATTTTTTCCTGCAATGGCTTCAGGTTGTCCGTAGCAGAACGGAGTTCAATTAAAAAGTCAGGGATGATCGGAATAAACCCAACAATGTTCACTCCCTCAAGTCGAGACTTTTCAATCCAAGATACATCTGGCGCTGGCTTACCGCTGCCGAGTGCCGTGAAGTCATAGCCACCAGAAGAATCGAATACTTCACCTAGCTCGGTTTGCTCATTCCAAATGCCAACCAACAGATTCAGTCTGGAGTTTTTTTTGCTGGTTTCACCGCCCGCTGGAGCCATCACAATCAATTCTCCATCTTTGGTTAATTCCAGGCGCAGATCGGGGTTATCGATACAAAGCTGATCAAAATGCTCCGGCGTTACTTTCAGCTTGGCATTAGTAACATCCAGTAGCAGAGTATCGATCGACGGTTTAGAAGTTGTGGCAGTTGTCATAAAAACCTGCAAACGCTTGTGGGGTTAGGTTATGCCATTTTTATTGTATCAGTAGCCTCAGTGCATCGATCTGAATTCAGTGAATGAGATGGCGAGAGCTTAGCTAATTTTGGCAGGACGTTCGATTGACTGCGACTTATAGATAACTTCTAGCTGATTGTTGCCAGCCAATGGATCGTAGTTGGCTTGACGAGCACGACTCAAAAAAGCGGCCATCAACTTCATGGCTGGTGGCTTACCCACATAAACCCAATGCCAAGGCTCATTATTAGGACCTAAATCACCGCTGGTATTGCCGTAGGGCAACATAAAACCATATTCACCGCCATGTTCCTTCAGCCAGCTAAAAGCTTTAGTGGTGCGAAAGCTAGTTTGTAACGAGTTGATATCGATCGCCAGCCCCGTATGGTGTTGACTGTGACCGGGGGGTGCGGAATATTCCGCCGCCCGCAGTCCGCCACCTTTGCCTTCAAAGATATCGGCTTGGGCACGGATACCACGAAAACCAGAAACTACCTGTAGCATCACGTTGTTTTTGGCAGCGGCTTGGCGCATTTTATCGAAAGCGGCAGCAGCATCTTTGTGTAGACGCTGACCCTGGTACTCGACAGTTTCGCTAGAGCCGATTTCTGGATAGCGTTCTAGGTATCCGGTGCGTTGGGCAATATCTTGGTATTTTTTGGCGATCGGGTTTTCGATCGAAATAGCTACCCGATAGCTCTCAGATGCCGCAGATTTTGGGGCAGCCTTAGCTGGTGTCGAGGTGGTGACCGATTCTCCGGCTAAAACCCTGGCCAGTTTGGTGGTGGGTGCAATTTTGCTAGGAGGAACAGCGGGAGTCTGGGGGGCAGTAAGAGCTGCTTGGATGGCGGTTGGCGTTGCCGGAGTAGTGGGGGTGTTGAAGGCGGCAGCGACTGGAATGGGGCTGCTAATGACGGTATCGATCGGCAGATCGGGGAGCACCTGAGAAATTTGCTCAGCGATCGGGGGGTTATGGTACTGAGCTACACCCGGATCTTCGTATTTGGGTTGGCAGCTCTGAAGTACCAGACTTGCGGCGATCGCACATCCGACTAACAGGGCATATTTTTGGAGTTTTGCTAAGGACAACACTGGGGCAAGCCACCGATAACTTCCCCGCTATCGTTCCCAAACTAATCAGGCAAGTGATCAACCCGTGGTCAACCAATGATCAACAAGGGATTGATTGCGCATCTGATAGGCATTCCCTATAATTGGGACTCGCCTAATTTTCTCCAGTGCATCATGGTAAGTTCGATCGAGCGCCCCTTAAAACCAATTGCTATTCCAGAGCCAGACATTGTTGCCGCCCTAGAAATTGCCAATGATATTAGCTTCGATTTGCCCGATCCCGAAGACGAAACCGTCGAAGACTTTGATTTTCAACGCCAAGTAGACGATGCCTGGTCGGTGTGCGATCGATTTGACCTCCAGACTGAAATTTGGCGAGGGCGGATTTTACGAGTGGTACGCGATCGAGAAAAACGCGGCGGCGACAGTCGTGGCCAAGGATTTTTAAACTGGCTGAAAGAAAGAGAACTCAGCAAAAGCCAAGCCTATGCCTGGATTGAGCTGGCCAATAGTGCTGATGCTTTGATGGAACAAGGAGATTTATCTTCTAAAGCCCTCAACAACTTCACCAAACGAGCCTTTGTCGAAACCGCTAAGTCTTCCCCCGAAGTCCAGCAACTGATTACCGAAGCTGCTACCCGAGGGGACAAAATCACCCGCCGGGAAGTTAAACAGCTCTCGGAAGAATGGACAGCCATGAGTTCTGACCTATTGCCAGAAGAACTAAAAGCCAAAGCTGCCGATGGCTCCATGCCGCCGCGTTACCTGGCTCCTTTGGTAAAAGAAATGGAAAGGTTACCAGAGCTGCATCAGCAGGCCATGCAGAAAGAAATCATTGATAACCCTGATGTGGACAACGTTAAGGAACTGACCGCCAGTGCCCGCAATCTGACTCGTTATTTGGATGCTGGAGCACAGGTGCAAACCATCAATCAATCTACCGTAGATTTGTCGATCGCTCTAGAGGAAGCCCTGCGAGTAGGATGCTTGCCAGTGGCCTCTGATTTACTCAAGCAAGCCGCCAATTTAGAGCAAAACCTCACCAAATTTTATATGACCTGGAAACGGATTGGCACCTTGGCCGATCGACTGTATGTAGATACCGGAGCCAGTACCCCCCATCTGCGATCGCTCTTAAACTGCCTAGAGCGCCTCTCGGGTGAAATCATCGAAATCCCCCTCGATGAAGTAGGTGAAAACACTATTCGAGTCCGCATCCTACCCAATGATAATTAGAGGCAAACCCTTGTGATACGATTCAGGCTAGCGTGCAGTTGATGCCGCAGCCACCTGCCCTCCCTCAATCCTGTGCCAGATAGTATTTCCGATCATAAACAGCCCGTCAAAAAATCGTTTGTAAGCATTGCACGGGTGGTAGGTATTGCCACACTGCTGAGTAAAATAGCTGGCTTAGTGCGGCAAATTATGGTCGCCATGGCTTTTGGCCTGAGCATTGTGCCCACTGCCTACAGTTATTCCTATGTGGTGCCTAGTTTTTTCTTCATTTTGCTGGGTGGGATCAATGGCCCGTTTCATAGCGCGGTTACCAGTGTGCTATCCCGCCAAAAAGATCGCCAAAAAATTGCGCCGATCGTCGAATCAGTCACCACGATCGTCGGTCTGATTTTGATTGTGGCCTCAGTACTACTGATTATTTTTGCCGGTCAGTTTATCGATTTGTTTGCCCAAGGACTAAAAAAAGGCTTAGATTTCCAGCAGAGTACTGCAATTCGGAACATTGCCGTAGAGCAACTGCAAATCATGGCTTTCATGACCCTGCTCTCGGGTTTAATCGGCATTGGTTTTGGGACTCTCAATGCCGGTGATATGTATTGGTTACCCTCCATTAGTCCGCTGCTTTCGAGTGTGACAGTGATCGGTGGTATGGGCTGGTTTATCTGGCAATTTGGCAGCAAAACCGGCACTTTTGAAAATGCTCGCCTGGGTGGTCAGGTACTGGCTTGGAGTACCTTGGCTGGGGCAATCTTACAGTGGCTAGTGCAAGTGGTCGTACAGTGGCGATCGGGTTTGGGCACATTGCGTTGGCGCATGAACTGGCGACAAAAAGAAGTACAAGAAGTGCTGGGTATTATGTTGCCCGCAATTTTATCGACCTCGATGCTCCAGATCAATCTAATTACTGATCTGAGTTTTGCTGCCGGTATACCCAAGGCTGCTCCGGCTTTTGCAGCGGCTAATTTATTGGTACAGACCCCCTTGGGCATTGTGTCTAATTTTATTTTGACTCCGCTAATGCCGATTTTTTCTCGGCTAGTGGAACCACGCAATTGGCCAGAGTTAAAAGATCGCATCCGCCAAGGTTTGATTCTTACTGGCCTGACGATGATGCCCTTGGGTGCGATTATCATTGCGCTCTCTCTGCCTTTAGTAAAAGTCGCTTTCGAGCGCGGGGCTTTTACCAATGAAGATTCACAGTTTTTGGCTAGTATCCTGATTGTCTCAGCGAGCGGGATGTTTTTCTTTTTGGGGCGCGACCTGCTGGTACGAGTTTTTTATGCTTTGGGCGATGGTAAAACCCCGTTTAAAATCAGCATTATCAACATCCTGGTGAATTTAGGGCTAGATTTTTTATTATGGAAACCCTTGGGAGCACCAGGTATTACTTTGTCTACAGTCGGGGTGAATTTCCTGACTTTTGTAATTTTCTTGGCCATCCTCAATAAGCGCTTAAATGGATTACCCTGGGCTGATCTAGGCTTTCCTCTATTTGGGATCTTTGGTGCTACGGCGATCTCGGGCTGTGCCAGTTGGGCGATCGGTCAAGTTTGGCAGCAATATTTGCCCCATAATTTGATCAGTCTGGTGTTCCAGCTAGTCATAGCAGGCAGTGCAGGGCTAATCTTGTTTGGACTCATTGCCACCCAAATTGGTGTCCCCGAAATAGATATCTTAATTAGTCGGATTCAGCAGAAGTTCCGCAAAAAATAAAGTCTCGCTTAAAGCCTTCCGGGCGATATGTCGGTACAATATGGGTCGGGCAACATTGGCTGATAGAGAGCGAAATATAAAGATGGGCATTTCACTGAGCGAACTCCAAACGCAACTGCAAGATCTGCAAACCCTGGCGATCGAGTCGATCGATGGCTGCGGCAACCTGGAAGACCTAGAAAAGTTGCGGGTCGAGTACCTGGGCAAAAAAGGCCAGTTACCCCAAGTTTTGCGCGGCATGGGTCAACTCAGTGCCGAAGAACGACCAGCAATCGGCTTGGTGGCCAACCAGGTGAAAGACACCATTCAAACCAGTCTCGACCAGCTTAAAGAGACCTTCCTCGCCGCCCAGATTCAAGCACAGCTTGCGGCAGAAACCATCGATGTGACCATGCCGGGAGTCTATATACCCTTGGGTCGGGTGCATCCATTAAATGGCATTATTGATCGAGCGATCGATATTTTCGTGGGGTTGGGCTACACAGTCGCCACCGGCCCAGAAATGGAAACCGATTACTACAACTTCGAGGCGCTAAACACTCCCGCCGATCACCCTGCCCGCGATATGCAGGACACTTTTTATCTGCCCGATGGCAACCTACTGCGCACTCATACCTCAGCGGTGCAAATTCATTACTTAGAAGAAAACGAACCCCCCATCAGAATTATTGCTCCGGGTCGCTGTTACCGACGAGATACAGTAGATGCTACCCACTCGGCAGTATTTCACCAAATTGAAATCTTGGCCGTCGATCAAGCTCTGACTTTTACTGATCTCAAGGGCACGATTAAGGAATTTTTGTTGCAAATGTTTGGGATGGACCTACCAATTCGTTTTCGGGCTAGCTATTTCCCTTTCACCGAACCCTCAGCGGAAGTAGATGTGCAGTGGCAGGGCAAGTGGTTAGAAGTAATGGGTTGTGGCATGGTAGACCCCAATGTTTTGACTAAAGTAGGCTGCGATCCGGAAATCTACAGTGGCTTTGCCGCAGGCTTTGGGGCCGAGCGTTTAGCAATGGTATTACACGAAATCGATGATATTCGTCGTTTGTATACCAGTGACTTGCGCTTTTTGCGCCAGTTTTAAGATTGTAGTTCTAGAGTTCAATTGGAGGGTGGGCATTGCCCACTCTACAATTGGGTTTAGAGAAAATTTGCAGCTACCGAAATTAAAGCAGATCAAAAAGCGATCGATCTAGCTCATAACCCAAAGTCTTAGCCATAAACTTCACCGGATTATAGTCACTGCTGCCCTGCTGTTGCAACCAGCTCGTAGTGACAAAAACTTTGTTCATCACCCAAATCTCTAAAGCCTCTGGGTTGTACTGGAGACCAGTCTGCCGATTAAAAGCATGGGGTACGAGCATCGCAGCATAGCGGGTCAACTCTCCGGCTGGCCAGTCTAAAGCCAAGGGTAGCCAGGGATACTGGGCATCGAGGCGGATAAACCATAGTCGTATTTCGGGGATTTCGGAAAGTTCACGGGGATCTTCTGGATCGCTTGCCCAGTCGATTTGGAACTGTACCTTGGCAGCCAACAGATTGGTCAATCCCGAACTTTGCAGTGCCAGGAATGTTCGATCGGCATTGGCAACATCTAATGTTGCGAGTTCTTGCTGAGAAACGGTAAAACGCATAGACAAAATAAGAAAGACCTGAATTTACAAACAAAATCTGTGCCAAAATACGCATAGATAGAGACAGTTATTAAGTTTGTCTAAATAACTCGGCGATTGGTTTGCTAAAAGTGATAAAAGTATATTAAGCTGTCTGTGTAATTAAGTCTAAACATCAACATTTGGGAACCCAGCAAGGTTCGAGAGTTTGTGGCTTTGGAGATAACCGGCATTATTAACAACCTCACTGAAGGGTGCAATTACAAACGTGGAAAGAACCAAGTGGAATCGGCTCATAGGGCGATCCAAGGCAAACGAACAACCCGCTGAACTTGAATCGGTGGAGTTAGAGGAAAGTTCTCATCAGTCCGATCTAGCTACTCAGCTAGGGGCCGATCGCTTTGAACCACCTGGGGAGTTAGTGGCCTTTACCACTTCTGTTAGTAAACTGACTATGTTGGCTGTCAAAAAAGCTAATCCCTGGTCAGTTTTTTGGTTGGTATTAATTGCCTCAGTAGGCGGAATTGGCTCTCTTAGCGTATTGTTGCTAACCGGTGTGCCAGCTCAACCCGACTGTGCAAAAGTTTCGATTATTTCAACCGATAGCGAAAAGTTGCACTGTGCCAAATTGGCAACATCAACTGCCATAGACAGTGAAGAGCGAGCCAAAGTACTAGAAGCGATCAATCTAGTAGGCGATTGGTCGAGCCTGCATCCTTTAGCCAACGATGGCAAAACTCAGTTAGATCTGTGGTCACGCCAGTTGATTAGAGTATCTCGGCGAGAATTGGCCGTAGATGGAGACATCAACAAAGCTGTAGAGGGCATGAAAAAAATTCCCGCCACCAGTGCGGTTTACCCCGAAGCTCAGGCCACGATCGAAAAATGGCAGCAGCAGTGGTCAAAAGGAGCAGAAAATGTCAAGTCTTTTCAGGACGCACTCAAATCAGCCAAATGGTTTAATGCTTCTCTCTATCTAAGTCGGGTCGGTGCTTTGCAAAGTAAGTATTGGAGCCGTGCCCAATACGACAAGCTGTCAGCTCAGCTTGCTCGTGAACAAGATGGCTGGGAAAGATACCAAGAAGCCGAGAGCTTAGCTCTGAGTGGTGATTTAGAAGACTATAAACGCAAGTCTTACCATCACTTTACTGGTAGTAAGCGTCCATCTGAAAAAGCAAAATCTGCCGACTATACCAATGATCCTAAAGCATTAGCCAAGGCGATCGCGATCGGCAATGAGGTCAAGAAAGATACTTACATTTATGCCAATGTTCAGCTCAAGCGAGAACTCTGGAATCAACGGATTGCCGAGATCGCTGCTGATAAATATCAAGGTCAAGACTTTGCTGGAGCCATTGCCGCTGCGCGCTTAGTGCCCAAAGGCTCTGCCGCCTATGCCCAAGCCCAAAAATGGCAACGGTTAAGTCAGGCTAAAGCCCCAGTTACAGCCAAAGATTCTGATGACAGAATCCCTGAAGCTAAGCCTGGAGCATAAACTAACAATCATCGATCGAAAGCAGATCTGAGGTGTCGGGCATGGCGCAGCGTAATCAGGAATATTGGCGAAGATTCGGTCGCACCCAAATTGAACGGGAATTGTTGCGGGTAGAGCGGTGCTTAGCTAGTGATGAGATCTCGGTGATCGATCGGCTTTTTTGGCAGGGGCGACGGCGAGAATTGCGAGTAGCAGCTTGGTTGATCGATCGCACTTTGGTAGCAGACTCAGCAGTTGAGGCAACTGTAGATAGCAGTACGCTGGCTATGTCGATTCCTGCCGCGATAGAGCAGTCGCCAGCTCTGTCTGGCTCTCTGGCAGAATCATTGCCTGAGCGGCTATTTGCGATCGGGCGAGAATATCGCGATTTGGTAAATCTTACCGGCCAGCCGTTAGAAATAGACATCTTAAAACCCGCTAAATGTCAGCAGTTATTGCTGGCTGTGGGTGAGCAAATCCAAGCTACTCTGAGTGACCTGCGCTCCATGTCTGCCGAGCAACTAGATACTAACTTAACCGAAATTTTGCTCGATATTTGGCAAGGTAGTGCCAGTCGCTTTTTGGGGCGCTATTACACCTTAACAGTAGATAATGTGGCTCTAGAGGTAGTGAGCACCTTGGCGCTCGATCGGGCTGCTGTGGGTCAGCAACTTTTAGAGCGGGTGCCCTGTAGCGGTGATTTGTGGCGATATTTGCTCTGGCAAACAGATATTTCGATCAATAATCAGCTTCACACTTATGGCAGTATTCCGGCCACCGAATATGTGAAAGACCTCTCTACCAATGCTACTTTGCAAATCGCTAATGCGGTACTTTATCCATTTTTAAACCGTTTCGGCGAAGTAGAAGCCGTCAAAGAACAGTTCTACCGCCCCCAAATGTTGGCCACCAGAGACATTGCTCGTTTTCGCAATCATCTTTCTTGGCAGTATTATTTAGAACGGCAATATCGCAGACCTACAGCCATCTTTGAGAGCCGTTATCAGCTTTTGGTCTGTGCCGTAGGCAACATTCAATTTCGATCAATTTACGCTCCTCGTCGGCAAGAACTAGCCCAGTTAACAGGTATTCCTTGGTTAGTGACGATGGGGCTAGAATTCCGGGATGCCGTTACCCCTTTTGTTACTGCTACGACTACTCTTGTTGGTAATGCGGTGGTATATATTCTTACCGAAATCCTCGGGCGGGGTCTAGGATTAGTAGGCAAAGGCATTCTCCAAGGCATTGGGCAGGCTTGGCAAGAGCGTCCCAAACCTGAAAAGTATTAAGAGTGGAACATTTGCTGATACATTAGGTCAGAGGGGTTAGAAAGGACAACATTCAGAATCTAATCCGCCATGAATCAGTCAATCTCACTATCCTGGTCGCAAATGGAGACCCCGCTCCCCAAACAGAGAGTGTCAGTAGACAGCCTATCGAACCACGATCTTATTCTCATGGCGCAGGCTGGCGTGCGACCTGATCGGGTAGCATTGACCGAGTTAATGAAGCGCTATCGTTCCCATGTTGATCGGTTGCTGTATCATTTGGCTCCAGACTGGCAAGATCGGGCAGATCTCTCTCAGGAAGTGTGGATTCGGGTTTATCGCAATATCAAAAACTTGAATGAACCAGAAAAGTTTCGGGGTTGGCTGAGCAGAATTGCCACTAATTTATTTTATGACGAGCTGCGCAAGCGCAAACGCAACAGTAGTCCTCTCTCTTTAGATGCGCCGATTTTACTAGATGGCAGTGAGCTAGATTGGGAAATTGCTGCTGATGGACCCAGCCCCGAAGATAACTTGGCTACACGGGAGTTTTACGAACAGTTGCGGGTGGCGATCGCCGATTTACCCGATGCTTTTCGTCAGACGATTATTCTGCGGGAGATCGATGGTCGGTCTTACGAAGAAATTGCCGAAGCGACTCAGGTCTCGATCGGCACCGTCAAGTCCCGCATTGCCCGCGCCAGACTGCGATTGCAAGAGCAACTGAGCGGATATTTGGGTTCTTGATAAACTTTGGTCAACTTTGGGTCATATTAGATAGTAGAAATTGATTGGTTGTTATTACAATAGGGAGCGGTAGCTCAAGGAAATAAAATTATGTCAGATGAATTAGGTATCCAAAACTTAGACTCCGCCAGCCTCGATAAATTTGAGCTACTAAGCGCTTACCTCGATGGCGAGGTGACTGTGGCCGAGCGCAAGCAGGTGGAGCTATGGCTGCAACAAGATGTGGCATTTAAAGTGATGTATCAGAAGCTGCGGGGGATGCATACGGCGATCGAACAGATCCCCACCCCAGCAGTAGATATGCCGGTAAATAAGTTTGCTGATCAGGTATTTGCCAAGATCGATCGGCACCGTCAGTTTCGCTTACTAAAAGTGGCCGGAGCAGCTTGTGTTGCCGGATTGCTGGCAGCAGGGGCAGTGATTACCAGTACTTTCCAAGGCGCGCAGCAGCCTGGAATGCAGATCGCCAAAAGTTCTTTGCCGACTTCGGTGCCCAACTCGCTATCGATTGTGGCTAAGCCCGCACCATTGATGGTGGCCTTGAATGATTCGATCGTCCAGATTTCACCCAATAAAGCAGTAGCACCTAAAAAAGGTGCCGATATTCTAGATTTGTTGGATGACAGTGACGATCTCTAACTTCTTTCTATAGCTACCGTTCTACACTGACGCTGGAATCAGCGGCAGTGTTTTTTTAGGAATGTTTTCATGCGGTTGACCAGTGAGCAAAAAGAATTAGTCCGCAATATTATTACTAACTATGCTGCTGGCTATTTCTTGATGGCTGAAGATGAGGGGGTACAGTGGTATAGCAGTAAGCAGCGAGCTATTATTCCCTTGGATGGTGGGTTTCGTTATCCGAAGTCGCTACAGCGGGTACTAAATAGTGGCCAGTTTGAGGTGGCGATCGATCGGGCTTTTCCGGAGGTAGTGGCGGGCTGTGCCGATCGCGAAACCACTTGGATTTCTGGGGATCTACAGGAGATTTATTTTTTGCTCCATGCGGCGGGTTGGGCGCATAGTTTTGAAACTTGGCAAGGAGATAAGCTGGCCGGGGGGATTTTGGGGATTGTGATTGGTGGCGCTTTTATTGGGGAATCGATGTTTTACCATATTCCAGAAGGCTCGAAGGTGGCGATGGTAAGATTGGTGGAGCATTTGCAACAGCGAAATTTTATTTTGTTTGATGCTCAGATGCAGAATCCACATTTAGAGAGATTTGGGGCAGTGGAGGTGATGCCTGAGCTGTATGATGAGTTGCTGGAAGCAGCAGTCAGCAAAATCTGTGAATTCCGTCTGACCTCCGATCTTTAAGTGACATAAATGGCTATTCCCAAGAAAGGTTCACGAAAAATAGTGGTTACTGAAGGGCTGATTCGTCAGCAAAGAAACAGATGCTTCATTTAAAGCTATGGGAGCACAAATTTAAAACTCTACTAGTTCATAAGTTTTTTCATCTTCCGGTTCAGGAATGAATGTAGGAAGTCCTTGTTGGAGTCGGAGTTCTTCGGCATTGAGTTCGGTTACGCTCACCTCCAAGCCCTCCGCCGTCATGGGGTCAAACTCGGGGAAAGTCGCAGCCAAATCCAAGATATTCACAAATTGGCGCAGAAACTGCCGAGGCACTACCCCCACATCACCGCGAAAACCGGCAGTTACATTGGCAACCAGTCGATCGATAAACACTGGAGTCACCTTTTGAATTAACGGCAAGCGATCTTCGATCGGGTACAGTTCCCGCAACTTCATGGCTACTTCTCGTAATCGCTCGGCATTAAAAGGCTGCAAAGCCAACTGAGGCTGGCGCGGATTGGCAAAGCCCCCAGACTGTAAGAACTTAATCCGATCGTGCAAGGGGGGCAAACCAGCTACACCACGATTGGTATCAAAAAATTCTGGGGTACCGGTAAACACCCAAAATAGACCGCGATATCGATCGGCAGCGTCACAAATCTGCCTAATACCATTTAACGACTTACCCCGCACATCATGACGCATCCGCAAAATAGTTTCTACTTCATCAATAACTATGACCAGACCTTTATAGCCCGCTGCTTTGGTGATTTCCAAAATACCCTGTAAATAATCTAACGCTTCGCGGCTACCAATATCCCCCTTCATACTGGCCAAGCGCTTGGCACTGCCCGCCACATTTTCACTCCCCGATAGCCATGAAAGTAGGGCACTGGCTTCTACGATATCTCCTCGCTGTTTTAGTTCAAAGATGGTTCTGAGTACCCGAATCATATCCTCGGGAGCCTTACCGCCGGTCAACGAAGCCAGGTCTTCTTCAATTCTGGACTGTACCTTGGTATCAAAATCTTCGGCCTCTGGATCGGCACCGGTCGCAATTAAAGCATCTTCTACTCGGGCTATCCAGCGATCGATCACATCACTCAAAGCCCCCCGCTCACAAGAAGCTGTGCCCAACTCTTGGACTACTTTGCGATATACGTCATCAAAGCGATGAAAATGCAAATCATTATCGGAGACCACTACAAAACTGGTGGCAAACCCTTGAGCTTGGGCATCTAACAAAGCTAAGCGCGACATAAAAGTTTTGCCACAGCCATAGCCCCCCCGCAAAAACTTAAAAGTGCCTTCATTGTCGCTGGCTAATGCCAACTGGCGATGTACTTCCCCCCGCTGGCGATCGATCCCCACGGCGAAGGCTTCCAAACCTCGATCGGGTACAACGCCAGATCGCAGACGCTCAAAGATATGCTCGATATCGCGGGGATTAATGCTCATTTTTTGGTCAGCAGAATTTCTCGTTATTGTACCAGTCCTCATCAGGCAGTTCCAAACTCTAGAACATCCGTCGCCAGGGAGCGAAGGCGTTCTTTACTCCTTGTAAGCTGGGAGCTAAAGCTGGATAGTGGCGCTTCAGCAAATCAGACATGGTGGTGCGATCGATCCAGTCCAAGCCAAACTGGGTATAAATTTCGGCTCGGTAATCTACCGTATAGAACCGATCGCTTTTCAATCGCCGGGAGGCCATCAAAATAAACACCCGAAAAGCCGTATCACTGAAACCAAAGCCTGCGGGCAGGTCTTCGGCAAACAAACCCACCACCAGATCGACTTTTTCTAGGTCGTTTTGATAAATATCGGCTAGTTCTTTCGCCCAGACTGGGTTGCTGGTGATTTCCGCAAAAGACTTGACTCGGCCAGTGCCGATTATCTCCCGGAATTGGTTGTAACGGGGCACCCCCCGCTCCCGATCGCGCAAAATATCGATCGAGGCCAGGTCTAATACTTCTCCATTGTCGCGCTGCATCTGCTGCAAAAAACGTGGATAGTTATGGAGGCACAAAGCTCCTGGATGGGCGATGCCTAGAGAATAGAACACATCAGCTACATCGGCATGATCAAATAAACTGCGGGTACGCTTCCCAGATACCTCAAAAAAATTGGTCTCTCGCAATACCCGATCATCCACAACCGATCGAATAGTTAGATCATCGGGAATTAAGGGATGCAAGCGATAGACCGAGACAAATTCCTCGGTCATGGCATAGGGGGCACCATGTTGCTCGGTAGGTGAACCAATGATGCCACTAATGGTTTCGTTTTTACTCACTCGCCCGATCGA
>JANNEH010000183.1:0-19994 GCA_031378405.1 Synechococcales cyanobacterium OTE_75_metabat_409
TCTGCTGGCAAAAAGCCAAAAATTCGTGAATAGAAATAAAACTCGCCCTCTAGCGCCCGCTGCATATTGGCAGCTTGGCGGAAACCATGTTGTTCGCCAGCAAAAGGCACATAGGCCACCGGTACCAGTCGATCGGCCAAAGCTTGCACCATTGCTTCTGCTTGGTTCGGTAACACCACCTGGTCTTCCAGACCCTGAAAGAAAATCGTCGGGCAGGCCATATTTTCTGGGAAATTGATTGGCGATCGAGCCTTATAAACTTCGGACTGGGCGGGATAAACAGCTACCAATTTATCTAGATAACGGGACTCAAACTTGTGGGTATCTCGCAGCAGTGCTTCCAAGTCCCCAATACCATAATGGCTAGCTCCAGCCTGAAACACCCGATGGAAAGTTAAGGCACAGAGCGTAGTGTAACCACCAGCACTGCCCCCAGAAATTGCTAGCTTTTGGGGATCGGCCAGACCCTTGGCCACCAAATACTTAGCAGCAGCAATGCAATCAGAGACATCAATTACTCCCCATTGACCAGTCAATTGTTCTTGGTAAGCCCGACCATAGCCGCTGCTACCGCGATAATTGACATCTACATAGCCAAAGCCCCGACTCGTCCAATATTGCACCTTCAGGCTGAGCTGACTGGAAGTCGCACTGGTCGGGCCACCGTGACTCTTGACCAACAACGGTGGCAAAGTACCAGGGATAGGTTGGTAGTTAGGATTCTGGGGTGGATAGTAGAAAGCATAAGCAATCTGACCATCGGGGGTGGGAAAAGCTATGGTTTGAGGCTGAGAAAGATAGGCTCGATCGACCGTCAACGGCTGGGCTTTGAGTACTTTGAGCTGACCAGCAGGCAGGGTCATCTCGACCAAAGCGGAATTCTGAGTAGGAGAGGCAGCAATAAACACTGCTCGATCGCCCATCACCCGCAGTTGCGAGACCTCAGTATATGGCTCTAGTTCAGGGGTCACTGATAGATCGATTTCTACCAAGCCATTGAGCAGATCGAGGCGCGCCAAATGCCAGGTACCACCTTGGGTATAGGCACAAACCAAGTAATCTTGGCCAAAGCCGTAAGTAGATTGGCCAAAGACCCACTGGGGCAAACCAAACTCCACCGCAGCTTTACAAAGCGGGCGAGCTTCACCGTCTTTCCAGGCGTATAAATTGCCCCAACCAGTTCGATCGGACACAAAATACAGCACATTCGCCGGTGACCACTGGGGCTGAAACACTGCTTCAGTTAAGCTTCCAGCCACTAACTTGGGAGCAGAGAGGGTGCCGTTGCGATGAAATCTGGCCACTACTAAAACTGTGCCATCCCAAGGCATATTGGGATGGTTCCAGCTCAGCCAAGCCAGGGCTTTGCCATTGGGGCTAAGCGCAGGAGAAGCATAGAAATCGGCTCCAGCAACAATGATTTTGAAATCTTCTGGGTCATCTAAGCTAATGCTGGCGATCGCATTGCTGGCTTCGAGACCTCGCGCTTGATGGTCTTCATAGACACAAATGAGGCGGCGACGGTGGGGATCAATCAGTAAATCGGCATAGCGGCGGGTTTGGGGTTTGCCATTGGGCT
The DNA here is from genome assembly GCA_031378405.1 of Synechococcales cyanobacterium OTE_75_metabat_409. Lineage (GTDB taxonomy): Bacteria > Cyanobacteriota > Cyanobacteriia > Cyanobacteriales > Chamaesiphonaceae > JAAFHZ01. The sequence continues at coordinate 1,580 of JANNEH010000183.1, forward strand.
TGAGAGCGGGCGAAGCCAAGCGAATGTTGGTGCCAGACTGATGATAAATACATTGATCAGCATCGTTGCAAAAATAGATCTCACCATCCCGCACAGTGTAGGCACCACCGCCGTATTCATGCACCCGATTCCGCACATTGAAACCCTCAGGCGTAATTTGGCTGGTATGACCCTGGCCATCTTGGCGCATAATTACCAGCCGTCCTTTTTCTTGGGGACGGGACTCTAGCCAATAGGTATCTACGCCATCTAGTACCACTGAATCTAGATTCATTTTGGCAGCAGTGACGGATTCGCCAGTAATTGGTGATTGCCAAGAGCCGTAAGGAGCAGTAATCATTGAAGTAGGTAAAAAGTTATAGCAATTGCCAAGACACAATCAAGGTAACATTAAAAGAGAAAAGGCATTATCGGATTTTTAACCGAATTTTTGCCCTTCGCCGGTTTGTAGAGCGCTAGTTTCTAGATACCCCACCTCTTGAATCGCCGCATTGATGATTCTCTACAGCTTTTGAAGGTTTATATTTTTTATGCTCAATCCGAATTTAGAGCAAGTGCAGTTAACTGCCGATGATTATGCTCGTTACTCTCGCCACCTAATTTTACCTGAGGTAGGTGTAGATGGACAGAAACGGCTGAAGGCAGCCAGTGTGCTTTGTGTAGGCACGGGTGGCCTGGGTTCTCCCTTACTTTTGTATCTTGCTGCTGCTGGCGTTGGCCGCATTGGCATCGTAGACTTCGATATCGTAGATCATTCTAACCTACAACGTCAGGTAATTCATGGTACTTCTTGGGTAGGCAAGCCCAAAATCGAGTCGGCCAAAAGTCGCATTTTGGAAATCAATCCCCACTGCCAAGTGGATTTGTATGAAACTGCCCTAAGTTCTGAGAATGCTTTGGAAATTTTGGCTCCCTATGATGTGGTCGTGGATGGCACAGACAATTTTCCGACTCGCTACTTGGTAAATGATGCCTGTGTGCTGTTGGGCAAACCCAATGTCTACGGCTCAATTTTACGCTTCGAGGGACAGGCGACAGTCTTTAACTACAAAGGTGGTTGGGTGCGATCACCCAGTTGGGACAGCGCCAGCACCGAAGATCGCGCCAAGATGCGCAAAGAGGGCAGCGAATGGATTTATGACAGCGAAGTACCCGCGCCCAATTATCGCGATCTCTACCCCGATCCACCCCCACCAGGCATGGTGCCTTCCTGCGCCGAAGGTGGAGTTTTAGGAATTCTCTGTGGCATTATTGGTGTAATTCAAGCCACCGAAGCGGTGAAAATCATTCTCGGCCAAGGTCGCACTCTCAGCGGCAGATTGGTGTTGTACAACGCCCTGGAAATGAGTTTCCGGGAACTAAAGCTGCGCCCTGCCCCTGATCGACCAATAATCGAAAAACTAGTTGATTATCAAGAGTTCTGTGGTATTCCCCAAGCGAAAGCGGCTGAAGCTGCCGCCCAAAGTGCAATGAATGAAATGACTGTGACCGAGTTGAAAGAGCTAATTGATAGTGGAGTGCAAGATTACCTGCTGATTGATGTGCGCAACCCCAATGAGTACGAAATCGCCCAGATTCCAGGCGCGATATTAATTCCGTTGCCAGATATCGAACAGGGTAGTGGCATCGAGAAGGTCAAGTCGCTACTGGGTGATAAAAAGCTGATTGCTCACTGTAAAATGGGCGGTCGATCGGCCAAGGCGCTAGGCATCCTCGCAGCAGCCGGGATCACTGGCACCAATGTCCAGGGTGGCATTCAGGCTTGGAGCCAACAGGTTGACCCCAGCGTGACTCAGTACTAACAAGTACAGGTATGATTTCGATGTAGGGTGGGCAGTGCCCACCCTACAATTTATTACTATGACATGTTACGAATAACGAGCAAGATCAATGGGCATTGCGGTAGAAAATGTATCTAAGAACTTTGGCAGTTTCCAGGCAGTCGATCGAGTCAGCCTAGAAATTGAATCTGGAGCATTAGTAGCTCTGTTAGGCCCATCGGGATCGGGCAAATCGACGCTGTTGCGGTTAATCGCTGGCCTAGAGATGCCCGATACTGGCAAAATCTGGCTCACCGGCACCGATGCCACCTATCAGTCGGTACAGGAGCGCAATATTGGGTTTGTGTTTCAGCACTATGCTCTGTTTAAACACATGACCATTCGCCAAAATATTGCTTTTGGCTTAGATATTCGCAAAAAAGACTCCCAAAAAACCAAAAAGCGGGTAGATGATTTGCTCGAACTAGTGCAACTTAGTGGGCTAGGCGATCGATATCCCTCCCAGCTCTCTGGTGGCCAACGCCAGCGGGTGGCTTTGGCTAGGGCTTTGGCCGTAGAGCCTCGGGTGTTATTACTAGATGAACCTTTTGGGGCATTGGATGCCAAAGTACGCAAAGATCTCCGCGCCTGGTTGCGCCGCTTACATGACGAAGTCCATGTAACTACAGTATTTGTCACCCACGACCAAGAAGAGGCGATGGAAGTCTCGGACAAAGTGGTGGTGATGAATAGAGGGCAAATTGAACAAACTGGTACTCCCGCCCAAATTTACGATCATCCGGCCACAGCGTTTGTGATGAGTTTTATTGGCCCGGTAAATGTGTTGCGCAGTAATTCCGCTATTTTTCAGAGCAATGGCTTTGAATCTACTAATCCCCAAATTTTCCTGCGTCCGCAAGATATTTTAATCGAAGTCCAGCCAGATAGTTTTGCGGTGGGTAAAGGCGATCGAGTACCTAGCATTCCGGGGGTAGCAGCCAAGGTTAACCGCATTATTCATTTGGGCTGGGAAATTCAGGCGGAGCTGGCCTTAGCTGATGGCCAAACAATTATGGCGCATCTGTCGCGTGAGCGTTTCGATGAGCTGAATTTGGAGGTAAATCAAGATGTTTACGTTAAACCTAAAGAAGCCAAATCTTTCCCGTTAGATTACTCGATCTAGATTTTTTTGAAGTGCTACAATCAACACACATCTCCCGAGGCCATCTATGCAGATCGCTCTCCAGCAACCCAATGAGATCGCCAAACCTCTGCTTTTCAGTGGGCTATCTTGGTTAGAATTTAAGACGATTGAACCTATCCTCGATCGCCCCGGCATCCGTTTATCCTACTTAGATGGAGTCTTGGAGATTATGAGTGAGAAGCAGAATAAATAAAATTGTCGCCGCTTGGCATATCTTGCTTTCAATGTCTATGGTTGTCGAAGTAAAAGGGCTAGTAACCATTTTCTCGGTGAGTAAACGACTCGGCTTGAATTTTCTGGATTTGCTCGATTGACATCTCTAACGTTCCCGTTCACCCGCTGCTAGTAAATTTTCGGACTTAACGAAAAAACTCAATACGGTCGGCTTGCAACGGGCTTGTTAGACAGTCGGTATCCTGTCATATTCTTCTGGCTCCACATCGGGAACCTTTGCCAAGATTGCTTCATACTTTGAACGATCGCCTCTTTTAGCTCGATCCTTCAGATAATTTTCTGTCATCAAAGCTGAGAGCTTTTCCGCGATCGCAGTAGATATAAACTGATCGATAGAAATTCCATCACAAGCAGCGAGATCCGACAGACTTTTGTGTAATGAGTCAGGAATTTGAACTTGAACAATACTCATGGCAGCTTTCCTATCAGGCGCAAAAACTCTGAAGGCTTAAGTAGCTTTAAACCAAACTGCTCAACGCCTGCAAAGTCACGGGTGTTATGTGTAATTATACTCTCACAGCCTGCTTTGACTGCAAGCTCTAGTACCATCTCATCTTTTGGGTCACGCAAGAATGGTCGCCAAATGAAGAAAATTTCGTGAGGCACTCCCACTGCACAGTAAAAATCGATTAGGTCATCGACTTCATTACGACTTAGGTAGAAATTTGGTAGCTCTCGTAGCAAAACTTTTGTATATTCCAGTACCAGAGGTACTGATAAGTGGATGTCAAACTGTTCTGTACCAATGAGTGATAATAATTGAAATGAGCTACCACGACTAGATCGCAGCCCAGCAACAATGACATTAGTATCAATGACGACTTGAGGTAATGGCATTTGGAACTGAAAGGCTCTTGCTATATGTATGTTTCAACTCTACCATCAGAATCGTTGACGGTAGCGGAGCGTTTGCCCTAGCAATAGCCTACCGGAGGTAATCGCCTCCCAACTTATCAGCGTGGCAATCTCACCCTCCATCAACCCTGCTATCCCAAGGTGCGCTATTTAATTTGTCTCATTAAAAAAATCAATCATTGTTCCCGATGTTTTCAATAATAGATCGAGTCCGTCTGCCTCACCGAACAAACCAATGCGCTTGCTAAATAGAGGGTTAAGAATCAAGGGTAAATCCATGAAGTTAAAATGGTTCGCTGAGTGTAATAAATGCTGATGTACATTGGCATGATTTGCAAGTCGCTCGATCCGTGTTTTGTCTTTTACCATGACTACATCAAAGCTATTTGGTGGTTTGTTTCCTTGAGGCGCATATTTGCCTCGATTGGACAACATTAGTAAGAACTCTTTTTTTATGCCAGTAATGTCGATTTTATCCATGTAAAGGAAGCCATCAAGATTAACACTTCTAGCAATTCGTGGGTCTGTCCCACAAGCTACAAAACTAGCGGAGCCGCCGGATGAATGGCCAGCAGCAAATATTTTAGTTGGATGGATTTTTTGATATAACCATGAATCAGTAGTGATATTTAGCTTAAGCACTTCGTCTAAAACAGCGGATAAATTATTTGCTTTCTGTGAGATTATTTCAGCAAAGAGTGTATCTGCACGATCAACATCATTGAAGTCAACTTGGTTAAATACAACTTGCGATCCATCGACAAGCAAGGTTCCAGAACTCCACCCTGGATGATTTATGCCAATGACAATAAAGCCATGACTAGCAAATTCTAATGCATAAAAAGTATTCAGAAAGTTGACACCACCAAAGCCCGGTGAAAGGAGGATTATTGGGAAACCATCTTGGCTCTGAGCTAACGTTGCATTAATCTCGGATGGAGTCTGAATCCGACCAAGATAAAGCCTGTTTAAAATTAACTTGGATAAAGGATTCAGTCTTGTGGTTATTACCGACAATGTTCGGTCAAGATAATCGATGTAAGGGCTATGACTATTCTGTGTAGTACTACTTGGATACCAAATCTTGGCAATGATTCCAGAGTGGCTGGGTAGATTCCAAGTTAGATTGGATGTACCGACTTTCCACTGTCCTGATGGTATAGGAAATGGATTAGCTGAAATCAACCAATATGGCAGAAGAAAAATTACAGCAATGAAACAGGCAAGGAGCAGAAATATCATAATGACCAGGCCATTTCATGACTGTTGATGACAATTTAACTCTGATGGAGTATCCGAACAGGATCAACTCTACCTCGATCAGTATTGCATCTAAAGAGTGATGTTCTCAGAAATATTATTATCCTGAAATGGGGTCATGGGTAGAAAACCTTCCGCCTAAAACCCTCTATGAACGTATTAGGTAGAAATAAGTCAGCCTAAGATCCTAAATAGGTGTATTAGGCTGACTGGGTTCAGCATAACACCTCATCTATTTTCATGGAGCAGTGAAATAAAATCTTAACAAAACTAACAGACAGATGTATGTCGCTTCTCTCATAGCAGTAGAGGCCACACCCAAGAAACCAGCAAACGGATTTCCACTGCCATAGTACTTCTACCGGCACAGCAGACAACACCGTTCCCATCTCCTCAACGATAAACTTCATACTCAATTCGATCGACCAATTCCACCACCTGTCCAGTTCCCGCATCAGTATCCTATAAATCGATCAGGGCATGGCCAGCTAAAGCCCGATTCGGTCTTTTTAGCCAACTCGTATGGTAAAGTTGCTAACCTTTTTTTGCAGTACTACGATCAACAAACACCCAGAACGCCATCTATTCAGAATGCAAAGAAAGCCCTAGATTTGCCAAACTCTTGGAATACAAGCCGATCGCCCCAAATATGTTGGCCGCAACAAATTCCAGACAGCTTTAAACCAGCTCAACACCGCCGATCGATCACTCCCCCGATACCGACAGACAACACCCCCCTGCACCGCCGAAACCCCCCAATCTAAATCTTTCCCCACCCACAGTTCCCGCACCGCCGTCACTAACTCTGGCGACACCGTTAACCCGATCACTGCCATCGTCGCCAAAATCGGTTGGCCAGCCATGGCTTGCACCATTTCCCACTGACTGCCAACCACCTGCTGCCGATCGATCCACAAGGGTCTATTGTGCTGCCATACTTCGATCGAATTTCGCCATTGTCCAGTGGTAAATTTTTCCCCACTAGCGCTACGCCCCAGGCGGGCGATCTCCCAACCACACCAAACAGCTCCCGCCTCCAGATCTACTCGTAAATTTTGGTGATACTGCGCTCGATCGAAAATAATGGTTTCTTGGGGTAACCACTCCAAACAGGCATTCTCTCCTACCAAAATCTGGGTTTGCTGGCTGGTCACCTCTCCCTGACTGCGATAAATCTTGGCGGCGGCGGCTGTGGTTAACAACACTCTGCTGTTGGCTGCTAAGTTAATGCGGTAAGAAAGTCGATCGCCGCCCACCATACCACCAGCCGTATGCAGCAAAACTGTATGACAAACCTCACCTTCTGGGTAAAAAGGTCGTTGTACTTTTAAGGGAGCACAGGCATAACTCCGAATTAATTGAGTGGCATCCTGATGAGGAAATCTGATAAATTGCAAGTCTAGTTGCCCGTGCCAACCGCTTCGATCAATAGAACTCATTGGTAATGGACTGATATATTAATGTGTTACCACTGATATTTGGTTTGATAGATTCCACACGGCTTCAAATTCTTGATAATCAACAAGGGTACCAAGTTTCATGTCAGATTCCGTCAACTTTTGATCACATAGACTAAAGCTATTCAACTCTTCATGGTAGTCTGTGTCAGAATTAAACCACTTTCCTGAATAGCACTCAGCTTGCCTTACAGCCCAGCCGCTATCATTAAATTCAATATACTGAGTTCCCATACCTAAATCAGATTCTGCCGAAAATTTAAAATACTTGGTCATTTTAATGTCTCTCCTGATCTAATAATTAAGTTGCTAATGTCTAGATCCACCTCACTTTTATGCAAGTAAATATACGGGCTTTTCGTTAGTTCAATTTCTAAACTAGAAACACTAAATTCAATATAGAAGAATAGTTTGTCTTCTTGGATTGAACCAATCATAATACGTCTGAGGAGTTGGCGCAAAGAAATTTGACCGGCTTGCTTTTGCTCAGGTGTCATCTCAGCAATGGATATGGCAGCGATCATCTCTGGGGCAATGCTTGTAAAATAATGACCTGAGCCATGTTTAGCATCAATGCCGTCCTCTCGCTTTAAGGAAGGATAAAGTACCCCACTTTCTATGATACCAAGCTGTCCCTGTCTTGTCGTGTAATGGTAAAGGCTGTTCGGAATATTGACTATCAAATTTTCCTGTTTCATAACTAATCATTAAGTGATAAAAGTCCCGCCGGAGGCGTAATCTCGATCCGGCGTTGCACCATATCTACCACTGGCACGATCGAAGCCACAAAGGGCACCATTACCTCCTTATCGCCAGTTTTGATCACCAGCAAATCATTGCCAGTTTTCATCATATCTACCACCACACCGATCTCCACGCCAGTTTCCTGCAAAAACACTCGTAGGCCAATTAAGTCCAACACATGATACTCGCCCTCATCTAGCTCCAGTCGATCGGTAGTAGGCACCACCAACATCTTGCCCCGCAGAACTTCCGCTTGGTTGCGATTTTCTACATTGGCTAACTTGATCACATAAAGATCTTTGCCAGGAATATAGTAGCCACGTTGTAGTTGCACCGACTGGGGAGTAGTTATGCCCTCACTATAAAGCCAGCGCTCACCAGGTTCCTCAAAGCGCTCTGGAAAATCGCTATGGGGGTAAACCCGCATTTCGCCCTTTAAACCTTGAGGCGCTACGATTAGGCCAATTTCCATCCAGTCTGCGGGGGGCTGTAGTTGTCCAGTCATTAGAAGCCACCATAGTTAGTAATAGCGGCGAGGAGTCGATCGACCACTGCATCCACCGGCATGGCACCGAGTTCACCGCCAGCGCGGGTGCGAATACTCATGGTTTGGGCTTCCATTTCGTTGGCACCCACAATGCCCACTACTGGCACCTTGGCTTTTTCCACATTGCGGATCATTTTGCCTAGTCGATCGTTACTGGTATCTAGCTCGGCACGGATGCCAGCCAGTAAGAGTCGATCGGTCACCGTCCGGGCATACTCCAAGAAATCAGGAGCTACAGGTACCAGGCGAATCTGTACCGGCGCGAGCCAGACCGGGAAGTCCCCGGCATATTCTTCGATTAAAATGCCGATCAATCTTTCTAGCGAACCAAACGGTGCCCGATGAATCATGACCGGTCGTTGGCGACTGCCGTCTTCCGAGACATACTCTAGATCAAAGCGCTCCGGCAGATTGTAGTCTACCTGCACTGTTCCTAGCTGCCACTCTCTTTCCAAAACATCCTGAAAAATAAAGTCTAGCTTTGGGCCATAAAAAGCGGCTTCGCCAATACCTTCAAAGTGGTTAATATCCAACTTTTCTACTGCCCGCCGAATGGCACCCTGGGCTTTATCCCAGGCTTCATCAGAGCCAATATATTTATCTTTCAGTTCTGGATCGCGGAAGCTGAGACGGGCGCGGAATTTTTTCAGGTTCAGAGCTTTGAACACCGTCAAAATGAGATCCACGACTTTCAAAAACTCGGCATCGAGCTGCTCAGGGGTCACAAATAAGTGCGAATCATCCACGGTAAAGCCGCGCACCCGAGTTAAACCACCCAGTTCACCAGATTGTTCATAGCGGTACACTGTGCCAAACTCTGCCAAACGCATCGGCAACTCCCGGTAAGAGCGCAGCTCACTCTTATATATCTGGATATGGAAAGGACAGTTCATTGGCTTCAGTACAAAGCCCTGCTCCCGCACTTCGGCCAGCAGCTCCACTGTACTTTTAGCTGTGCCGTCTTCTAGATTGATCGGAATAGCCCGACCTTGAGCCAGCGATCGAATCTCGGCCTCGGACTTAGTACCCAGATCCACATCCTCGGTTTCCCGCATTAGCGGAAACATGTCTTCTTTATATTTCTGCCAATGCCCAGAGATCTTAAACAGATCTACTTTGGCAACGTGGGGAGTGACAACTTGTTGGTAGCCGCGCTTCATCTGTTCTTTTTTCAAGAAATCTTCCAGAGTTGATCGCAACACCGTTCCCTTCGGAGTCCACAACGGGAACCCTGCACCGACAGAATCAGAGAAAATAAACAGCCCCAGTTCTTTACCCAACTTACGGTGATCCCGTTTTAGGGCTTCTTCTTTACGACGCTTATATTCGGCTAACTGCGCCGGATTTTCCCAGGCAGTACCATAGATCCGCTGGAGCTGTGCTCTCTTTTCGTCACCGCGCCAATAAGCTCCCGCCACACTCTCTAGCTCGATCGACTTTGGATCTAACTCGCCAGTATTCTCCACATGCGGCCCAGCACAGAGATCCCACCAGCGATCGCCAAGGTGATAAATAGTAATTGGTTCAGTCTTAATGTCACCGAGGATTTCCAGCTTATAGGGTTCGTTGATTGCCTGAATCCGTTGTTCCGCCTCAGCCCTGGTCACTTCTTCCCGAATCACCGGCAGCTTCTGGTTGATGATTTTGATCATTTCTTTTTTGATCAACTTCAGATCTTGATCAGTAAAAGCCTCGGCTACATCAAAATCGTAATAAAAACCATTGTCAATCCAAGGCCCGATCGTTACCTGGGCTTTAGGAAAAAGCTTCTGTACGGCCATGGCCATGACATGAGAGGTGGTATGCCGGATTTTTTTTAGGCTCTCCGACTCATTGGTTTTCGGTAGATAAATTTCCTCTGAAATTTTCTGTGGCCGATCCTCAGTAGACATTGTATCGATGTTCCCGCTTTGACGTAAATCCATGACCTATCTTAGCGCCTTTGGCGTTTTTGATGGAATTTCAGGCGGATTTTTGACAGGCTAATACCCAGTCGAGCTACTAATTATTAATCCTTGCTCAAGTAAAAGTTAAGAATTGTAAAATGGAGTTAGAATTGAGGGATTAATAAAAGTTACTTATCTACACAATCCATGATTCCTTCTCAGCCCCCCTCGCAACCCCCCTCCGAACCCTCTGAGCAAAGCCTGCTCAAGACCATTTTACAGCCCCTACTGGCTGACTTTGCCCACTGGTTTGAGCGATCTATTCAGTTATTGGAAGCAGAGCACATCGTTTTTTTGAGCAATGCTGCCCAGGCCGATTTACTGGCCAGAGTAAAAAATGCCCAGCAGGAAGTAAGCGCAGCTCAGATGCTGTTTAATGCTACCGATGGCCAAGTGGGGATTGAACCTAGTACCATGCTCACATGGCATAAACTGGTAGGAGAATGCTGGCAAGTAGCCACTCGCTTTCGGCAGTTCCCCCCCACTGATCGCCAGCTTCAACAGCCTTAATTTTTCAGGCCAACATGCTACAAACTATATATTTAATTGCTTTTACGATTTTGGCTTTTTTGGCCATTAGTAACTTAATTCGCAGCTTAGTGCATTTTGGCATCGAGGCTCAGCGCCCCTATGTGCCCAACAATGGCAAGCCTATTCATCCAGAAATGCTGGATAACAACGGTCGGATTACCAACGAACCGCTGCTGGTAATGAAGTCGATCGATGTAGATGATGCCCGCCATCGCCTAGATGCCCTATACAACGATAGTCCTAGCTATTCGGCTGGGGAAGAAGAAAGCCCAAGCTGAGCGGCCAAGGCCGACCAAGGATAGTCAGCCAAACTTTCTACCACCAAATCGGCTTGTTGTAGTCGATCGAACGGGCCTACGCCCAAAACTCTCATGCCCGCTGCTTTGGCTGCGGCTACCCCCGATGCAGCGTCTTCGATCACTAAGCATTCATCTGGGGGCAAGCCCAACAACTCAGCGGCCTTCTGAAATACTTCAGGAGACGGCTTGGAATTAGCCACACTATTGCCATCGGCTACAACTTCAAACAACCGATCAATCCCCAATTTTTGCAGTACCATTTCGGCATTTTTACTCGAAGAACCCAGAGCGATGCGCATCTGAGCAGCCTGGAGTGCTACTAATAGCTCTGCGACTCCCGGCAAGAGCTGGTCTGAGTTAATAGTTTCGACTAACTCTAAGTAATAATCATTTTTACGGCGCAGCATCTCTGAGCGAGTAGCATCATCTACAGTGTGGTCTTTGAGCAAGTAATCTATGCTCTCTTCACGCTTCATGCCCAAAATTTGGGAGTAGGCTTCCTTACTAAAAGGAATCTGCCACTCATCGGCCACTCGCTGCCAAGACTGATAATGCAGCTCGATCGTATCAGCAAGCACCCCATCCATATCAAAAATTACGGCGGAAACTCGTTGCTGTGTACTAGGCATAGACCAGTTCAGGAGTCAGTTTAGTCCAGCGAAAGTAGCGTTCGCCACCCAACTCCACAATTACTCTTACTTGGGGCAACAATTGGGGCAGACTGGCCAAATAAGTCAGCTCTTCTCCGGCTAAAATATGCCCATCGACCAACCACAACACCAAACCACAAGATTCTTTGGGCAAATGGTCTAACTGGGTTTGCAGTACTGGTGGCAAATATTGAATCCGAATGTCTTTTTTGCCCAGATGTGCCGGTCGCACACCATGCACGCCCGTAAGAAACGAGGACAAGTCCCCTAAGCCCCTGGCCAACAAACTTACACTGTGATAGCCTTTGGTACGCAGTCGCCGTTGGTAGCGACCCTCATAGCCGCCTTCTAGGGGTGCATAGACCCCTAAAGCTCCATGCAATTCTAGGTCTTGACAAAAAGATTTACCAGTGGTGAGTAAAGGCACAGGAAGACTCGCTCTAAGGTGTGTTCTGGCTATTATGCCATGCAAAATGTTAGCAGAGTTATAGGTATATTGATCAAATATGATTACAGCGGCAAATATAAAGAAAAATCAAGAGAAATGTCGTCCCCCAATCCGATATCGTGGAGACAGGCACCAAGTAATCTTTACAGGTTATGATCTGTTGCCACCTGTAATTGCCAAGGAGTCGATCGAACATGGATGATAATTACCATAGCTACCTCAATCGAGTGGCAAAGTCAGCTTTACCAGATACCTACGCATCGCAGATTAGTACTTTGCAGGAATCTCCCAAATTCTCTCTGCGGGGTCAGCAGCGTATGCCAGTGAGTTTTCCGGGGTATTCGATCATTACTCCTACGGCTGACCAGGATACAGCGAATAGTAATTTCTATCAAAATTTGCAGCATTGTCAGGAGCAAATTGCTAAACAAGTCGCACCAGATATGCTGGCCTTGGTCACTCCCGCTAGCTTCCATATGACACTGGCCGATTTGGTCTGGGACAACTCCTATCACGCCTTGGCTGATCATGATCCCAACTTTGAAGACAATCTTCGCCACCAAATTGCTGCGGGCATTGCCGGATACCAATCTACTGGTACTCAACCAGTCCGTTGGCAAGTGATGGGTCTGATGTTGCGACCACGGGCGATTTCGGTTAGCTTAGTGCCTGCTGATGAGGAAAGCTACGATCGAGTGCTGGCTTTCCGCCGATCGGTTTATCAAAACCCTGGCTTGATGGCGCTGGGAGTGGAGCAACAGTATCATTTTACTGCCCATATCACCATTGCTTACTTTGGTAACGTGCAGCAAGAATTCGATCAACAAGCCTTGAGTCACCTCTTACAAGATCTCAACATGCAGTGGATCGAATCTCCTCCAGAATTAAGTTTAACGCGGGTAGAACTGCGCAAGTTCACCGATATGAACAGCTATCAGCGAGAAGAGAACTGGCCAGTAGCCAATATCTAAGATTGGTTTGTGGGACATCAATATCAAAACGGGGCAAAGACTTTAAAAGTAGCATTGAAAGACCCTCATCCCCCTTATAGTGCGGCAGGGGAAGGTTCTTTCAATATAAATTGGTATTCATATCTTGATAATTGACTTACTTTGAACAGGATCGAGGCAACCATGACTAAGACAGAACTATTGGCGGCTCTCAAAACTATGACTGTCTCAGAGCAGTTGGAGGTTTTAGAAGTCACATCTAAGATAATTCGCGCTAAGCTCAAAATAAAAACAGATCTAGAGCTTGCTGCAGAAAAAATGCAGGTCTATTATGCCGAAGGAGCTGATTTGAGCAGCTTCACTGATGAAAACCCTGAAGATTTTTATGAGTATTCTGAATATGCTTAGAGGTCAAATATGGATGTACAACTCCAGCCCAAGTATTGGTGACGAAATCCAAAAAATTAGACCAGCAATAATAGTAAGTAATGATGAGATTGGAATATTACGCCTTAAAGTGGTTGTCCCAATTACTGCTTGGAACGATAATTTCACCGATATTTCTTGGATGGTCAAGATTGACCCAGATGCTGAGAATGGTTTGAGCAAAACTTCGGCGGCTGATGCTTTCCAAATCAGGTCTGTCTCACAAAAAAGGCTCATTAAGCAAATTGGTGTGATTTCGATTTCTAAAATGACAGAAATTGCTCAGGCATTACAGGTTGTATTGAGTATAAGTTAAGTGAGAATTCCGCTCATTGAATCTGGGGCATCCCTACAGGTGATGGTTTTATTGGGGTTTAATAAAACCATCACCTGTAGGGACATGGCCTTGTGCCCGCCCACTACGGCGACTATGTTGTATTAAGCGAACCGTATTGCCTATCGACTAGCAGTCCCTGCCAAAGTTCGAGAAGTTGTGCGGGTAGTTTCGGAATCTTCTAGCGGTAAAAACTCCAGATGATTCAACAATGTGGTCACAAAGGCAAACAGTAAGAAAGGCAGTGACAGCACTAAAATTAGACCCACCGTGGCCATCGCATAAATTTGGCGAGCGCTGCTCCACAAAGACAGTGCTGATGCCAAACTGACAAAAATCACCATCAACCACACCACAATCTGACCATAAATATCACTAAAAGAGAGAGTACAGACCATCCGATATTTTGTGAAGTTGCTCATAATTTTAAGGGAGATTTTCTAAGTGGTTTTACTAAGCAGCTAATTAGATTGGACTTGCCCTCTGTCAGGCTGGTGCAGAAAGGAGTCCCTGAGTTATGGCTACTCTTAACATTTTAATTTTGCCAGCCTTAGATATGAGTTTTCCTCAACGTTTCGATATGTTAGTACACAAGTCTATATACTACAGTCAGAGAATTAACAGAAGGTGGATGGCGGTGATTTTAACTGCTGTTCAATTGACCTTTGCAAATCTGTGCGACTCACCTGGTGACCGCGACTAAAATCGGCGCTATCAAAGAAAACCAGTTGATCGATCGAGTTCAAAGCATTCAACTGAAACAGTAAATCGATTGTCGGTAACTCAGCCCAGAGCAAGGCTTCTTGATAAAAGATCTGTAAATCTTGGGCGGTGGCAAAGCAATATACCACTTTGATTTCTTGCCCCGATTGGCGATGTTTCAGGGTGGTGGCAATCCATTGACCAGTAGGGCCAACCCCGACTAGATAATGGAGGTGGGCTAGATCGATCGCCGCTGTCTGCAAAGCTGGTGCCAAGACAGCAATGGCTGTTTGCAGATCCGCAGGAGCGGCCTTGATCAGGTTCTTAATCTGTTGCGCTAGAGTCATAAGCCTCAGCCGAATTGCTGAAAACATCCATTTTAGCGTGATGTTTCCGGATTCCCAATCTCGCCGGATCGTAATTGGCTCGCTGGAATATTTCATACAGAACAGTGTCTTCGGTGCAAACTAATTTTGACTAACCTTGTGGTAATGTCGTCCAGCGATTACCATGATGGCAGCTTATGCTGTGATCACAGATCGTTTTGGAAATTGTTAGTTGCATGGAGGGTAAATAGCAAGGTGAACAAGCGCGTGTATTTTTTAATGAAGAAAAGGTTATCGACAGAGGTCGATCAACAACCACCACTGTTCCCTTGGGAAACAGAAGTGGCCGACTACCAAGAAGATCCCAGCGGCGACTTGACCCCAGATCAAAACCCAGAAAAAATTCCAGAAAAAATTATGGATGAAACAAATAATGATGTGCCGACTGGGCATGATAAGGAAGCGCCACCTTCCGCCTCCTAAGTTTTAACAATGACAGCCAATCGACTATTTTCTGCTCGCCCGATAGTCGATACTGAAAATTCTCTGCTATTGCGGGTTTTGATTCAGTTAATGGTGTCAGTGGGCATTATTGCCACCGACGTAGCAGCAGAGACCCAAATGAGTCTGTGGGCAGTTCCCCTCAGCATGTTTGGGGCAGCTTGGAGCTGGCGACAGCGCCAGCGCCCCCAGATCGGTATTAAATTTGCTTTGGCTGCTGCCCTCTTGGTAGCTTTGTTTCATTTCTTTCAAAATTTATTGGGTAATCTGAATGATACCCGCATGGTATTAGCAGCATTGCTGGTACAGGTGCAGGCTATTCATACCTTCGATATGCCTCGCCGCAAAGATTTGGGCTATTCGATTATTATTGGAGTCATTTTAATTTCGGTAGCAGCAACGATCGGGCAAACCATGGCTCTGGCTCCGATGTTGCTAGTGTTTTTGGCTCTGGCACTGCCGGTGATGGTTTTAGACTATCGATCGAGGTTAAAACTGCCAGTTTTGAGTTGGCAGCGTCAGACTTTTCAAGGCCAAACCGCTGCTTTGCCGCTCAAAAACCTGAGTAAGTTGTTGGCTACTGCCTTGGCTTTAGGTTTGGTAGTATTTGCGCTGATGCCCCGCCTGCCTAGTTACCAAATTTCAAGTATGCCGATGAGCGGCGAGCTGCCGGTCAGTGAAAACTTTGATGCCAAGAAAATTATTAATCCGGGATATCAAAGTCGTTCCGGGACTAATCAGGGCGGTAAAGCGGGCACCGGAACTGGAAAAACCGCTAGCGGTGGCTCGGCAGAAGCAGAAGCTTTTGATGATAGCGCTTATTATGGTTTCAATCAAAGCATTAATCAAAATTTGCGCGGTGAGTTAAAACCAAAGTTAGTAATGCGAGTGCGTTCCCAGGCTCCAGGATTTTGGCGAGTGCTGGGGTTCGATCGATACACCGGTCAAGGCTGGGTGATTTCTAAAAATGAGGAGGCCAAAACAGTAAAACGTCCAGGCTGGGCTAGTAAGTTTAATTTGCCCACCACTGCTTATGCCAATTCTCGCAAAATTGTCCAAAGTTACACCACATTAACAGAGTTGCCAAATTTGTTACCAGCTTTGGCTGTACCTGATGAGGTGTATTTTCCGACCAAAGAGCTAGCGATTGATCGAGAGGGCAGTTTGCGATCACCTGGGGGATTGGTACCCAATTTTACTTACACGGTAATTTCTCATGTCTCGGAGCGAAATGTAGAGTTCTTGACCAAAGCGGGCAATAACTATAGCCGCAGTAGTCTGAGAAAAGACTTAACCGACTATTTACAAATCCCTGATACTTTGGCTACGAAGCTGCGGCCTTTTACCGAAAAACTGGTTGCAGAATACCCCGAACATCAGATCAGTCGAGAGGCCACTCCTTTAGACAATAACTACGATAAAGTTCTCTATTTAGCACAGTATTTGAAGCAAAACTATCAAATTCCCACCAATCTCGCCGGTCTGTCACCAATGCCTGCCAATGCTGATTTGGCTGATTGGTTTCTGTTTCGTTGTCAGAATGTAGCCAAAGAATGTGTAGCTGGTGGTTATCCCGATCATTTTGCCACTACTTATACTTTGATGCTGCGTTCGATCGGCATTCCGGCTCGATTAGCGGTTGGTTTTGATCCGGGTTATTTCAATCCGTTTACAGGCATGTATGAAGTGAAAAACACCGATGCTCATGCTTTGACTGAGGTGTATTTTCCCAAGTATGGCTGGTTTAGTTTCGACCCGATTCCGGGACATCCCATTTTGCCGCCCAGTGTGGAAGATAGTCAGGTGTTTGGTGTGGTGAAGCAACTTTGGGATTGGGTGGCTGGTTGGTTGCCGTTGCCAGTAACTGCTTGGTTGGGCTGGTTTTTTGGTTCGTTAATGTCGATCGTGGTGGCAATTTGGATTTTTTGTACTCAGGGTTGGTTTGGCGCTATCTGTGGTTTAGCGGGCTTGGTAGCGATCTCTTTTGGCTTATGGATGCTGAGTAATTATTGGCGCAAATGGCGCTATGGTCGCTGGTTACGCCAACAGCCACCAATGGAGCAGGTCTATCAACAAATGTTAGGGCTATTACAGCGCCGGGAATTGCCGGTGCGACAGGTGCATGAGACTCCGTTGGAGCATTGGCAGGGTTTGGATGAGGCTGTTGGGGTTGTGGTGGAGCCGATCGTTGTGGCTTATGTGGCTTGGCGCTATGGTGGAGAACTGCAAAATGTCGATTATCTGCGATCGATTTTGTTGACTTTAAAATCTTAACTAATAGTTCAACAATCCTGCACAAATATTTCTTTGCAAAAAATACAAGCTAAGTCAACTCATGAAATATTGCTGCCTGATCGCCGAAGGCGCAAGCGACTGGTAATGAGCTAAGTTGAAGTAAGCTATCGCCACATAGTACAATACATCTAGTTTCGATCATGGGTTAGGGTATTGTTTTCACAGCAAATCATCGAAGAACTTTTGAGTGTTGCTCATGTTCAGGCTGTTTCTGCCAGAGCGGGAGTAAGTATTTCTAGCTTTGATAAAGACTTTGGAGTTGATGGAACCTTTCGTCAAACCATGGCAACTGGGAATCGGCGATTCACCAGTGGGTATGCGCTGGATTTTCAGCTTAAAGCGTCAACCAACTGCTTTCTAGAACCAGAGTTTATAGCTTATGATCTAGAAGTAAAAAATTATAATGATTTAGTCCATCGGCGCATGAGCAGTGATGCTACTGCTTGCGTTCTGATTCTCAAAGTCTTACCTTTAGATTCAAGTCAGTGGCTGGTTACAGCCAGAGAGGGCATATTTATGGGTGGTGCCTGTTATTGGGAGTATATTGATGGAGAAATCAGCAAGAATAAAAGATCGGTGAGAATTCGTATTTCTAAGGAGCAAGAATTTACACCTGAATCACTTTTGAGGTTAATGACCTGCGCTCGTGAGTATTCTATTAGTGGAGACTGGATATGTTAGAAATTAGTCCTCAGTTACTTAGGCAAGCTAAGCTATCGGTAAATGATATGGCAACTTATTTAACTCAGCACGGTTGGGATAAGGTTCCTAATCAAAATCAGCGAGTGATGATTTTCCAGGGAGCTAATGATGATTTTGGCAATCCAATAATTTTAACTTTGCCGAGCAATGATGGCTTTGGAGATGCTTTGCGTAGATTGTCGGAAGCAGTAAATTTGGTGGCCTTTTTAGAAGATCGATCGCCTGAAAGTGTATTAGTTGATCT
>JANNEH010000184.1:0-10672 GCA_031378405.1 Synechococcales cyanobacterium OTE_75_metabat_409
AAGACTGTAATCGGGCTGTGCCTTTGAAAACTAGCCACTGCGCAAGAACTGGGCATCAAACTTTATCAATAAAGCCAAAGAGTTTAGCAAATCCGCCAATTATCCCTACAATCAATGCAGCTAGGACACTGCGGTTGATAAATTCTTGGTTAGTGATGCGTTTATCTAGGCCATCAATCTTGGCTTCTAGAATCTTGCCTTGAGAGTCAATTTTCTCATCAAGAGATTCAATCTTGGCCTCTGTGCGAGTAACAGTAACCTTCAAGTCATTTACTGACTGTTCTATTCGATCGAATCTTTGGGCATTAGACTGCTCCATTCGATCGAGGCGCTGGTCAATTTTGTTCAGGATGTCAGCGAGATTTACTTCAATAGTTTGAGTCATGGTTATTCCCTAAAGCAATCCCTGAGCGAGATTGCCTATATTATATATCATGTGCTTGAGGATTTAAGGCGGCAAAGTTGCTTCCTTAATGCGATGTCGCCGGAAGCTATCAGCAGCAGAGTCATCAAAACTTATCGCGGTATTCGATCGATCTCGCTCAAAATAGGGTATTTATAATGTGAGCCGATCTCCTCCCGGAAACACGGGATTAACACCAAAGGCGCAAGCACAGCTATCGATTATTTATTGCAAACCATGACAGTACTGACCGACCGGCAAATCGCTCCGCTTACCGAGCAAGCTACCACCGTAATTGAAACCTACGAATTGAGTAAGACCTACCGCACCGGTTTTTTCATGAACCAGCGGATTGAATCTTTGAAAAAATGCTCCCTGCAAATTTTTGCCGGAGAAACCTTTGGCCTTTTGGGGCTAAATGGTGCCGGGAAAACCACTCTGCTCAAATCTTTACTGGGAATTGTCCGCCCCACCCATGGCAGATCTCAACTCTTGGGTAGCTCGATCGATGATCCCAAGGTGCGCCAACGAATTGGATATTTACCCGAGAATGCTTACTTTTATGACTATCTTACTGGTTGGGAAGTCTTAGAATTTACTGCCAGCCTGTTTCAGATTCCTCATCATGTCTGCAAACAGCGCATTCCTGCTTTGCTAGACATGGTAGGCTTGGCTCAAAGCGCCGCCAGGAACAAAAAAATGCGCCAGTATTCCAAGGGAATGCAGCAGCGCATCGGCATGGCGCAGGCGTTAATCAACGACCCAGATATCGTGTTTTTAGATGAACCAATGTCTGGTTTAGATCCATTGGGTCGCAAGCAAATGCGGGATATTATTCTCTCTTTGAGCGACAACCACAAGACCGTTTTCTTTAACAGCCATATTCTTACCGAAGTAGAACAGATTTGTACCCGTGTGGGTATTTTGGCGCGTGGTGAACTGATTGCCTGCGGCACATTGAACGAACTGCTCACTTACAGCACCAGCAGTTACACCGTGCGTGGCCGAGGTGGCAGTGTAGATATCTTGCAACGCTGGATTACTGATCTAGAAATTGACGGCGATCGCTGGCATGGTCAGTTGCGCGGTGAACCCCAAGAGTTTTTGGCCACCCTGCGTTTGATGGAAGCCGAGTTGATTGAAATTCGCCAAGGACGAATGTCTTTGGAAGATTACTTTATGCAGCAGATGAATATGCTGGGGATTAATTCTAGTACCTAATGCGATTAGTTTTTTTTGGCACACCAGAATTTGCCGTTGTTACCTTGCAGGCTTTACTGGCACAGCCTGATATAGAAGTAGTGGGTATAGTGACTCAGCCCGATCGCAAACGTGGACGAGGTAATCAGCTAGTGGCTTCGCCAGTGAAGCTGCTGGCAATCGAACACCATCTCCCGATCGCCCAACCAGCCAGAATTAAGAAAGCAGCGGAGTCAATCGATTGGCTGCGCAGCCTGAATGCCGATGTGTTTGTGGTGGTAGCTTATGGTCAAATTCTTTCCCAAGAAATTCTAGATATTCCCCAGATGGGCTGTATTAATGTTCATGGTTCTTTGCTCCCGGCTTATCGAGGAGCAGCTCCTATTCAGCGCTGTTTACTAGATGGCGTGACCGAGACCGGCATTACTACCATGCAAATGGATGTTGGGATGGATACAGGGGCAATGTTGCTCAAGACGGTAGTAGCGGTGCCACCATTGATGAATGCCCAGGAGTTAGGAGAGATCTTAGCGGCAGCGGGGGCTGAGTTACTGGTGCAGACTCTAAGAGAGCAACCGACTCCTCAACCCCAAGACCACGATTTAGCAACCCATGCGCCACCAATTCTCAAGAATGAGTGGCAGTTGGACTGGCAGCATGGGGCGATCGATCTACATAATCGGGTGAGGGGCTTTTACCCAGATTGTTTTGTCAGCTTTGGCGATAAACCGATCGGCATCTTAGGCACTGTGCCTTTGGCTGCACCTTATTGGTCTGGTGATTTGCCAGATATTTCAGAGAATTCCGCTGTACCAGGGGAGATCGTGAAAATCATCAAAGGTCGCGGGCCGGTAGTCAAAACCGGGGATGGTTATTTGTTATTGAGCCAAGTGCAGCCAGCCGGTAAAAAGCCCCAGACTGGGGCTGATTTTGTGAATGGTGGCAGACTGTCGATCGGCACTGTTCTGATCGGAAATGGTTTATGAACGGTTGGGTGCAATGTTGATGGGCGATTATTTGACTGTGGGGCGGGCTTCGCCAACGACTCTTACCATAATTTTAGCTGGGGTACCTTTGTTACCTTCGATTACTGCTCGACCGTTGCCAGCCAAGTGACGCACAATCTTATAGACAGCTTCCACCCGATCACCTTCTCCAATTTTGGTAGCAATATCTGCCAACGAGAGCGGCACAGTACTTTGGTTTAATACCTCAATCACTGCCGTCTGGATCTTCAGCACATTCGCCGCCGCCTTCTTGCCAGCTTCCACTCCAGGTTGATGATAGGCATTCACATTCACCAGCGAAGCATAGAAACCCACCGCTCTTTCGTAGAGAGCAATTAAAGCTCCGATCGAACGGGCATTAGCCTCTTGTACCGTAATACTAATCGAGCCACGTCCCTTTTCGTAGAGCGCCGTGCGGGTACCTAGCAAAAAGCCCGAGAGATAGTCGCCCATGGTAATATTTGGCTCCATTTCCCGTGACGGACCATGGCGATCGAGCAGCACTTCTACAAAAGTCATGAAGAAATTAGGCACACCCTCACGCAACTGCTGCACATAGGCATGTTGATCGGTAGAACCCTTGTTGCCATAAACCGCAATACCCTGATAAACCGCATTGCCATCCAGATCTAGTTCCTTGCCCAAAGATTCCATTACTAACTGCTGCAAATAGCGGCTGAATAGCATCAAGTTATCTTTGTAGGGCAGCACTACCATGTCTTTCTCGCCCTTGCCCTGGCCTTCTACATACCAGCAAAAAGCCAAGAGCGCCGCTGGGTTTTGCTTAAAGCTAGGTTGACGAGTGGCAATATCCATCTCTTTGGCTCCGGCCAGCATTCCTTGAATATCTACGCCTTGGAGCGCAGCGGGGACTAAGCCAACTGCCGACATTTCAGAGGTTCTGCCGCCCACCCAGTCTTCCATCGGGAAGCGGGCAACCCATTTTTCTTCGATCGCAATCTTGTCCAGCTTACTGCCGACACCAGTAATTGCCACGGCATATTCCGGGAAGTTCAAGCCATGTTGTTGGTAAGCCGTAGACATTTCCAACATGCCGTTTTGCGGTTCGGGAGTGCTGCCAGACTTAGAAATGACAATTACTAGAGTACTGTTGAGGCGAGGTTCTACCTGATGAATTAACCGATCGAGTCCTGCCGGATCAGAATTATCAATAAAGTGAATGGCCAAGGGTGGCACATCGGGAGCCAAGGCTTCGGCGACAAACTGTGGGCCTAAAGCTGAGCCACCAATCCCGATCGAAATAATATCAGTGAATTTGGGGGCATGTGGTGGTTTGATTTTGCCGCTGAGTACTTGGGCGGCAAAATCTTCAATATTGCGCACATTGGTAATAATTTCTGCCCGGAGTTGAGCATTGGGAGCTAAGTCTGGGTTGCGCAGCCAATAGTGACCCACCATCCGCTGTTCATCGGGATTGGCGATCGCCCCCGCTTCTAGAGCCGCCATATCTTGAAATGCTCGATCGAACTTAGGAGCCAGGGCATCTATATCTGCCGGGGTGAAATTGATGCGGCTGATATCTAAATAAAACTCCAGACCGGGATGATAGTACAGCCAGTCTTGATATTTTTGCCAGAGCGATAAGTTGCTTTCCATGCCAATGACCTTCTGAGACCCCAATAAAAATCTGTTTTTTAAAACCTGCTTAGCGTAAGCTAACAGGGAATTCGTTCATCTCCCAGCAGAATTTACAATTCAAAATTTGCAATTCTTTGCCGGATAGTGAATTACCTGAGCTTAGTTTATCCTCTGGCTGACAATAATTAGGTATCGATTGTCGCAGCGGCATGACGCAAAAGCAGTCGATCGAGCATTTGCAGTAGTAGCCAGATACCCACAGAGGCCATGCTCAGACCAAGCCAGAAGCCTTGCACCACTTGGATATTTTGGTCTAAAGCCCAGCCGCCCAAAGGTGGCCCGATCGCGAATCCTACTGCCCAGCAGAGGGAATTTAAAGAAGTGTAAACTCCCATGAGTCGATCAGGGGCAATATCGGCTGTCAAGGCCGAAGCGGTAGGGTTGTAGGCGGCTAGTGCCACAGCGATCCCCAGCATGGCGATAACCAGCCACCCCAAACTGTGAGTGGGTTGTAGTGTGGCTAAGGCCACACAAATAAAGCTAATTCCCCAAATTAAGGCAGCCTTCCCCAGGGCTTGGGCATGTCGATCGACCTTTAACCAGCGAATTACCGGGATTTGTACCGCCGCCATCGCAATCAAATTGATCGTGAACAATATTGTCACAGTGCCAGTAGTACCACCAGTAAAACGGGTGATATACAAGGGTATGGCTGTCTCTAGCTGGGCCACATAGGTGGTGAAAGCAATATTGATCAATAAATAAAACTGAAACCTGCGATCGCGTAATGCTTGAAGATAGCCCTGCCACGGTGAAAGTGTACTGATTTCCAGTGGCTTGGTTTCCCGAATACCTAACAAAATCACCCAACCAAACAGAAAAAAGGATAATCCATCCAGCCAAAACAACCAACGGTAATCGAAAGCTAGTTGTAGCATCAAGCCCCCGCCAATAATCCCCAAGCCCAGTCCTAGGTTATCGGCCAAGCGGGTGACGGCATAGGCATTCCGTCGTTCATCGGAAGTGGTGGCCAAATCGGCGACCAAAGATTCGTTGGCTGGCCAATAAAGTCCAATTCCCAGACCAAAACACAGGTTGCCTAGCACCAGCGACCAAAAATCTTGAGCCAAGGCAAACAGCGCCGCCGCGATCGCTGAAGCTGCCATAGCGGCAATTAATAATGGCTTACGCCCCAGGCGATCGACCATCGCTCCACTAATCAGCCGCCCAGCAACGCCGAAGATCGACTGACAGCCGATCGCAATTCCTACTGCCGTACTGGACAGATGCAGGTGGCTGACAAAAAAAATCGGGGCATAGAACAAGGTCAGACCGCTACCCAACTGGGAAAGCAGTCGCCCGATCGCCAACAGCCAGACTTGAGGTGAAATTTGGCGCATGGGGAGATGGTCAGAATAAATAGTAGCTGGTAATACCGAATATCATAGGGCGATAAACTACCGGCACATAAAGAAAAGTTGCTAAATGTTTCGACTCTTGACTTAGACCTTATAATCTTTACAAGAATCCTTATTCTCTCTTTAAGGTATATAGGCAAATATCGCCGTCCAGAACTCACATTTTGTTAACAAACATGCCCCGGATACTAGTCATCGACGACGATGCAGCCATTGCTGAAATAGTCTGTATTAACCTTGAAATGGCTGGCTACGAAGTTAAACAAGCCCCTGATGGCATTCAAGGTCAGGCGATGGCCATCCAGATGCTGCCTGATTTGATCATGCTAGATTTAATGCTGCCCAAGGTAGATGGTTATACCGTCTGTCAAAGATTGCGGCGCGATGAGCGCACTGCCGATATTCCGGTGGTGATGCTGACGGCATTAGGTCAGACTCAAAATAAAGTAGATGGCTTTAATGCCGGTGCTGATGATTATTTGACCAAGCCTTTTGAAATTGAAGAAATGTTGGCCAGAGTACGGGCACTGCTGCGGCGGACCGATCGCATTCCTCAAGCAGCCAAACACACCGAAATGTTGAACTATGGGCCACTCATTTTAGTGCCCGAACGTTTTGAAGCTATGTGGTTTGGTCGGACTATCAAGCTTACTCATCTGGAGTTTGAGCTACTCCACTGTCTGTTGCAGCGACATGGCCAAACCGTTTCCCCCAGCGATATTTTGAAGGAAGTGTGGGGCTATGATCCCAATGATGATATCGAGACTATTCGGGTACATATTCGCCACCTGCGTACCAAGCTAGAACCAGAACCCCGTCGTCCCCAGTTCATTAAGACGGTCTATGGGGCGGGTTATTGTTTAGAGCTACCGCTGGACGAAGACCAAACCAGACAATAAGCTGACAGATCTCATAGACTTAAAAGATAGCCAGAGATCTATAGTGACTTTTGATAAGGTCATTTGCGCGGGTTTTTTATTTGTGAAGAGGACAGAACTATCGAAACCATCTATGGAAAATTACAAGGTCTGAAACCCAACCAGCTCAAACAGCTACGCCGTCTCTATCAAGAAAGACTGCCGATCGATCGCTTAACCACACCAGAATTTAGTCAGCGGTTGGCGGCAATTAGCAGTGAAATTAAAGCACCGGTATCGACCTACATCAACCGCCGAGGCCATATTATTCGGGTGGGGGTAGGGACTCCTAGTCAGACTCAAATTCCGCCCTTGGAACTACCCCGCTATGGTGCCGATCGCCTGAGCGGTATTCGGTGTGTTACCACCCAACTCAAGGTGGAACCCCCTACCGATGCAGCTTTGATGGCCATGGCCCTCCAGCGATTGGATGCGATGGTTAGTTTAGATGTTATTTCTAGCGGTTTCCAAAAGCGTGGTGGGGGTGTAACTGGCTATGTGCAACAGGTGTATCTGTCGCATTTAGTGGCTCACCCGGATGTGAATTGGACAGTGTCACCACCACTGGATTTAGATACAGTCAGCGAACAAGATCTGACTGAGTTAATTGATAATATCGAGCGAGAATATTCACGGGAAGCGAATGGTCGCAATGTTGATGATCAGGTCGATCGAGTAGTAATTGTCGGTCTCAAAACCATTGCGGTGGGAGATTTAAGATTTCAAGATGGTCTGACCGAACTTACGCGGCTGGTGGAAACCGCTGGCGGTGAGGTATTACAGGTGATCAAACAAAACCGCACTCGTCCCCATCCCCAAACGGTAGTGGGCGAAGGCAAGGTGCAAGAGATTGCCCTGGCAGCCCAAAAAGTCGGTGCTAACCTGATTGCCTTTGACTGCAATTTATCACCCAGCCAAGGTCGCAACCTAGAAACCTTAATTGGGATTCGGATCGTCGATCGCACTGAGGTAATTTTAGATATTTTTGCCCAACGCGCCCAGTCTGGGGCTGGTAAGCTGCAAGTGGAACTAGCACAGTTAGAATACCAACTCCCGCGCATTAAGGGCATGGGTCTGGCGATGTCGCGGCAAGGTGGTGGTATTGGTACCAGGGGGCCTGGTGAAACCAAGCTAGAAACTGAACGCCGCGCCATTCAAAAGCGTATTTATAAGCTCCAGCAAGATGTAGACCAACTTCAGGCTCATCGATCGAGAATGCGCCAGCAGCGACAGCAGCAACAGGTGCCGACCGTGGCGCTGGTGGGCTATACCAATGCGGGTAAATCTACTTTGTTAAATGCGTTGACTAATGCCGAGGTCTACGCTGCCGATAAGCTGTTTGCGACTCTTGATCCTACTACGAGAAGAATGCATGTGCCGATCGATAACGAGGGTAATACTAGTCAGATACTACTAACCGATACAGTAGGTTTTATTCATGAGCTGCCGCCATCTTTGATGGATTCATTCCGCGCAACCCTTGAAGAAGTCACAGAAGCTGATGCTTTAATTCATTTGGTGGATCTTTCTCATTCGGCTTGGCATAGCCATATCCGAGCGGTGACGGCAATTTTAGCGGCCATGCCGATCGCCCCTGGTCCGGCTTTGATTGTGTTTAATAAAATTGATCAAGTGGATGAAGAAACGATTGCTAATGCCACTTTGGAGTTTCCTCGATCGATCTTTGTGGCGGCGGCGGAGCGCACGGGTTTAGAAACTCTGCGCTATCGGATTTCTCAGCTTTTGTCTTAGAGGAGATGTGAGGTATTAACAACATTAAAATGAAGACAATGTTGATATTCAACAAAACAGACTTGAACCATGACACAACCTAGCGAACCAAACAATTACGATCGGCAGTTCCGCCATCTGAACCGTCGAATAGAGAGGCTGGAAGATACTCTGATCACACCCCAGGAGTTTGACCGGGCGTTCGATCGACTCTATGCAGAGCTGAAAGCAGTCAATGATCGACTTGAACATGTGGAAACCGAGTTAAACGGCAAAATCGACATCATTTTGCGGCATATCACGGGACAAAATTGATTTTTTGAGCTATTCATCACCCTCCCAATCAGGACATTTACCTTCTTCCCAACCATAGGGATGAAAGCCACAGACCAATAAATTACCGCCAAACATCGTGCCATTGTAATTGCGGCAGCCAATACAGGTAGGGTGATGGTCAGCGCTGGCTGCTCGATGGGGTTCGTAGTAAAGTGACCAGTCGGTATCAAAACCACCAAAGCCCAGGTTGTCACCGTCGGCGGAATCATCTTCCCAGCCGATGTCTTGCCAGATTTCGGCGTTGAGTTCTTTAAATTCGTTGGCGATCGATTCTAAATCGTTGGTAAGTTGTTCTGCAACCGTGACAATCAAGTCGCCCAGTTCTTCTGAGGCTTCTTTGACTTCGTTGCCCAGTTCTTCAACCCCAGAGAGGATTGATTCCCATATTTCTACTAAATCTTTCTGCCAGTCAGACATAATCATCCTTGGTATTTGACCTAGCTCCAATTTAACATTTAGGGATCAAGCTGGTTGAGACGATCGCCGATGTATTTGCTATTTATGGACTACTCATAAAATCTAGGCTGAGTTATTGGAGAGCATTAATCGCTTCGGCACACCAAGCCAACCATTCAGTTTCTAGCCGAATGCCTTGGCGCAGGGTCAAATATTGATAGCGCATACTCACACTGAGCTGTGAAACATCGGTAAAAAATCTTTGTTCGATCGATTTATAGGTATCCAAAATATCTTGATGCTGCGCCCGATGATGCTCTAGCTCACACAAAATTACTTTAGGCTCCACCAAATCACCAGCAAATATTTTTACTAGTAGCTCATCTTTAATTGCTGCTACCGTCGATGGTCGAGCAATCCATTCCCGCAAATAATGTTCTCCCGACTCGGTTACTTGATAGACTTTTTTGTCTGGTCGATTAGCCTGCTGGATCACAGCAGCAGAAATATAGCTTTGTTCTTCTAGCTTGGTCAACTCTCGATAGATCTGTTGGTGGCTAGCACTCCAAAAGAAACCCACCGAGCCATCAAATTTTTTGGCCAGGTCATAGCCGCTACAGGAGGCATCGTGCAGTGCAGCTAACAGGGCGTGAGATAAAGCCATGAGGACACAATTCATCAATCAACTTTTAAATTATGGCATCGGTGGTTGACATATTCAACTAAGTGCACATAGAATCAAAATATGCACTTAGTTGAATATTAAATCAATTGCAAATTATTTCTAGGAGTCTTAAACCATGCTAAATATCCTTAAAGTCGGTTGCTCTAAATCTCAGCCTAAATCGCCACAAGGGATGAACTGGCGAGAACTGGGCAAAGCTTATCAAGTATTTATGGCCAACCCCGCCAAAGGCATTCGCTACATCTTGGCTGCTGGCCGCCATAGCTATTGGCAAAAATTGGTGATGGCCAGACTACAGCGCCAAGCGAAGTTTATTGTCGATCGAGAAGTCAGTGTAGATTTGGATGCCCTGTCTCAATTGCCCGCTGATACTTTGGGTGGAGCCTATGCCCGTCACATGTTTGCGCAAGGCTTTACTACTGATTCTTTTGCGGATAATGACCAAGACACGGTGTTTGATAAGCGCTTGGGGATTGCCCATGATGTACACCACATTATGACTGGCTTCGATAGTTCTCCGATCGGGGAGTTTGGTCTGGCGGCCTTTATGTTGGTGCAGTACCGAGATTTGCTGAATGTGTTTGTGCTTTCTTGGGTGCCTTGGTCGATGATGGGAAATGTTCGTTGGATTCCGAGGCTGACGGCTGCTTTGGGGCGTGGTTTTATTGGGGGTTGGCGGAGTCGATCGCTGGCGGCTTATCCTTTTGAAGATAATTGGCACAAGTCTATCCTAGAAGTACGGCGCGAACTAGGCATCCCGGCGGTCAGAACTTAGGGATCGAACCCAAATTAGGATTGTGGTGCTAACCTGCATTATTCATGAAGGGTGAATAATGCAGGCTAAGGCACGGCAAACTTGCTCTTTTTCTTCAGCCTGACGAGCCAGCAAAATCCCGGCATCAGAACTGAGTTGCAAGTCTGAGAATTGGACTACCAGGGGGCGAGGAGAATAAAAATCGTAGGGGAGTTCCGAAAAACAC
>JANNEH010000204.1:0-57094 GCA_031378405.1 Synechococcales cyanobacterium OTE_75_metabat_409
CAGGCTGATTTGTTGCGGCGGGCGATGGGCAAGAAAAAAGCCGATGAAATGCAGAAGCAGCGCACCACTTTTTTGGATGGTTCAGCCAAGAATGGAATTTCTACCGAGATTGCGGCTAAATTGTTTGATCAGATGGTGTTATTTGCCGAATATTGTTTAAGCGGTGATACTCAATTGTTGACAGTGGAGTATGGGGTGGTGTCGATCGAAAAGATTGTCTTAGAAAAACTACAATGCTCGGTGTATAGCGTGGATAAAAATGGTCATGTGTATACCCAACCGATCGCTCAATGGCATCAGCGGGGGAACCAAGAGATCATCGAATATTTACTAGAAGATGGTACCAAGATTACCGCTACCCCTGACCATAAATTTATGACGATAAATAATTTAATGCTGCCAATTCAAGAGATTTTTGAGCAGGGTTTAGATCTCTACCAAATTAACTGTCTGGACAGTTAATTGTAAATTTGTTATGATCTTGGCATTGTATAAATCAAAGTCAGAGACTTGACTAGAAAATATAGCATATCTAGGAGTATTGTATGTCGGAAGAAAGATTGGAGCGAATCGAAAATCAACTTGATCGGGTTGTTCAAGCCATAACTGTAATGCAGCAAAACATGACTGCCATGCAAAACCGAGTAGATAGCATGGAAGGCACTCTGCTAACTACGATGACAGACGGCTTTAGCTCTTTACAAAAGTACATTACCGATTTGGATGTTGATTTAGCTCGCAATGAACGCAACACAGAAGAGATTGCCAGGAGAAACCGCAGGTTAAATCAGCGCTTAATGCGTTTGGAGAATAACAATGATAACTTTTAACCAATAGTATGGCTTTTCCCCTCCCGCCAATTTTTCAAGTGCTGAGGAATAAAGCCTTTGCCCGACTGTATTTTGCTCAGGCGATCAACTTAGTAGGAGATGCTTTTACTTGGTTGGGTTTAGCTTTGCTGGCAGTGGAATTGGCTGGCCAAAATGCAGGAAGTGTTCTGGCGGTGGCCTTAACTTTGCGGGTAATATCTTTTGTCTTGCTGTCGCCAATCGCCGGTTCGATCGCCGATCGCTTTGACCGAAAACGAATTATGGTGATCACGCATCTAGGAAGAATGCTGTTGGTCTGTGGTTTGCCATTTGTAACTCAGGTGTGGCAGCTCTATGGAATTGTACTGTTACTAAACTGCTGTGCAGCTTTCTTTACGCCTACTTATAAAGCTTGTATTCCCATGTTGACCACAGATGCCGAGGTGCCCCAGGCGATCGCGCTTTCGAGTAGTACTTATCAAATTTTAGGGGTATTAGGGCCGGGGTTGGCAGGGGCTTTTGCCACTTTTGTGGGTCAGCGCCAAGTATTTTTCTTGGATGGTTTAACATTTTTGGTGGCAGCAGTGACGATTTTGCTGTTGCCGGGACAATTGCGGATTAACTTAGAGACTTCAGCACCACGCAGTTTGGTGCAGATATTACAGGATATTAAGTTGGGGACGACTCCTTTGTTATGTGATCCGGCGTTGCGCTATGGGTTGGCGCTACAGTTGGTGGGAGCGATTTGCGGCGCACAGATTTTGGTGAATACGGTGGGTTATGTAAAGACCACGTTGAAGTTTGGCACGGTGGAATATGGCTGGGTGATGTTGGCTTTGGGGTTAGGGGCGGCTTTGGGTTCGATCGCTTTTAGTTACATCAGTCGGCGAGGGCATAATTCAGCGCTCTCTCATCAGCGTCATTTACTGACACCAGAGGCGATCGGCGGATGTGGAGCAATGGTGATGACGCTGGCATTATTACCTGCCAGTGGCGCTAATTTGCTGGGGTTAATTGGTTTGTGGTTGATAGCGGGGTTGGGGCAGTCCTGGATAGATTTGCCCATGCAGGCTTTAGTGGGAACAAGGGTAGCGCGGGAGCTTCAGGGCAGGGTCTATGGAGCGCATTTTGCTTGGAGTCATTTGTGGTGGGCGATCGGTTATCCGGTGGCTGGTTTGCTGGGGCAGTGGTCACCACTGACTAACTTTCTAGTGGGTGGCTTAATGGGTCTGGGGTTGCTAGTGATTTTTCACTGCTGGTTATGGCCTCGATCGTTGAATCAGGCTGGTTTATGGCATGAGCATCATCACGCTCATGGCGCTGGTCACGATCATCACGATCGGGGAGCTACAGAGCTTCTGCATTCGCATTTACACTACCACGGCATAATAGATGGACATGCCAAGATATGATGTCTGCCAACAATGACTTTTAATCTAGTCTGGACTAAAGGTCAGAAAAAGCCTCGTAAATCAAGCCAAGATCTGTGTGCTCACAAGATTCTCATGTTTTCAATTTAATATCCGAAATAATCGCCCTCACCTTGCCATGTAGCAACGACTTGCCAAAAAAACACTCATCTTCAGCAAGAAAAAATGTAATGCGTTCATAGAAGAACTGAGATCTTTATGTATAAATTGATTCAAGCCATTTTAGCCAGTGATGAAAAACAAGCTTTTCGTCAGTTAGTTGATACCCTAAGAGCTTCTAACAATCACTATTTTTTGCGGAATGATATTCTGCAAGCATTTGCCGATCTTCCAGGCAGTCAGGCTTATCACAGCTCTGCTCTCAGCCAATTAATGCACTACACCCATGAAATAATTTTGGCTGAAGATAGTGTTTGGTTGGTTGTTCGTCCTTGGATTGCCAGCCAGCAAGTCTGGCGGCTACCCTCTGATCTGGCCAGTGCAGCACAGATGACCCTGCCAGAACTCTTAGACATCCGCGATCAACAGGTGCATCGTTATCAGCCTCATATTCTAAACATCGATTTCAAACCTTTTTATCAAGCATCTCCAGTCATTGATGATCCGAGAAATATCGGTCAGGGTTTGGCCTTTCTTAACCACTACCTCTGCAACAAACTGCTCACCGAATTTCAATACTGGTTAGAGGCGTTGTTTAATGCTCTACAAGTACTGGAGCTGCATGGCATTGAGTTTTTGATCAACGATCGCATTCAATCGGGGATAGAGCTATCCCAACAGGTCAAAAAAGCTCTGCAATTGTTGGGCGAATTTGCCCCAGATTACCCCTACGAAAAAGTTCATCTCGATCTCCAAGCTCTGGGATTTGAGCCAGGTTGGGGCAATACGGTGGGGCGGGCTTGCGAAACCCTAGAACTACTAAACCGCTTGATCACCGATCCTGAACCGGCAATTCTATCTGCTTTTGTGGCTAGGGTACCTGCGGTCTTTCGGGTAGTCTTGGTTTCTATTCATGGTTGGGTAGGTCAAGAAGGTGTATTGGGACGACCAGAAACCCGCAGCCAGGTGGCATATGTGCTGGAACAAGCCCGCAGCTTAGAAAAGCAACTGCTGATCGATATTCAGCAATCTGGTTTAGATTTATTAGGCATTAAGCCCCAAGTAATTATTCTGACTCGCTTGATTCCTAACTGCACTGAAACACAGTGTGAGCTGCCCTGGGAAAAAGTAGATGGTACAAACTATGTCTGGATTTTGCGGGTGCCGTTTCAGGAATTTAATCCCGCCGTCACCCAAAACTGGATTTCTAAGTTTGAGATCTGGCCATATCTGGAAAGCTTTGCGATCGATGCCGAACAGGAACTGCGCCAAAGACTGGGCGGTAGACCAGATTTAATTATTGGCAACTATAGCGATGGCAACTTGGTTGCTACGCTGCTAGCGAATCGACTCAAAACCATTCAGTGTAACATCGCCCATTCGTTAGAAAAACCCAAATATTTATTCAGCAGCTTGTATTGGCAAGATCTTGAAGATCAATATCACTTCACCGCCCAGTTCTCTGCCGATTTGATCAGTATGAATGCTGCTGATTTCATCATTACATCGTCTTATCAAGAAATCATGGGTACTCCCGAGATCATGGGGCAGTATGAATCTTACAAGTGCTTTACGATGCCCGACCTATACCATGTAATTGATGGGGTGGATTTGTTTAGCCCCAAGTTTAACCGGGTAGCACCGGGCGTGGATGAGCAAGTATTTTTTCCTTACAACCAGAATCAGCATCAAGAGACGAAAGAACTTAATCGCATCCAATCATTGCTGTTTACCCAGGAAGATCAACAAATTTCAGGTCATCTGGATCAACCTCACAAACGCCCCATACTGGCTGTAGCTCCGATCGACACCATTAAAAATCTGACTGGGCTGGTGGAATGTTTTGGCCGTAGCCCCGAATTACAGGCGCGTTGTAATCTGATTTTGGTCACGAATGCCCTAGAGGTAACCGAGGAAATGAATGCCGATGAATCTAGTGAAATTGCCAAACTTCATGCTCTGATTGACCAATATAATCTGCATGGTCATATTCGCTGGTTAGGCATCCGCTTGCCCACCGGAGATCTGGGGGCAGTTTACCGATCGATTGCCGATCGACAGGGAGTTTTTGTGCATTTTGCCCGGTTTGAAGCCTTCGGACGCACGATCTTAGAAGCGATGATTTCGGGGTTACCCACTTTTGCCACCCAGTTTGGTGGTGCCTTAGAAATTATCCAAGATGGCAACAATGGCTTTCATATTAACCCCACCGACTTGGAAGGAACTGCCGAGAAAATCCTCCATTTTTTGGCACAATGCGAGACTCAGCCAGAATATTGGCAAGAAATATCCGATCGAGCCATTCAACATATTCAGGAGCAGTATAATTGGTCAACCCACGCCCAACAAGTCTTGTTGCTCACCAAAGTCTACAGCTTTTGGAACTACATCGATTCCGACAGTCGTGACGCACTGAAACGTTACCTAGAAGCCCTGTTTTATCTACTTTACAAACCCAGAGCGGCACAAATTTTAGCAGCACATCTACAGCGTACAACATGAACAATTCGAGCGATTTAATTTATACCGACTGGACGCTGATTGAACCGCAATTCGATCCAGAGAAATTGCATTCGAGAGAAACCGTCTTTACGATCGGTAATGGTTATTTAGGCACCAGGGGCAGCTTTGAAGAAGGCTATCCCAGTGCTTTGCCTGCTACGCTGATTCATGGGGTGTATGACGATGTGCCGGTGGTCTATACCGAGTTGGCCAACTGTCCAGACTGGCTATCATTAGTCGTGATTATTAATGGTGAACGATTTCGACTCGATCGAGGGGAAATTATCCATTATGAACGGCAGTTAGATTTACAACATGGCATCTTGAGTCGCTCGGTGCGCTGGTGTAGCCCCACCGGCAATACCGTGGATCTACGATATGAGCGCTTTGCCAGCTTGGCCGATCAACAGGTATTAGGACTGCGCTGCCAGATTACCCCAGTAGATTTTACCGGCACGATCGAGGTGCAGTCTGGGATCAATGGTTATCCCCAAAATCAGGGCTTTGATCACTGGGAACGACTAGAGCAAGGTAAGCTAGAACCAGGAATTTGGCTCCAGGTGCGCACTCATGGTTCGCGGATTGAACTGGCGATGGCTGCCAAAATGACGGTAATTGGTGGTGAAGCTCTCTTACAGGTAACCAATACTCCGGGCTATCCGACTCTAACTACCACTTTTCTGGCCACCGCCGGACAGACAGTTACCGTGGAAAAAATTGTGACGGTATTCACCTCCCAAGAAGCAGAGCAGCCGGTAGCAGCAGTGCAAGCCAAGTTGACTGATTCATCTTATGCGCTGTTGTTGGAGGCTCATCAGCAGGCTTGGCAATTAGCTTGGCAACACAGTGATATCGAAATTGGCGGCAATATTCCAGCCCAGTTAGCCGTTCGCTACAATATATTCCAACTTTTTATTGCCGCTTCGCCACACAACGATCGAGTCAGTGTTCCAGCCAAAACTCTGTCGGGATTTGGCTATCGGGGGCATATTTTTTGGGATACCGAAATTTTTATGCTGCCGTTTTTTACCTTTACCCAACCAAAAATCGCCCGTAATTTGTTGACCTATCGCTATCACACCTTGGCTGGTGCCAGACGCAAAGCAACTCATGGCGGGTATCAAGGCGCGATGTATTCTTGGGAGAGCGCCGCTACTGGTGATGAAGTGACTCCGCGTTGGTCGATGCCCAATGACCCTTATGCTGAAGAAGTGCGCATTTGGTGTCGCGATCGAGAGATTCATATCAGTGCCGATATTGCCTATGGGGTTTGGCAATATTGGCAGGCCACTGGTGACGATGTTTGGCTGCGGGACTATGGAGCCGAAATTGTTTTAGATACAGCTCTCTTTTGGATGAGTCGCTTGGAGTGGAATGGCCAAAAAGAACGCTATGAACTCTGTGGCGTGATTGGAGCCGATGAATATCATGAACAGGTAAATAACAATGCTTTCACTAATCGCATGGTGCAGTGGCATCTAGAAAAGGCATTGGTCGTCTATGAATGGTTGCAGCAAAAGTTCCCCGATCGAGCTACAGAGCTAACTGAGCGACTCAAACTCACTCCCAAGCGCCGCTTGAGCTGGCAAGCAATGATTGCCCAGATCTATATTTCTGACGATGTAACTACTGGTCTAATTGAACAGTTTGAGGGGTTTTTTAAACTCCAAGATATTAATTTAAGTGATTATGAACCCCGTGATCGATCGATTCAAGCCGTGCTTGGTATTACCGAAACCAATCGGCGACAGGTACTCAAGCAACCAGATGTGCTGATGCTGCTCTATTTAATGCGCAGTACTCAAGCATTTCCCTATAGCTATGATGTGCTACAGAAGAACTGGGACTACTATGCTCCGCGTACTGATATTACCTATGGATCATCTTTGGGACCGGCTATTCACGCCATTCTGGCCGCCGATCTAAATGCTACCGATTCCTATCAACAGTTTATGCACGCCGCCTTGGTGGATCTAGAAGATACTCGCGGTAACACTGCTGATGGAATTCATGCGGCTTCTGCTGGTGGAGTTTGGCAAGCGGTAGTTTTTGGGTTTGGCGGTATTCAACTGCTAGACAGCGGCCCAGTGGCGACGGCGCATCTTCCGGCTACTTGGACTAGCCTCAAATTTAAGCTGCATTGGCAAGGTGTTTGGCATAGTTTTGAGCTATTGCCTGCACTTTGCCCAGCTTCCGAGATCCAAGGGGTGATTTTTGATCTAGATGGGGTTTTGACCGACACTGCTGAACTACATTACCAGGCTTGGCAGCAGCTAGCAGACGAGGTGGGCTTAGCCTTTAGTCGTGAGGCGAATGAAGCACTGCGAGGAGTGGCTCGGCGAGAATCTTTGCTGTTGATTGCTGGCGATCGGCAGTTTTCGGAAGCAGAACTCCAAGAAATGATGGATCGCAAAAATCACTACTATGTGGAATCGATCCAAGCTATTACTCCCCAAGATCTGTTTCCTGGGGTGGTGGGGTTACTACAGGAACTACGCACAGCGGGGGTTAAAATTGCGATCGGCTCTGCTAGCAAAAGTGCCCGCACTGTGATCGAGAAGTTAGGCATTGCCGATTTTATCGATAAAATCGCCGATGGCAATAGTGTCGATCGCCCCAAACCCGCTCCCGATGTTTTTCTCTATGCTGCTACCCAGCTAGGACTCGACCCGGCTCACTGTGTGGTAGTGGAAGATGCTACCGTCGGTGTGGCGGCGGCGATCACTGCGGGGATGTGGTCGATCGGACTCGGCCCTGTCGATCGGGTCGGAGATGCTCACCTAGTGTTACCAGATCTCAGGGTTGCTCATTGGACTGATCTACAAACCCAATTGGCCAAATCACTAGCAACTCATGGCTCGAAAAACATCATCAAATAGAGAAATAATCATATAGACAAACGCTACGGTGTAAATTATGCAGCAATTCCAAATTAGGATTATGGTGCTAAGCCGGATTGATGCTGGGGGACTAGCCCCCCAGACCCCCCAGCAGAGGGCGGAACGCCGCCCTCCACACCTCCCGCGTAAGGGTTGATCTTGCTGAGTTGCCGCGTTGTCTTAATTGATCGAATTGAGTTAGATTGGCCGCCGCAACCGCGCGACAACGCTGGTTGATGGTTTTGAATTTGGAATTGCCGTAAATTATGAGTGTAAATTATGTTGAGTGCAAGCTGGTATAAAATCATTGGCTTATCCACATTACAGGGTGCCATTTCACTGACCTGGCTAATTTATAATATCTACTTACCAAAACTACTTATTAGTTATGGATTTTCACCAACAGTCGCAGTTACCTTGCTGATTGTAGAAAATGCGATCGCCATCATTTTAGAACCCTTATTTGGCAACTTGTCTGATCAAGCCTTTCGCTGGGTGGCCACCAAATTTGGCTGGATCTCGATCGGGGTGATTCTCACCTCAGCACTCACCATTTTGATCCCAACGATTTTTGTTTTCAAAGATTTATTTAGTGCCATCACCTGGATTTTGCCAGGAGTATTAATTGCTTGGGCGATGGCCATGGCGGTCTTTCGCACCCCAGCGATTTCCTTGATTGGTAGATACGCCAATACGAGTGGTTTGCCGATTGCTATGAGTTTCTTAACTTTGGTGGGCGGCTTGGTCGGTGCCATCAAGCCCATATCTCAAGATTTTTTACTCAGCCTGGGTGCACCAGTAGCATTTACCGTGGCTTCGATCGTGTTATTGGCAGCTACTGCTCTCTTGCGCTATGTCGATCCCCCAACGCAGGTATTAGTAAAAGAAAACAAGCCGATCACCGAAGGTGCAAGCAAAGCTATCGTGCCCATCAACATTGGCCTCTTAATTGCCCTGGGCTGGGGCATTGCTTGGAGTTCGCGCTGTTTGTTTGAAACCCTACCCAAAATTCTCAAGGTAAATTTGCCCCAAGCAAATACTGTAGTAGTAATGGTGATGGTATCTTTAGCAATATCCCTCTCAGCACTTTCTAGTGGGAGATTTGCGGCCAAATATGGCAACTCTAAAGTAATGCTGCTGGGAGTTATGGCTACTTTGGCAGCATTATTACTCCTGGTCTTTGTCCCCACGACCATCACCATTGGAGCAGCAATTTTACTGATTATTTGTTGCTTTAGCCTGATCACCAATGGCGCAATTCCGTTGGCGATCGATCTTTTTCCTACCCATCGGTCAGGATTAGCCGTAGGACTGTATTTTGCTGGGTTTAATGCCGGGGTTAGCTCTTTTAGCGCGCTGTTTAATCCGGTGATTAATTTCACTCCATCACTGGGTGCCACTTACGGATTGGTCAGTTTAGTGGTTGCTGGAGGCTGTATTTGGGGCAGTCGTCGGTCTAATGCTGCCTAATTGAACCAATTTCGTGGCAAAATAGGCGCTGAATCGCGTTTCGGTATATTTATGACTACTCGGCGGCAGTTTTTTACCTACTCTGGACTAGGAGTAATTTCTACCCTACTCGCCAGTTGCTTTGGTGGCCAAAAAGCCAACAGCAACGAAATCGAATTTTGGACAATGCAGCTCCAGCCCAAATTTACCAAATACTTCACCGACTTGATCGGGCAGTTTGAACAAGCCAACCCCGGCCTGAAAATCAAATGGGTAGATGTACCTTGGGACGGCATGGAAAAGAAGATTTTGGCTGCTATGCAAGCCAAAACTGCCCCAGATGTGGTGAACCTCAACCCCGATTTTGCGGCTCAACTAGCTGCCAAAAATGCCTGGTTAGAACTGGACGAAAAAACCGTGGGCAAAGCCAGTCAAGAATACCTGTCTGGCATGTGGAAAGCCAACAGTTTGAGTGATAAAACCTTTGGCTTGCCCTGGTATATCACTACCAACATTACTATCTACAACCAAGACCTGCTGAAAAAAGCTGGCGTTGCCCAGGTGCCTAAAACCTACCAAGAACTGGCTCAAGCCGCCAAGCAAATTAAAGAAAAGACCGGCAAATATGCCTTTTTTGCTACCTTGCTAGCTGAAGATGCCAATGATGTATTGGAATCTTTGGTGCAAATGGGCGTAGAGCTAGTTAATCCGGCGGGCAAGGCAGCATTTAATAGCCCCACCGGCAAAATGGCTTTTCAGTACTGGGTAGATTTGTTTAAACAAGGACTGCTACCCAAAGAAGTGATGACCCAAGGTCAAAAACAGGGCATTTTGCTCTATGAAGCTGGTGAAACAGCGATGTTGTTTGCCGGAGCACCCACCATCAACGACGTGGCCAAAAATGCCCCACCGATCGCCAAGGTATCGGCGATCGCCCCCCAAATTACCGGCCAAACCAACAAAATCGGGGTGGCAGTGATGAACCTAGTGGTGCCCCGCACCAGCAAAAATCCTGCTGCTGCTGTCAAGTTTGCGCTGTTTGTGACCAACGCCGCCAACCAACTAGTCTTCGCTAATTCTTCTGATACTCTGCCTTCTCAACTTAAAGCCGTGGCAGCATACAAAACTGGGCTACAAGCGACCAAAGACACTCCCGGCTCTTTGGCCAAAGGAAAAATCATTAGTGCTAGTCAACTCGATCGAGCAGAAGTACTGATTCCCCCAATCAAAGATATCGGCATCTTAAAAAAAGCCATCTATGAAGCGTTGCAAGCAGCAATGACGGGCGAAAAATCGGTCGATCAAGCCTTGCAAGCTGCTGCTGCGGTCTGGGACAGTCGCACCTGATAAGATGAATACATGATTTCCGTCCATTACCTATGACCGTCCCCCACTTGCCGAGTTATCAAGTCACGATCATCGATCGCCAGCGTCATCGGGAATACAAAATCCGCGCTACCCCCGATCGATACATCCTTCAGACCGCCGAAAATCAAGGAGCCGATTTGCCCTTTGCCTGTCGCCAAGGAGCTTGTACCTCTTGTGCTGTGCGGATAAAATCGGGCACCCTGACCCAACCCGATGCCATGGGACTCTCGCCGGGGTTGCGCAAAAAAGGCTATGCCTTACTCTGTGTCAGCTACGCCCAATCTGATTTGGTAGTAGAAACCCAAGACGAAGATGAAGTTTACGAACAACAATTTGGGCGCTATTTTGCCAAGGGCAAGGTGAAATATGCTTTACCACTGGATGAAGATTAGAGTCTTCTCGATCACCATATTGCTAGTGGCAATACTCTGGCTGCTGATCGCCTGCCAATCTCCTAATCCATCGAGTCAAGTTGTAACTGTCGATCGAGCTATTAGCGGCAACACTGTCGAATTGACCTTGGCTGGACAAGTGCAACGAGTGCGATTAATTGGCGTGAACGCTCCCAGCCTAAGCCAAAAACCTTGGGGCACGGCTGCCAAAGATCGGCTAGAGGTGATCATCCAAGCGGCTAATCAAAAGTTTTCCTTAGAACTAGAACCCCTAGCAGCTAAAGCATTGGTAGGCTACCGCTTTGGATACCTGTGGCAAGACCAAGTGTTAGTCAACGAACAGTTGGTGCGCGAAGGACAGGGGCTAGCGGCTACCAGGTATCTTCAGCTCAAATATGAGCGGCGATTTGTTCGTGCTCAAGCCTATGCCCGCTTGATGGCGGTGGGGATTTGGAGCCATGATGCTCCGCTGCGGAGTAATCCGGGCGGGAAATGAGTTACAACATGCAACAAATTTGGTAGATTGGCAAACTGATCGATTAAATTTGTTGGATACTATCTAGTGTTTGTTGGTTTACACGGCATGTTTTACTCGATCGGATATCTATATTTACCTGGAGCCATGTTACTGGCACAAGCTAGCAGTAGTGGATCTACAGAGTTAAATCCTATAACTCTGGTCTTTTACCTGGTCTCCTATGTTTTCGGCAGTGTTTGCTATCAGAAAATTTTTCAGCGTCTCAATATGCCCAATGACTGGTTAGCTTGGGTGCCCATTGCTAACTGCTGGCTGATATTCAAAGCTGGCGATCAATCTCCTTGGTGGACAATTGCCCTGATTATACCTTTCGTGAATTTTGTGGCGATCGTGTTCTTAATTATTGCCATGGTCAATATCGTCAAAAAACTTGGCAAGTCTCCCTGGCTACTGTGGTTGATGATTGTGCCGTTAGTCAGCTTCTGGTTGATGTATCATCTCGCCTTTCAGTAGAGTTGGATACTTTTTTAGTAAACCGTTGGCGGAGATTTGCGATCCCCGTCAGCGGTTTTTGAGTTTGCTCCAAAGCTTGTGGTTAGCCTGCTGAAATCTTCACGATCTGTGGCAGAATAAACGGGTCTTACTTCGAGTTCAAGGTTCATGACTAAGTTTGTCTTCGTTACTGGTGGAGTGGT
Organism: Synechococcales cyanobacterium OTE_75_metabat_409; assembly: GCA_031378405.1. Classification (GTDB taxonomy): domain Bacteria; phylum Cyanobacteriota; class Cyanobacteriia; order Cyanobacteriales; family Chamaesiphonaceae; genus JAAFHZ01. The sequence goes on from JANNEH010000204.1 coordinate 12,102, forward strand.
TTCAAGTATTGGCAAAGGGATTGTCGCTGCTAGCTTGGGGCGGCTGTTAAAATCGCGGAACTACTCCGTCTCAATTTTGAAACTTGACCCCTACATCAACGTCGATCCTGGTACGATGAGTCCCTTTCAGCATGGGGAAGTTTTTGTGACCAAAGATGGTGCAGAAACCGACTTAGATCTAGGACACTACGAGCGCTTTACCGATACCTCCATGTCTCGGCTCAACAGCGTGACTACCGGTGCAATTTACCAATCGGTGATCAACCGGGAACGACGCGGTGAATACAATGGTGGCACCGTCCAAGTAATTCCGCATATCACCAACGAAATCAAGCAACGCATCGAGCGGGTCGCCCAAAACACCAACCCCGATGTGGTGATCACCGAGATTGGGGGCACGGTGGGGGACATTGAATCTTTGCCCTTTTTAGAAGCCATCCGCCAATTCCGTAAAACTGTCGGGCGCAGTAATGTGGTGTATATGCACGTTACTTTGATTCCCTGGATTCCCTCAGCAGGTGAACTCAAAACCAAGCCTACTCAGCACTCGGTCAAAGAACTGCGATCGATCGGGATTCAGCCCGATATTTTAATTTGCCGCTGTTACGAAATCGTCCCTCAAGATATCCGCGAAAAACTATCGGAGTTCTGTGATGTACCCGTCGAATCGGTGATTGCCGCTCCGGATGTGCAAAGTATTTATGAAGTGCCTTTAATTATGGAAAAAGAGGGCTTAGCGATCCAGACCCTGCGGCTATTACAAATGGAGCAGCGCACCCCCAACCTGGAAAAGTGGAGTGCGATGGTCGATCGACTATATTCTTCGGTAGAATCGGTCAAGATTGGGATTGTGGGTAAATATACCAAGCTCTCCGATGCTTATTTGTCGGTAGTAGAAGCCCTGCGGCACAGTTCGATCGCCACCGGCAGCAAACTAGAAATTGAATGGATTGATTCCGAAGATTTAACTGCTGGTAATATCGATCGACAGCTTGCAGGTATTCACGGCATTCTGGTACCAGGTGGCTTCGGTATTCGTGGTGTCGATGGCAAAATCGCGGCGATTGCTTATGCCCGCCAGCACCAAATTCCCTTTTTCGGACTTTGCTTGGGGATGCAATCTGCCGTGATCGAGTGGGCGAGAAATATCGCCCATTTGCCCGGTGCCCACAGCTCAGAGTTTGACCCCGAAACCGAAAATCCGGTAATTAACCTGTTGCCAGAGCAGCATGATGTGGTCGATTTAGGTGGCACCATGCGGCTGGGTTTATATCCCTGTCGTTTGGGTGAGCATACTTTAGCTGCCGAGCTGTACCAGCAAGAAGTAATCTATGAACGCCACCGCCATCGCTACGAGTTTAACAATGCCTATCGAGATTTATTCTTAGAACATGGTTATCAGGTGAGCGGGACTTCTCCAGATGGTCGTTTGGTAGAAATTATCGAACTGCCCAGTCATCCCTTTTTCCTGGCTACCCAGTTCCACCCAGAGTTTCACTCTAGCCCCAGCAATCCCCACCCGCTGTTTAAAGGCTTTATGACTGCTGCGGTGCAAGAAAGTCGGCGGGTAGTGGAGGCAACTGAAAAAATGCCCGATTTAGCTGGAATTTCCATACACTCAATGTAAACTAGTGTCCCTGGTAAGGCCGATATCACAGGATTTCCATTAGAATAAAGGAGATGATACAGGTTCAGTACATCGCCAACCTTCATTGGACAATTCTTGACTCAGTCATGTTCCGTAATCCTGGCCGCTGTTAATGTCTAGTCATGACCATCCCTCTCTCAGCTTGGCTCTGGAAAAGCTCGTTAGCAGCGAGCCGCAAAACTATGCGATCTGGGTATTGAAGGCTCCCTATCCGGGGGGGTATGTTCATCACGACTGTAATTGGGATGCGCGATTGACCGAAGCTTGGTGTTCTTGGCAAGAGATGTTTAGCTCTAGCTTCGATCGCAATCTCTGTCCACAGCTAATGACTTCAGGTGGCAAGTCTGGCGGTTTATCTTTAGAAGACTTGCCCCCCAGCAACCACACCACTAGGCTAATGCAGCATTTGGGCTTGGTGATGTGGCAGTGGCTGTTTTCGGGGGCGATCGATACGGCTTTTGCCCATAGCCAGGGCATTGCTGGTGGCAAAACTCGGCCTTTGCGGTTGCGCTTAGATATCCGTGATCCTAATTTGATTGCTTTTCCCTGGGAAATCTTACAACCCCAGCCCGGTAAGCCAGCAGTTTCTTTAAACCAACAGTTATTATTCAGCCGCACCAGTAGTGATGTAGATCGCCTACCACCCCAGCGGAATGATCGATCGATCAAAATTTTGTTGGTTTTAGGCGGTGAAGCCCTAGAAGGTCATAATCTTTCTTTAGATCGCGAGGCGGCGGCGATCGCCGAAGTCTTGCGAAATACCTATGCCAGTGGCTTTGCACCTACCGATCGAGTACCACCGGCTAGTTGCCAGGTAGATGTCTTAACCCAGCCTTCTCATAGCAAGCTGATTGATACTTTAGATGCTGGCAGTTACAATCTATTTTTCTATGCAGGGCATGGAATGCCGGGAGCAGATGGGGGGTTGTTATTTTTACGCTCTGGTGCCAGCATTAACGGCACTGAGTTAGCCCAGGTACTGGTGCGCAACCAGGTCAAGCTGGCGGTGTTCAATTCTTGCTGGGGTGCGCAGCCCTACCAAGAAAATCAACAGTCGGTGCCCCGCAGTAGCATGGCAGAAGTCTTACTGCACCACGGAGTTCCGGCAATTTTGGCTATGCGCGATACCATTGCTGATCATGAGGCGATCAGTTTTATTCAGGCTTTCACCCAGTCTCTGGCCCTGCGGTTGTCAGTAGATGAATCGATGGTCGCGGCACGGCAGCATTTATTGACTCTCTATAAGTTCAACCAACCTGCTTGGACTTTGCCGGTGTTGTATATGCACCCCGAGTACGATGGTGAGTTGCTAAAGCCCGTGACCGAAGCTGTGACCGAGATGCCTTATTTACTCAACAGCATTCCCACAGCTTGTTTGCGATCGCTGGTAACCGCCACCCAAAACTTCCCGATTCAGGGTGGTTTAATGCGAGTAGGTCGTTCTGGCGATAATGATCTGATTATTTCTGAACCCTGGGTATCGCAAAAACATGCCGAGGTGATCTATCGCAATAGTAGTGCCGACGAGTCTCCGGGCTATTTTCTACGCGATTTTTCTCGCTACGGTACTTTGGTGCAAACTAACCAAGGCTGGCAAAAAATTCACCACCAAGAACTACCTCTCAAACCAGGTATGCAGTTGAAGTTTGGTAGCGATCAGGGGCAGAGCTTGGAATTCTCGATCGATCTGCCGAATACCTTTCCCTAATTGACATCATGACCCCAGATAAATCTGGCGATCCACAATATTACTAATAGCGCCAAGGCGATCACATCGATGGTACTTAGGCGCAGTTGCTGCCACTCTACTTGGTGCTCGTTAGGAGTGGTAAAGCCCCGGAGCTGCATGGCAGTGGCAATTTGCTCAGCGCGCATTAGCAGGTTTTCTAGAAATTTTTCACTGACAATCATCCAGACCTTGGCGCTGTTTTTAATGCCCAGCTTTTTCCAGTTAATGCCTCGGGTGGCGATCGCTCGCACTAAGTTTTGAATTTCTTCTAGTACTAAGGGAATAAACCGTAGCGCTAAAGTTAAAGTCAGGGCAATTTCGGTCACTGGCACCCGGAAAAACTTCAGTGGTTGCATCAGCTTTTCCAGGCCAGCAGTAACTTCTTCTGGAGCTGTAGTCAACAAAAAAATCGTGGCACTGTAGATCAGCGTAAACAGCAAAGTACTGCTATAAATTCCTAAATTCAAAGATTTACGAGTAACCAGCAAATTGATAAAACTTTGCTTGAACTGAAACAACACAAAGTGGTAATTAGTCACCACCAGGGTTTCTTCTGGCAGCCGAGGCTGTTGCAGAGTGGTAGTACTATCGGGCAACAACATCGATGCCACAAACAGCAAGCCACCAAACATCAAGACAAAACCAAGTTGCTGTTTTAATGCTCGCCAGGGAATCCGAGCGGTTAAGGCGATCGCCATCAGCAATCCTACCAAGGTCAGCCGACAGGGCACATTGGCCAAAATTGTCGCAAACAAAAAGCTCAACAGCCAAGCTATTTTTACCCTCGGATCGAGGCGATGCAGCCAAGTTACGGGCTGCTCTAAATACAGTCCGAGGGGTAAAGATCGTAATAAATCCATGGGTTGCTGGTTTAGGGTCTGGATCGATCGAAAAGATCAACTAACTAAAAAGTTAAATTTTACGAGAAGTTAAATTGGGTAGCAACATAAAGCGGGACAAAATAATAGTAAATATTGCACTTGCCCTCATCCCCCAACCCCTTCTCCCAAGCTTGGGAGAAGGGGAGTCGGAGCACCAAGCGTCACCAAGCGTAAGTCTCTTGCTCCCTCTCCCAAACTTGGGAGAGGGCTGGGGTGAGGGCAAGTGCAACAGTGTCCCGCTTAAAACTGGTACCCGTTAAATTTTACGATAGGTGCGGTAGTTAATATTGGGGAAGATATTATCCATCTCTTCAATCTTAGACAACCAACCGCTATCGATCTTCTCAGCTTTGATTTCTTCATAAAGCTGCAAAAAGCGCAGCAGATGAGATTTTGTTCGTCTGACCGCGTAGGGCACCATCGTACCGGTGCGCATAATAAACGCCCAGTCGGAAGATTGCAATAACAGCAGCTCCCGCGCAGCTTGATTCAACGCCCGCCATTCTAACTCATCGGCTGGCTCTCGATCGGCCAACTCAATCATCCGCTCAGCGGCTTTGTGCAGATGAGGATATACCCACTGGTTGGTGTCATTCAGCCAATATTCATGGAAACCTTTATAGCCCCAGCTAGACTGGGAGGGCTTGGCCACCTGTTGGGTCGGATTCATTTGCAGATATTCTGCTAAATGAGTCATGGCAAAGGTGTTTTGATCGAACCAAGACTTGCGGAACAAGTAATCAATAAACCAAGGGCCTTCATACCACCAGTGACCAAATAGCTCAGCATCATAGGGCGATACCACCAAAGGCGGACGATGCATCATCCCAGCTAGGGTATTGACCTGATTTTCCCGGTTGAACATAAAGTCGCCAGCGTGATCGGCGGCTTTTTTCTTTGCCCAGTAAGGATCATACAGATCTTTTTGGTGGCCAGTTTTAGAGGTGATTTTATGATATTTAATCCCAATATTTTTGCGCTGGCCATTGGGCATAATATAGGGCTTGATATAGTCGTAGTCTGCTTCCCAGCCTAAATCTTTGTAAAATTCTCGGTATTCTGCCGCACCCGGATAGCCCACTTTAGAAGACCAAACCTGTTGAGAGGACTCATGATCGCGACCAAAAGCGGCCACTCCAGCTTCGGTAAAAATGGGCGCGTAGGTGCCAAACCGGGGACGAGGCCGAGCATACAAAATACCATGGCCATCGGTGAGGAAGTAACGCAGACCGGCATCGGCCAGCATCCGCTCCAATCCTTCGTAATAGGCGCATTCTGGTAACCAAATACCTTTGGGCGCACGGCCAAAGTTTTCTTCATAATGCTCACAAGCCACTTTGATCTGTGACCAAACCGCCTGAGGGTACATCTTCATCAGCGGCAAGTAGCCATGAGTCGCGCCGCAGGTAATAATTTCTAGGTTGCCGCTGTCTAAAAATTCTTTAAAGCCTAAGATCAGGTCACCCTTATAGTGCTCCCATATTTTGCGGATCTCGGCAAAGTCGTTGGCATAATATTCGGCCAGATACTTGATATGTCCATCGTGCTCATGGTGCGAGTTATTGGCAATCTCTTTCACCAACAGCTCTTCTAGCTTGCCCAGGTGCTCATCATAGCGCTCTTGCAGCAGCGGATCGCGCAGCATCGATACCAATGGTGGTGTCATGCTCATGGTGATTTTAAAATCTACCCCATCCCGTTTTAGACCCTGAAAAGTTCGCAGGAGAGGAATGTAGGTTTCGGTAATAGCTTCGTACAGCCACTCTTCTTCAAGTACGAAGTCGCTTTCCGGGTGACGAACGAAGGGCAAATGGGCGTGTAAAACGAGAGCAACATAACCGATCGCCTTTGGCGCAAGCGAAGCTATCGACATGGGAGTAAATTCCTACCGAAAAAGTATTAAAAAAGCTGTGTTTATATTATCTTAAGGTTTGTGTTACCTTTTATTGCCCCTAAAATGAAATCAGTAGATAGATTTAACGGATTTTTAAACCTATCCAAGCCCATTGACTTTACCTCTCATGACTGCGTGGCCATAGTACGGCGGTTGTTACAGACGAAAAAAGTCGGTCATGGCGGTACTCTAGATCCGAAAGCTACCGGAGTCTTACCCATGGCGATCGGTAACTGTACCCGTTTATTGCAATATTTGCCCACTGAAAAAGCTTACCAAGCGGTGATTCGCTTTGGTATCTGTACTGAAACCGATGATTTAGAAGGACAAGTGGTCAGTAGTCCAGGAGCGATCGATCTCGATTTAACCACGATCAAAGCTGCTATACCCCAATTCATTGGTCTGATCACCCAAGTCCCACCAATTTACAGTGCAATCCAAGTAGATGGTAAAAGACTCTATGATTTAGCTCGATCGGGCAAAGGCTACGACCAGATTCAAGTGCCGCCCCGGCAAGTAGAGGTTAAAGATATACAAATATTAGCTTGGCACCCTAGCGAGTTTCCAGAATTGACTTTGGCCATCACCTGTGGCAGCGGTACCTATATTCGTTCGATCGCGCGGGATTTGGGGTTAGCGGTGGGCACAGTATCTACCCTGGCCAATTTGGTCAGAACCAAGAGTTGTAATCTTTTGTTGGCAGATAGTGTAGATTTTGCGGCGATCGAAGCCCAGGAATTTAGTTTGCAGTCACCGTTGTTGGCGTTGGCGCATTTACGTTCAATAAAATTATCTCCACATCAAGTAGCTGATTGGTATAAAGGTAAACCAATTTTATGGCCTGAGTTACCGATTAGTGATGAGCCACTGGTAGTTAGTGGGTTCTTGGACGAAGATATTACTCCCAGCCTGTTGGGAGTTGGTTTTAGTAAGGCTAGTCGTAACGGCTCGATTCTTTGTCCAAAAGTGGTGTTAGAAGCTAGCAAAATTGCTTAACTCCGTAACTGCTAATGTTTAATCTGAGAAAGCCTATTGGATAGTGCTTTGGTTAGAATTTAATACTGAAATTGATCGTACTTGACAGACACCCAATGATAGTTGAATCACATCACAGCAGTTAGCCAGATCACATCATGGCAGATAGTTAGATCACACCATAATAGCAATTACCCTAACCTGAGTTCTAAAATAGGTCTGTTGATGATTATTGCTATCAGATCAAGAATAAAAAACTGTTACTTGTATTCGGTGATACAGCGACCTTTTTTTAAAAAATATATCATCTTTTGATACTTAAAAAATTTTTGCCTACAAATAGAACTGAAATTAAAATAATTAAAGTAGTTTTACTTAACGAGGAACTTTGTTAACATGAAAATTGCTTTAGTTCACGACTACTTAACGCAACGGGGTGGGGCTGAGCGAGTATTTGAGCTTCTCTGTAAGTATTTCCCAAATGCAGATATATTTACATCATTGTATGATGCTGAAAAGACAATTGATTTAGGCAATCGCCCAGTGAATACAACTTTCTTACAATATATCCCAAATGCGAGTAAGTATTTCAGGTTGCTTGCCCCCTTCTATTATATTGCTTTTCGAGCACTAGACTTGCGAAAATATGACCTAATTATCAGCAGCTCATCGAGCTTTGCCAAAGGTGTCAGAAAGCGTCCTGGGGCACAACATATTTGTTTCTGCCACAATATAACCCGCTTTTTATGGGATACTCAGGTTTATCTAAAGGGATACAAAGAATTTCAATTGTTCTATCCCATGATCGAAAAAGTTTTCATTCATTTGAGAAAACTGGATGTAAAGTATTCCAAAGAACCTGATCTGTACATTGCCAACTCCACGACCGTAGCCAAACGTATTCAACAAATTTATGACAAACCAGCTATCACCATTAACTATCCTGTAGATGCAAGTAAGTTTGTTTTCTCTGATCAAAAAAAATCTTTTTATTTAGTCTCTTGCCGTTTGTTGAGCTACAAGCGGGTGGATATAATTATTGAAGCCTTCAATTCGCTAGGTTGGCCTCTGTGGATTATCGGCGATGGGCCTGAACGCCATCGCCTAGAGGCAAAAGCGCTTCCAAATATCCGCTTTCTAGGAACCGTCGATGACATCGAGCGCACCCAACTAATGTCCAAGGCTCGGACTGTGATTGTTGCTGCTCTAGAAGACTATGGACTGGTTCCGATCGAAGCAAATTTGAGTGGAACTCCAGTCATTTCTTATGGTGTAGGCGGCGTTTTAGATACCCAAGTTCCTGGCTTAACTGGAATATTTTTCCACCAACAAACTCCTCTGGCAATTCAAGATGCTTTGCTGGAAGCTAGTGAGATAGAGTGGAATTATGCAATGATTCGTGACCACGCTCTCAATCACTTTACGGAAGATATTTTCTTTCAGAAAGTCTTGAGGGTAATGAGGTAGTGATGGCTGAACCAGTTCTTACACTTTCATCAGAAGAAAATTTGGGTTACGGTCAACTGTTTGCAGTATTACTACGCCGTAAATATTGGTTCTTGGCAACTTTTTCGGGAGTTGTAGGAGTAGCTTTATTCCTGAGTTTGTATACAAAACCAACCTATCGGAGTTCCATGCAACTCTTAGTAGATCAAAATTATCGAGGCAAATCTGGGCAGAATGCGACCAATCCGCAGTTTGCCGATTCTGATGTACAAGCAGATTATGCGACTCAACTGACTCTAATGAATAGTTCGATATTAATTCAAAGGATCGTTGACCGTCTTCGTCCTACCTATCCAAATCTTAGTATTGAGGCTGTCAAAAAATCACTTTCTGTGGCTCAGGTCACAGGGAAAACCGCCGAAAAAAAGGTAGATACCAAAATCTTTGAAGCAGCTTATGAAGATCTTGATCCAGTCAAAGCCCAAAAAGTTTTACAAGCGGTGCGAGAAGTTTATCAAGAGTATAATCGTGAGCAACAAAAGCTACGATTGGTGAAGGGGTTGGCATTTATCAATGATCAAGTTCCCCAGATTCAGAATCAACTCAAACAAGCCGAATTGGCTTTAGAAAACTTTCGTAAGAATCAAAACTTCCTCAATCCGGAACTGCAATCAAAGGCTTTGGTTGAGTCTTTAGAAACTATCTCGCGGGAACAGCGTACTAATTTAGTTCAAGTTCAAGATTTTCGCACCAGATATGAAGCTTTGGAGAAAAAACTAGCACTTTCGCCTCAAGCAATTTCTCTGGCAACTCGTTTGAGTCAATCTTCCCGCTATCAAAACCTGTTGAACGAGATCCAAAAAACAGAGCTTGCTCTCTTGCAAGAACGCCTGCGTTTTACCGATCAGGCACTGAGTGTAAAGGATTTACTAGAAAAACGCAGTCAACAAAAATCTCAACTGTTAGGAGAAATGCAAAGAATTTCACCTGATGGTGCGGCTGCTACTAGTTCATCTGATTCTGCTGCTGCCATGAAAGCAGCACAACTGGGATCGATCGAGTTGAACTTAGCTAGTCAATTTGTCGATGCTCAGATCAATTTGAGTGTCGCTCTTGCTCGTTCGGAAAGTTTGACCCGCATTGAGAAACAGTATCAGCAAGAAATTCAACGATTTCCAGCACTACTATCGGAATATAACCGCTTGCAACCAGCAGTGCAACTTGGGAAAGAGACTTTACAGCAGTTGTTAAAAGCTCGGCAGGATTTGGGCTTAGAAATTGCTCGGGGAGGGTTTGACTGGCAGATTGTGGAAGAACCCAAACTGGGGCAAAAAACCGGCCCAGACTTGAAGCAAAACCTTTTGCTGGGTTCGGTCGTAGGACTTTTTCTCGGAGGGATAACTGCCTTTTTGCGCGATGCCATGGATAACTCCATCCATTCTCTAGATGACCTAAAAAGACAAACAAACCTACCTTTGCTGGGGACTGTGCCCAAAATGCTGCCACAGGGCAAAAACCAGTGGGGACTCAGTTTACCTTTTGGCCATTTGTCATCCTCAAACAATTCCACCTTACAGGTAATCAACTGGTTGCCATTTCGTGAATCTATTGATCAAGTTTACAAAAATATCCAACTGATTGAGTTTTCCGCATCCCTCCGATCGATCATGATTACTTCTGTTTTACCTGGTGAGGGAAAATCAACACTGGCAATCGGTTTGGCCATCAGTGCCGCTCGTTTGCATAAGCGCGTTTTACTAATTGATGCAGATTTGCGTCAGCCCAATTTGCACAAACAACTAGATCTATTTAATGAAGACGGTTTATCAACTTTGCTCAGTCGTGGTTCTTCACTATCTGCCGAAAAAGTCATTCATTATCTGTCGCTGAACGGTAGTCTTGCGGTCTTGACGGCTGGACCAGTTCCCCATGATCCAGCCAGGCTGCTCAGTTCTCAGCAGATGGCAGAGCTAATGTTAGAGTTCGAGGCCAGCTATGATCTGGTTTTAATCGATGCTCCGCCGATCTTGGGCACTGTTGATACTGCTATATTATCCTCCTGCTGTAGTGGAGCAGTATTGGTGGAGCGGATCGGCCAAGCAAATCGCAAAGACTTAATTCAAGCTGCTGCTGTGATAAGTCGGCTGAATGTGGTGGGGCTAATTCCCAATGGGGTCAGCCACTCGACCAATCGATATACAGCCGATCGGAAAAGGAGCAGTGCCTAAAGGTATTCAGGCTAACTACCCCAACTGTTTATTGGAGTTAATATGATCATGACTCAGCAAATTAAGAAGGTTTTGGTGACTGGCGGTGCAGGTTTTATTGGCTCTGCCTTGATTGACGCACTTCAGACCTCCGGCCATGAAATTTATGTGATTGACAACCTATCATTTGGTAATAGAATGCTAATCAAAATTCCTGATAGCCATTTTTTTGAGTTCGATATTCTCGATCGACTTAAATTGTCCAAGGTAGTTAGTGAAATCAGTCCAAATTGGATTATTCACCTGGCCGCCATCCATTTTATTCCCTACTGTAATCAGCATCCAGTAGCAGCCGCTCAAGTTAATATTCAGGGGACAATTAATGTTCTGGAGGCTGCAAAAAATGTGCAGAATTTAGAAAAAGTGTTCTTTGCCTCTACCGCAGCCGTTTATCCTATCTGTAATACAGCCGTATCGGAAACCCACCTACCTGCACCAACTGATATTTATGGTTTATCTAAGTTGGCAGGCGAGCATCTGATGAATGAGTTTCATTTGCTTACTACCATACCTACGATTATCTGCCGTTTTTTTAATGCTTTTGGCCCTAATGAAACAAATGCCCACGTTATTCCGGAAATTCAGCGCCAGATCGAGGCAGGTGGCAGAACTGTCCAGTTGGGAAACCTTGAACCGAGGCGAGACTTTATTCATACCTCTGACATGGCAATTGCGATCATCAAACTCCTAAAAACCTTTGACAATGGGATTGAGATATTTAATTTAGGCCGAGGAATAGAGTACTCAGTGATCGAGTTAGTAAAGGCATTTGAGCAGAAATTAGGAGAAAGAATCACTATTCAAGTCGATCCTACCAGGGTTAGGAAAGTTGAACGAATGCACTTGCTAGCTGATATTTCCAAACTTAAAAAATTTATTGATTGGGAGCCGTGTATTAGCCTGAGCCAAGGTATTAGTACCTTAATTGAAGACAAACAACTAATTCCAGGTTAGATCATCTGGCTAGCCTGGTCGATTCATCCGAGCAAATACTTAAAAAATTGTTTAATCTTAAGTTGTGAGAAGCCTAACCTATGAGCTATCAAAAACAGACAATTTTATTCCACCTCCCTGTACCCATTTCATCTGATTTGTTAAACGGGCTTAATGGACGTGTTTTAGGGCTACTAAAATATTTTTACGATCGCAAAGATGTGTTTTCAGTAGATGCAATTGTTGGTAATAAATTTGGCAACAAAGGTCATGATGCGATCGATCCAGAATGGACAGAGTCTCGCCAGCAAGAACTACTCAAGTTTGTAGATAATGTTTTTGTCTATCCTGGTGAACATAACTGGTTTGACTTTGTTTACACCCGGAGCAAGAGTTTTTATCACCAAAAACTCTTGCAGCAACAACTTCCGGTAGACTCAGATTATTTTGCTCCCCCTGGTTATGTAAGCTTTGTAAAAAAACTGCTTGTTGAGAAAGCCTATGATTTTATCTGGATAAACAACCTTGACTACGCTCATCTTGCCAGCAACTTACAATCGCCCTTAATCCAAACTGTGATGGATATTCATGATATCACTTCTCGCTTTCGGCTAGTCAGAAAGAATATTGCTTATGCGCAAAACTTAAAATTTGACTACGAATCAAATTTTACTCGTGAAATTAATCTTCTTAATCGGTTTAGTAAAGTAATTGTGGATTCAAAATATGAGCGAGAAATCTTAGCTGAAAGGCTACCCTCAGATAAACTCTATTTTATTCCATCCCAAGTAAATGGCTTAGATGATGGCACACATTTGACCTCCTATGAAAAGCGTAACTTTAAATATGATGTACTATTTGTTGGAGCTGAAAATCAACCAAATCGAGAAGGTTTGCAATTCTTTCTCTCCGCTGTTTTACCGCTAATTATAGTTCATCAACCCAATCTTCAAGTTCTAATCGCTGGGAAAATATCATCTATTGTGGAAGTCGATGCCACACTTACTAAAAATGTTATCTGTTTAGGCTATGTTTCTGATCTTTCTGAGCTTTATCTACAGTCTAGATTAGTGATTTGCCCCTTGCGCACAGGTGCGGGCACAAAATTTAAGCTAGTGGAAGCAATGGCTTACGCCATGCCGATCGTGACAACGGTTCATTCTGCATCGGCTTTGAGTTTGGTTGATGGTATCAATGCTTTTATTACAGATGATCCTGCTTTTTATGCTCAGCAGGTACTTCGTCTAATTAATGAAGCCGAGTTAGCTACTAAGTTTTCTCGAAAAATACAAGAAACTTTTGATAGCCAACATTCTAGCTCTGCTATTTATTCAAAACTTGATGCAGTACTTGAATCTGCTCCGACTAAAGCATTATTCCATTAGATAGTGATATTAAATATTCTATGTTTTATAAACTTTTTTCCCCATTTTTGGTTTTAATGAAAGCCACCAGTTTCTGGAAAAATAATCATCTGATTTTGCGAGAATTTCAATATTTTCCCAAAATTGCGATCTTAGCTCTACTATTTTCTCTATTAGCAGCCGCCTTTGAAGGCGTTGGTTTGGGGCTACTCCTATCTTTTTTACAAAGTCTGACTAGTCCCCAGGCGGAACCAATCAGAACAGGAGTTAGTTGGTTTGATATTTGGATTTTAGGTGTTAATGCTTCTGCTACTAGTCGGCTTTATCGAATATCTATGTTGATATGGCTAAGTACCTGTACCAGGGCAATATTTAATTATTTGGCAAATACTTATACTGAATTTTCGCAGATTAAATTAACTGATCGTTTGCGCAAACAAATTTTCGAGCAACTTACATCAGTGAGCTTAAGCTATTTTTCTACATCCAAGTCTGGAGAATTAATCAATACAATTACTTCTGAGGTAGAGCGATTCAGACAAGTATTCAATGGCAGTGCTTTCTTGTTCACTAGAAGTCTGGCAGTCATGGTTTATTTGTTATCAATATTTTTGATTTCCTGGCAGCTCACTATACTGTCGATTATGCTCTTTGGTTTGATGGCTGTTGGTTTATCGAATCTAAATAAGCAAATACGAGAAAGCAGCTTTGCGGTTTCAACTGCAAATGGCCAATTTTCAACGACAGCGATCGAACTAATTGGTGGAATGCGTACAGTTTGGTCTTTTGCTACTCAAGACTTTGAGCGGCGACGATACTATCAAGCCAGTGATTATGTAGTAAGGACCTCTACAAAAACTGCCCGCCTGTGGTCTATGATTAAGCCCTTAGCTGAAGTAGTGGCAACGACCATTTTGATTGCGATGATTGTTATTGCATTTAATGGCTTTTTAATTAATGGAGCGATTCAAGTTGCTTCATTACTAACTTTTCTATTTATCTTAGTAAGATTGGTACCAATCATCCAAGATCTGAATTCAATTAAAGGAGTTCTCAGCAGTCTCCATGGCTCTAGTGAGAATATTAAAGAGCTGTTAAGAACTGATAACAAAACATATTTTCAAAATGGCTCGATCGAATTCTCTGGCATCCATCGCTCAATTGAATTGATCGATGTTGATTTTAGCTATAATACGGAACAGTCAATTCTCAAAAATATTACTCTTTCGATCGAACGAGGCAAGTTGACAGCATTGGTGGGTGCTTCTGGCGCAGGTAAAACAACCCTTGCTGATCTCATTACCCGATTTTATGATCCAACTGATGGTCAAATCTTAATCGATGGAATAGATCTACGACAGATAGAAATCAACTCTTTTCGCCGCAAATTGGCGGTGGTTAGCCAAGATACCTTTATTTTCAATACTTCTGTCCGTAATAATATTGCTTATGGCACAGAGAATGCTCCCAATCAGGCAATTGAGCAAGCAGCACAACTTGCTAATGCGCTGGAATTCATTCAGGATATGCCTGAAGGATTTGAAACAACCTTAGGTGACCGAGGTGTGCGGTTATCGGGAGGGCAACGCCAACGAATTGCGATCGCCCGTGCTTTGTTGCGTGACCCAGAAATCTTGATTTTGGATGAAGCTACTAGTGCCCTAGATTCTGTCTCGGAGCGGTTGATTCAGGAATCTTTAGAAAATCTCTCGATGGGGCGGACAGTGATCACGATTGCTCATCGCCTTTCCACCATTTCCAAAGCCGATAAAGTTGTGGTACTAGATCAAGGTCGTATTGTGGAGCAGGGAACCTATCAAGATTTACTAGAGCAGCGAGAGTTTCTCTGGAAATATCACCAGATGCAGTATGCCATGGAACATTCAACTTAAGTTCTATCAAACGAGGTGATTGATGTATTGGATTTGACAAAAAACTAAATTTCAATAGTTTAATTAGGTATTAGCTATGACTATCTTCCGCTCAAAATTTCCTAAGCTACAGTTTCTAGATATTGCTTATCTAGCAATTATACTAGTCTTGTTGGGTATTGTATTTCGGTTTAGCAATTTAGACTTGAAGGTTTATTGGCGTGATGAAGCCCTTACATCGATGCAAGTAGCAGGTTATAGTCAAACAGAATTCATTCAAGAAGCCTTTAAGTCTCAAATCATTTCTCCTCAGGAACTGCAACGTTATCAGCAAATTACTCCCGATCGAGGTTTACTTAATACGATCAAAGTGCTAGGTGAAGAAACTCCAGAGCACCCACCTTTATACTTCATAGCTTTACGTATTTGGGCGAATTTTTTCGGTAATTCTGTTTTGGCATATCGCAGCTTTTCTGTTTTGATCAGCTTGCTAGTACTGCCAGCCATTTACTTTCTTTGCTTAGAACTATTTGATTCTCGCCGAGTAGGATATTTTGCTGTCGCAATTGCCGCTATCTCTCCATTTTTCATTGCTTATGCTCAAGAAGCACGAGAATATAGCCTGTGGACATTAGCAATTCTCATTTCCAGCCAAACGCTACTGAGAGCAATGCGACTTAATACTTGGAAAAGTTGGGTTATTTACACAATTACTCTAGTATTTAGCTTTTATACTTATCTATTCTCAATATTTGTCGTAGCTGCGCATGGTGTTTATGTTTTTGCTATTGGGAAATTTTGTTTCAATAAAACCCTCATTGCTTACATCATAGCTTCGACAGTTGGTCTACTGGCTTTTCTGCCCTGGATTATGACTTTCATTATTCACATAGAGGCATTTCGTCGCTCAATGTCATGGTCTTTTGAATCTAATCTTTCTCCCCTGGCATTAGGCAGATCTTGGCTGGTTTTACCGAGGCTGCTTTCTTTTGATATAGATCTACCACGGATTGGATTTTTTAGCACATATTATTTTTTCGCTTTGATAACATCTATATTTACAATATATGTAGTTTATTTTATTACACGCAGATCTGAAAAAAAAGTGTATTTGTTCATCTTATCATTGTCTATAGTTCAATTTCTCTGTTTGGCATTGCCAGATATATTTATGGGGGGTACTCGATCTACCAGTGCCAGATATTTGACTCCATCTTTTCTGGGGATTGAACTAAGCACTGCCTATTTGTTCTCTACTCAAACTACTCTTGCTGTGAGCCATAAAGCTTGGAAAATAGGCTTCGCTGTTTTTATTTCAATAGGATTGATTGCTGGTGTTATGAACTCTAATATGGAATACTCATTTGCAAAAGATGGGAAAGCAGTAATCAAAGTGTCTGATTTAGTTAATAAAAGCCCACAGTCACTGGTAATTTCTAATGATTATGCTTACAACCCTACTAGTATTTTAGCACTTAGTAGAAGACTTAATTCGGAGGTTAAAATGCAGCTTCTTGACGAGATAAAGATTCCAATAATTCCTAATGGATTCAAGACTTATTTCTTTTACTCTCCCCAAGTTCCTGCTGCTTGGCAACAGTTTGTAAATAATAAGTTGTTTAAGCCCATTAAAGTAAGTACCGATCGAGAAGAGATTTTGTGGATATACAAAAAAATTGATGACTGAATGAAAAACATTGTTTGTGATAGTTTTCAATACCAAACCTATTCTTGGAGGCAACCCGATGATATCTCAAAAGGAAAATGTAAAAGTTCAGGAAAAAGGCTATATGATTCAGCTAGATTCACTGAGAGCAATAGCTGTATTAAATGTAATGCTTTCGCACTTTACCCCAGCTAATGTTCCTAATTCTTTTGCTAGTTCTCTTTTTTCAGTCTATGACTGGTTTCCGGGGGTGCCACTTTTCTTTGTACTCAGTGGTTTTTTGATCACGGGTATTCTTTTAAGATGCCGAGATGTAATGAAAGTGAATGGGCAAAGTTTTGGATTTACACTTAAAAGATTTTATATTCGTCGTTTTTTGCGAATCCTGCCAATTTACTATCTGACACTTGTTTTGACAGGAATCATCTTTAAGCAAGTTAAAAATATCTTTTTCTGGCATTTGACTTATACGACTAATATTTTGGTTTTACTGAGAGGTGATTTTGATGAGACTAGTACTCATTTCTGGTCATTATCGATGGAAGAACAGTTCTATTTAGTCTGGCCTTTTCTCATTCTTTTGATACCTAGTAAATATCTTTTGAAAGTAATTATGGCAACAATTTCCTTAGCAATTGTTTCTAGGCTTGGTTGCTATTTGATTGGTTTGAACTCAATTCAGATTTACGTTTTTCCTTTGACATCTTTAGATTCATTGGGGTTGGGCGCGCTACTAGCATATTTTATGCATTATGAAGCATGTTATCAGCGAACCAAGGAAGATTTATGTAATTTTGGCTTGTGGATTTGTTTGCCAGTGATTATTTTGTTTATCTTTCTTCCGAAACTAATGGTATTTGAAGTGCTGATCAAGCCTACTATTTTGGCTCTTTTCTATCTGTGGTTAGTTAACCGAGCAGCAAATGGATTCAGTGGTTTACCAGGAAGAATATTGGAACTAAAACCACTGGTTTTTATTGGTAAAATTAGTTATGGTCTATATGTGTATCATTATTTTATGATTCCGGTATTTTCAAAGATGCTTCAGCATCTCAATTTATCAAGTAAAATTCCTGTATCTATAGAGATCATCCTGCAATCGATAGCCACTTTTGCGGTTGCAGTAGGTTCCTGGTTTTTGATTGAAAAACCAATCAATAATTTAAAACATCAATTTAGCTATGGAAAGGCTTAGCTGGTTACAATGTATTCTAATCATTTAGAACGATTCATTATTTATTTTATAAAAAGCCATGAATATTTTACTTTCAATTCACAAAACATCAGTTGGAGCTAAGAAACCTCTATGATTAAAATCACTGTCCTAATTCCAACCTACCGTCGTCCCCAAGACTTGAAACGATGTTTAACAGCACTACAAAAGCAAATCCGCCCTGCCGATAAGGTGTTGATTACAGTACGAGATATTGATGCCGAAACTTGGATATTTCTGGCAACTTTCGATCCCCAATCCTTACCGATCGAGGTTTTGACTATCGTTGTGCCAGGGGTTGTAGCTGCAATCAATTTAGGATTTGAGTCGGCAGTCGGGGATATTATTTCTATTACGGATGATGACGCAGCTCCTCATCCAGATTGGCTCCAACGGATTGAAGCCCATTTTTTAGCTGATAATTGCTTGGGTGGTTTAGGGGGGAGAGACTGGATGTATGTGAATGGCCAGACCCAAACCGCTCAACCTGGCACATCAGTCGGTCGCGTCCAGTGGTTTGGACGGATGATCGGCAATCATCATCTTGGTGAAGGAGAACCTCAAGAGGTAGATCTTCTCAAAGGTGTCAATATGAGCTTTCGCAAAGTTGCACTAGCTAAACTCCGCTGCGATGAACGAATGAAAGGCACCGGTGCCCAAGTTCATTTTGAAGTCGCACTCAGTCTTGCGGTCAAGCGAAATGGCTGGAAATTGATTTATGATTCAGCCGTTGCAGTCGATCACTATCCGGCTCAACGATTTGATGAAGACCAGCGTCATACTTTTAATGCGATCGCTTGGGCGAATAGATCTCATAACGAAACTGTTGGGTTACTCGACCACTTATCACTACCCCAAAAAATTGTTTATCTGATCTGGGCTATATTAATTGGCACCCGCGATGTCTTTGGATTTGTTCAACTATTCCGCTTTTTACCTACTGAAAAAAGCTTAGCAGCCCAAAAATGGTGGGTATCTGTTCAGGGCAGATGGCAAGGATTGCAAACTTGGATGAACTATCATAAAGAATATCTGAGAAAAGCAACAAATTAATAATTTACCGCAAAATCATTTGTAAAAGTCCAACTCATACTCACTTTTGATATTTTATATGTTTTATAAGTTTTATTACCGCCTCAAGAAATATATTTCAAGAGTATTGTGGACAACCTTATTACTCTGTAGCATCTCTTTTGTGGCTTGGGGGCAAATACGATCAGAGAAAGCTCAATGTGCAGATAAATTCGTTGATTCGATTGGAGTAAATACCCATCTTCGCTATTTAGATACAGCATATAAAGACTACGACAATATTATTAAGCCGCGACTGAAGGAATTGGGTGTTCGTCATATTCGGGATGGTCTGATAACAACAGATTTAGATTCCCAGCAAAAATTTAGCGAGTTAGGTAAGTTGGGAATTAAATCCACCATGCTTTTTGATTATCGCTGGAATGGAGACCCAAAAGAAGTCCAGGAAATTGTGACAATACTTCCTAATTCTGTAGAAGCGATCGAAGGTCCAAATGAGTGGGATGTTGTTCAACCAACTTATCAAGGACAGCGATTTCCCAAAGCACTGCGCGATTTTCAAAATAAGTTGTATTCCACCGTCAAAGGAACTGCTACGACTCGGCATTTACCGGTAGTGGCAGCATCTATGGCTCATTGGTGGAATGCCACAAAGGTTGGCTCGCTGGCTTGTGACTTTGGCAACATACATAGCTACTCGGGTGGAAAAATACCGAGTGATGGAGACTTAGATGAGTGGTGGATTCCCGCAGCCAGATTGATTTGTGGTGAAAACCCCATTATGGCGACGGAAACTGGCTGGCATAATGCCATTCGTGATCCAAAGCCTCTACATCCAGGTGTCTCGGAGCAGGCTGCGGGCAAGTATATTCCTAGGCTGTATCTTGAATACTTCAACCGTAATGTGCAACGAACCTTTACTTATGAATTTATTGATCAAAAGTTAGCGATCGATCAAGAAAATAATTTTGGTTTGCTGCGGTACGATGGTTCGCCGAAACCAGCATTCACTGCTTTAAAAAATTTAATTACGCTTTTGAAAGATCCCGGTGTAAATTTTCCCCTCAAGTCATTGGCTTACACGCTAACAGGAAATGTACTCAATCTACATCATACCCTGTTGCAAAAGCGAGATGGGAAATTTTATTTAATTCTGTGGCAAGAAGTATCCAGCTTCGATCTCGAAACAAAACAAAATATTGTTGTCTCCGATCAACCCATAACTATCAACCTAAAAATACCCATGGTAGCGGCTACTATTTATCAACCACTAAAATCAATTAAGCCAATCCAGCAGTGGAGAAATCCACAAAGATTAAATTTAACCATACCAGATCATCCACTTATAGTAGAGCTGATGCCCTAGTAATAAGATAAACTTGACAAGGATATTGCAAGATAATGCGTAAATAAATAGCTCTAGAAAACGATAATTAATATCTATGAATTTTAGTAATCAATCCAAACAAACTTTCTTTTCTATATTTCAACCAGCCATTGCGTGGATTGCGATCGCATTGTTTGTATTTTCATCTGGATTATTGATATTTATTGGTCTAAGTAAATTTTTGAATTTGCTGTTTCCCGTTGGAGCCATTGCAGTTGGACTAATACTTTTTTTCCAGGCTCCTTTGCTTTATCTGAGCTTCACTTGGTGGATGTGGTTTCTAGCACCCCTTGTTCGTCGTTTGGCCGATTATCGTGGTAGCTTCACTGAACCCAGCCCGATTCTGCTAGCGCCCTTTCTGGTAACACTTATTACCCTAATTACCGTGTTCAAAGCTATTCCCAAAGCTAAATACCAGGGGAGTTGGCCATTTATTCTAGCTCTAAATGGTATATTCTACGGCTATCTAATCGGGTCAACCCAATTTTCACCTGTTTCTGCCAGTCTCAAAGTTATCGAGTGGTTGTCCCCGGTCACCTTTGGGTTGCATTTATTCGTAAACTGGCGGGAATATCCCAACTATCGTCGGACAACTCAACGGATATTTTTTTGGGGAGTATTGATCACAGGAGCGTATGGTATTTTCCAATTTATGGTGGCACCTGAGTGGGATCGGTTTTGGCTGATCAACTTGGCCGATCGATCAGTCACTTTTGGAATGCCTCAGCCATTTGCCATGCGAGTATGGAGTACGATGCATGGTCCTTTGGTTTTTGCCGATGTCATGATGGCAGGACTGCTGTTATTAGCCAACAATACAAATCCATTGGGGATTTTTGCGATTATCGTGGGCTATCTGTCTTTTTTACTCTCCATAGTACGTACTGCTTGGTTGGGCTGGATGATTGGGATGCTGAACTTGTTCATCTTTCTTCAACCAAAGTTTCAGATGCGTTTGATATTATTTGCCTTGGTCATATCCTTATCCATTATTCCTCTGGCAACCATTGAGCCATTTTCGAGTGTAATTAATGCTCGCATTCAAAGTTTCTCTGAACTATCAAACGATCAAAGTGCATTAGATCGACAAAACAGCTATGCAGCACTACTGGGAAAGGCTCTGGCAAATATTTTAGGAGATGGAATCGGAGGGAAAAATGCTAATTTTGTGTTTGATAGTGCAATTCTAGAAAGTTTCTTCACATTAGGCTGGATCGGCGGAGCATTTTATTTTAGTGGCATGATCTTACTCCTCAGTCGCTTACTAGGAACTTTTAATAAGTCTAGTGATGTATTTTCTCACGCGGCATCTGCCATTACTTTAGGAATGGTTACTCAAGTCCCTCTAGGGGCAGTAGTCAGGGGTCTTCCAGGTCTTATACTTTGGGGATTTTTGGGGATTGGATTAGCATCACAAAAGTATCATAGTTATCAATCATTGCAGTCAATCGACCCTGCTTTGCTCAACCATCGCTCTTAAATAAACTAAATTCAACTAAATATGAATCTAAGCCAAAAAAACAAATACTAAAATAATCAAATAAGTATTAATTTGTGTTTAAAAATACAACAGTTGTAAGGCTAATCCTGTAGACTTGTATTCATTATAGAATGCGTATCTTAGATATATTTAAAGATTTCATTTTAATTTCCGAAACTGCTATTTATCTATTTGGAGCATAGTCTAAATGTTTTTAAATGAGTCCACTCCGCTCAAGAGAATTAAATCTAAATTCTTAGCATATATTCGTGAATTGCGGGTTAGGCAATGGACTAAGAACTTAATTGTTTTTGCTGCCCCTCTGTTTGCATTTGATATTACAGTGTCAGCATTCTTAAGCAGCCTATTAGCATTTATTTTATTTTGTTGTGCCTCTAGCAGTTTTTATTTGATTAACGACATTATTGATGTGGAATCAGATCGCCTACATCCAGTGAAGTGTCAGCGTCCAATTGCTGCAGGCTTAATAAGTATTCCAGAAGCTATTATCATAGCAATAGCGCTATTGAGTGGGGCCTTGATTGTGGGCTGGTGGAAGTCATTTGGTTTGGGCACAGCCATTTTGGGCTATGCATTTCTGCAAGTGGCGTATAACTTACAGTTGAAGCATAAAGTGATTGCCGATGTAGTGGCGATCGCAGCCGGGTTTGTTTTACGAGCCTTGGGAGGAGCTGCTGCTACTGGCATCGTGCTATCCCACTGGTTTATGTTATGTACAGCCATGCTGGCTTTATTTTTAGGAATTGAAAAACGTAAGGCAGAACTACGACTTTCGGAAATAAAAGGGAGAAAATCTCGTAGAGTATTACACCGATACTCTCTACCTCTTTTAAATAGAATGGAGAGTGTTGTGACAAATGGCACAATTATTTCTTATGCTCTTTGGAGTTCAGGGCCTGCTCTTCGTGGAGCATCAACCCCTTGGATGATGTTGACCACCCCTTTTGTCTTGTATGGTATTTTTCGCTATCAATTACTAGGTGACCCACAGGAAATAGAAAGAAAGAATCCAGAATTGGAGCAAGGTGGTAAAACGGAGCGGCCTGAAGAAATGCTAATCGGAGATAAACCGCTGTTGCTCACAGTACTTGGCTGGATAATTATGGTATTTATGATTCTTTTGTTTGATAGACTCCAGTGGATTAATTAGATCGCCAACTTCTAATCAAAAACATTTTTAATAATGCCAAATTATTACGCAGACAACTAGTTATGAAAAAAGAATCTATTTTGTCATATTTGCCTGATCGCTTGAACCGAAACACTAGTGCATACTACTGGCTAAAACAAGTGAATTCAGTAGCTTCAATTAGTTTTGATTGGTTAATAAAAGCAGGTATTCAAGGGGTGATTATTGATCTGGATAATACCATTATTTCTGAGGATGATCGATATATATCACCTCATGCTTGCACCTGGATAATTCAGGCGAAACAGTTGGGAATAAAGCTTTTTATTCTTTCTAATGGAAAGCGTCACTATCGAGTTAAATATTGGTCTCAATATTTAGATATTCCAGCTATTAGCCCTGCTGGGAAACCTTTTCCTACTGCATTTCGTGAAGCAATGAAACATATGCAGCTTATTCCCAAACAGGTCGTGGTAATTGGTGACAGCCGCCACACCGATGTTTTGGGTGCCTGGATAGTAGGTTGTCCTAGTATTCAAGTGGCATCTTTACCTCATCCACCTAGATGGTGGGAAAAGTTAATTGGCAAATATGTGCAAACCACTTATCCGGCAGCACAAGAGCTTTGGGATTTTCAATCATCAAATTATTGCGAAAACAAATGATTTTTTATGGCTAATACTGTTGGAATACTGGTTCTATTGACCGTTGCTTTAAATACCCTGGCTCAGGCATTGCTTAAACTTGGTTCAGGACAAAACCCGCTAAACCCTTATTTATTTGGTGGAATCTTAGCCTATGGATTAAGTACTATTTTCTATGTTGCCTTCCTAGGTAAGCTCAATTTATCTGTAGCTTATCCGGTTATTATCGGGTTAACTGTTCTGGCAACTACCATTACAAGTGCTTTTATTTTGGGAGAAAAGGTACCTGTTATCCAGTGGTTGGGAATTGGTTTGATGTTGAGTGGCCTCTCAGTAATTGCTTTTGGAAAAATTTTACGATAACCAATTACCAAATTCTTCACCAAATTCTTCTATGGCATCATCTGCTCAGTTACTATTGGTTGGCTTAGGTTGGTTCCCAATCACTCCGGGCGGCATGGAGCGCTATGGGTACGAACTAATGCAGCAGTTAGCCGCAGAGGGCGACTACCTCACTCTCTACGGAGTTGATCTACCAGCAAATAGCCTTCACACTGCGATCACTTTGATAAATTTAACCAGCCCCAATACTCCTTTACCTCAACGGTTATGGGCTGCTCGCCAATGCTTTCGCCAGCACCAATCGCAAATGCCTCACCCAGATGCAATCAATCTCCACTTTTCCCTATATAGCTTTCCTTTATTACCAGATCTTCCCTCCGGAGTACCCATTACCTGCACTTTTCATGGTCCTTGGGCATTAGAAAGTCAGGAGGAAGGGGCACAGCCCTGGAGTGTTGCCTTCAAACGATGGATTGAACAGAGAGTATATCGTCGTTGCGATCGCTTCGTCGTAATTAGTCATGCTTTCGGGGAGCTTTTACAACGAGAATACGGAATTCCAGCGGAGAAGATTCATATTATTCCTGGTGGTGTTGACATTGAACGCTTTCAAGTAAATCTGACTCGTCAGCAAGCCCGTCAAGCCCTGGGCTTTCCTCTCGATCGCCCAATCCTATTTACTCCCCGTCGCTTAGCCCTACGCATGGGCATTGATAAACTCTTGCAGGCTTTGGTCGAGGTCAAACGTCAGGTTCCAGATGTATGGCTGGCGATCGCCGGAAAAGGATCTTTACGTATTCCCCTAGAGCAACAAGCTAACGAATTGGGTCTACAAAATCATGTTAAATTCCTGGGCTATGTCCCAGATGAACAACTGCCAGTGGCCTATCAAGCAGCCGATCTGACAGTTGTTCCGAGCCAATCTTTGGAAGGCTTTGGTCTAATTTTGCTGGAATCTTTGGCCTGTGGCACCCCTGTCTTGTCTACCCCGGTAGGCGGTATGCCAGAAGTATTACGTCCTTTTCAGCCTTCATTAATTACCGAGACTCCGGCATCGGATGCCCTCAGTACCCGTCTAATTGAATTGCTCACCGGCAAGATTCCGTTGCCCGATCGAGCTGCCTGTCGAGAATATGCGGTTGGCAATTATGACTGGAAAATTTTAGCGCCCAAAGTGAGGGATGTTTTATTGATGCCTAATTAGCTCTCTTGAATTCCAGGCGTAACTTTTCAGCACAAAAATTTCTATGAAAATTCTTTTCCTCGATCAAAGCGGTAAACCTGGTGGGGCAGAGCTTTGCTTATTAGATATTGCCAGAAAATATCGCGATCGCTGTTTAGTTTGTTTATTTGCGGAGGGATCTTTTCGCAACATGCTGGAGGCAGAACAGATTCCCGTAAAAGTACTAGCGACTCCCTTGCAGATTCAGAAAGACAGCAACGTTCTACAGGGTCTATATAGTATCGGGCAATTAATGCCTTTGGTGATCAAAGTCACTCAACTGAGTCGCCAATATGATTTGATTTACGCCAATACCCAGAAAGCTTTAGTGGTCGGTGCGCTGGCTAGTATTTTGAGTCGGCGACCCCTGGTTTATCACCTGCATGACATCCTTTCTATCGAGCATTTCAGCCGCACCAATCAACGAATTGCTGTGACTTTGGCAAATCGTTGTGCCTCGTTGGTGATTGCCAATTCTCAAGCTAGTCAAACTGCCTTTATTACTGCTGGTGGGCAGCAGAAATTGACCCAGGTGGTTTACAACGGTTTTAATCCATCCTGTTATCAAGTTGCTAGGTCTCAACGTGATGTGATCCGACAGACATTAGGGCTGACCGTAGAAGAGCTATTGGTGGGGCATTTCAGCCGCCTTGCACCCTGGAAAGGACAGCACATATTGATTGAGGCGCTGAGCCATTGTGCTCCATCAGTGAGGGTAATTCTGGTGGGCGATGCTTTGTTTGGTGAACAAGATTATGTGCAGCAATTAAGACAGCAAGTCACAGACCTGGGTCTGGAAAAGCGGGTGCAGTTTCTTGGTTTTCGCTCGGATGTGGCCGATCTGATGGCCGCCTGTGATTTAGTTGCTCATACTTCAACGGCAGCGGAACCTTTTGGGCGAGTGATCATAGAAGCAATGTTATCTGGCACTCCTGTGGTGGCAGCATCTGCGGGAGGAGCCATTGAATTAGTGGCACATGGAGTTACTGGTTGGCTAGTTCCACCTGGTGACTCCCTGAAATTGGCCATGATTATTCGGCAATGCTATGAGCAACCAGATCAGGTGAGAATGATCGTCGAACAGGCTCAAAAGCTTGCAAGCCAACGTTTTGATCTAAGAATAGTCGATCGACAAATCCAACAGCTTTTGCTACAGATAAAGTAAATATCTGGGCAATAATTATTCACAAAAAAACTCCCCATCCACAATGGGATGGGGAGGATTAAAGTTAACTTAAAAATTACATCTTTTGGCCACATTCCGGACAGAACTTATGGCTTTCTGGATTTGGAGTTTGGCAACTACCACAAGTCACCGAAGGCCGATCGAAGACTCTCTTGGGTTTGGCCAAGCCCATCATATCTTCGTTGGCAGCTCCTGCTGGTACCATCGGATAACAATCCTCATCGCGCCGCACTTTCACATCTAGCAACACCGCTCCAGGATGTGCCAACATTTCTTTAATTGCTCCTTGCAGATCGCCAGGTTGATCAACTGTGATTCCTTTGATACTATAAGCCTGTGCCAACAGCATTAGATCTGGCATTGATGGAGCCATTTCGGAAGAAGAATAGTTTTCCTTGTAAAAAGTCTTTTGCCACTGGCGTACCATGCCCTGCCAACCATTGTTGATCACCACGATCTTCACTGGCAACTGGTACTCCATGATGGTGCCTAGTTCCTGTAGATTCATTTGAAAGCTAGCATCCCCACTAATACAAATTATTTGCTCATCAGGCAAAGCGACTTGAGCACCGATCGCTGCTGGCACTCCGTAACCCATAGTTCCCAAGCCAGCACTAGACAACCAGTGACGCGGACGATTGTTTAAAAACTGGGCTGCCCACATTTGATGCTGACCCACATCGGTGGTGTAATAGGCATCGGGAGCTTGTTTGCGGCATTCCAAAATGGCTTCTTGCGGTGATAGAGAGTCGGGATAGCTAGGAGCCACCAACGGATTATCAGTGCGCCAAGCATTAATCATTTCTAGCCAGCGATCGGTTTTGGTGGGTCGATCTTCTAACTTCAGTTCGCGCACGCGGTCTAAAATACCCGTCAAAACCTGTTTGACATCCCCGACGATCGGCACATCTGGAGTGCGGTTCTTACCTACTTCGGCAGGGTCGATGTCAATATGAATAACTTTGGCATGGGGGGCAAATCGATCGGCTCGACCCATTACTCGATCGTCAAAACGAGCACCCACTGCAATCAATAAATCGCAATCAGTAACCGCCCAGTTAGCATAAGCCGTCCCATGCATCCCCAGCATTCCTACCGATAGAGGATGCTCTTCATCGAATGCACCTTTACCCATCAGAGTAGTTGTGACCGGCATTTGAAAAGTTTCGGCTAAGCGTTTAATTTCGCCGTGGGCACCGGAAGTAATTGCCCCACCACCCACATAGAGCAAGGGCTGAAGACTGTTGGCAATTAGTTCTACTGCCGGATTAATTTGACGGGAATGACCCCGCACCGTGGGCCGATAGCCCGCTAACTTGATACTGCCTGGTTCTACCGGCACATACTCAAATTCTTCGCTGCCTACGTCTTTAGGAATATCAATTAAAACTGGGCCAGGGCGACCAGTGCTGGCAATATGAAACGCTTCGGCCACCACTCGTGCCATATCGCGGGGATCGCGAACTACATAAGAATGTTTGACGATCGGCAAGGTAATGCCATAAATATCGGTTTCCTGAAAGCCATCAGTGCCAATCATACTGCGTGGCACTTGGCCTGTAACCACTACCAACGGAATCGAGTCCATTTGGGCGGTGGCAATACCAGTGACTAAATTGGTGGCACCGGGGCCGGAAGTAGCAAAGCAGACTCCCGTTTTACCGGTCGATCGAGCATAGCCATCGGCAGCGTGAGCCGCACCTTGTTCATGGCGCACTAAAATATGAGTCAACCAACCAGCATCTTCCGCTCTTTCGATTTCGTCATAAATTGGCAAAATCGCCCCCCCCGGATAGCCAAAAATATGCTCTACTCCATGGCGACGTAAGCTATCCAAAAGCGCATAGGCTCCGGTGTGGCGATGGTTTGGTGCTGAAATTTTGGCGGTTGCTGAAGTGGTGGTGCTGATAGATAGTTGGGAAACCACGGATGATCCTCTGGGGGTGGGCTGAGTCTAAGAGAGCGTAAGAATTAGCTGACTATTTTAATACTTTTTTGAGCATTTTAAGTATTTAGATGCAGTAACACTTAATACAGGTATATATATTGACTATTTAGGGCAGATGTGGTGAAATCTGGCGATCTTTTTGCCAGACCCAGATGCCAGCGCTACCCAGTACCATAGTCATACCCACTAATACCGCATTAATACCAAATCGATCGGCTAAGGGTCCGGCTACCGCTAAAGGCAAACTCAGGGCAACGTTCACCGCATTGTTTTGAAAGCCAAACACTTTGCCGCGCATCGATTCTGGTGTTTTTTCCTGAATCAAGGTCTGCATCGGCACCGCAATTAGGGCGGCTCCAAAACCCAGAATGGTACTGATCAGTAGTGCTGACCACAACTGCTTAAACAAAATATAGCCCACCAGTACCAGGGTAATAATGCCAAAACCTATTAATGGCAGCGGTTTATTGCGCAAGCGGTTGCCCCAGTTCCCTAATACGGCGGCTCCAATTACTAATCCTACTCCGGTAGCCGCCACCAACAGACCAAACTGGGTTTTTTTCAGACCCATCTCAATCACTAAATTAATCGAGAGCACTTGGAGGGCGGCAATAGTGGCAAACAAAATGGTGAGTTGCACCATGGCGTGTTGAATCAAGCGGTTGCTTTGCAGATACCGCATTCCTTCCATGAATTCTGGTAAAGGGTTGTAGCTTTTTTTGCCGATTTTCTGGGGCAATACTTCTCGCGATCGAATCATTTGGCAGCAGCCAGCAGCCAACAGGTAAATAATCCCAAAAAATATGGCATTGCCAAAGTCACCAAAATGTTGCTTGATCGTCGATAAAATCCAGTCGCCACTGGCAAACCCTACCACCACCGAACCCAACTGGGTAATCGTAGACAAAGAATTCGCCGAGATCAAATGCTCTGGCAGCACCACCAGTGGGGTAATTGACTGCTCTGCTGGCGTAAACACCTGAGTCACTGTAGAGATAGCAAACATTACTAACAGCAATAACACCAACTCTTTGGGTAAAAAGATAATTAATACTACCAATCCGGCACGCAGCAGGTTAGACAATACCATGGTCTGCTTTTTGAGATACCGATCTACCAAAATTCCCGCTGCTGCCCCAAAGACAATAGCGGGAATGGTATTGGCAATCATAATCGCTGAGCCAGAAGAAGCCGAAAGACTGGCCGGGATGCGATAGGTAGACAGCAGCGAAATTGCAAAAATAATCAAGATTTTGTCGGCAATTTGCGACAAAGCCTGGCCCGTCCACAGCCACAGAAACGATCGATTCCGCAGCAGCGCACTAAAGCCGGTCGTCTCGGCGGGAGTTTTACTTGGCTTCATAAGGTGGTACATGCAGAAAATTCTCTGCTTCAGTCTACCAGCGTCAGCGATCCCTAACTCATTGAGTTAGGGAATGGAACTACTTACTTATCAGTAGATTTGATGGTGAAGGCCGTTGGTCTGACTGTTACCTGAATGTTTTGCCCGTTCCGCCGCAGTCCTAACACCATTTCTGAGCCGACCTGAGATTTTTCTACCTCGGTTTGCACATCACTAGCACTGGAAACATTTTGACCATTGACCGCAATAATCACGTCACCATCTTTTACACCACCTTGGGCAGCCGGTGAATTAGCCATGACTTTACCAATCAAAGCCCCTTTGTCTACATCAATTTTGATGCCAAACCTAGGATCTTGATTTAACTGTTGTCGTACTTGTTCAGTTAGTGAAATCATTTGGACACCCAAGAAAGGATGTTCAACTTTACCCTTCGCTACCAACTGATTGGCGACTCGCTGCACTTGGTTGATCGGAATCGCAAAGCCCAGACCCTGAGCATTGCGCAGAATGGCAGTGTTCATGCCAATTACTTGGCCACTGGCATTCAGCAATGGGCCACCAGAGTTACCGGGGTTGATGGCAGCATCGGTTTGAATATAGTTGACTCGCTTGGAACCATCTCCTACTTGACTGCTCGATCGACCAGTCGCACTAATAATGCCCGCTGTGACTGTGTTATCTAGTCCTAACGGATTACCAATGGCGATCGCCCATTCCCCGGCTTTGAGTTTTTCGGAATCGCCCAGTGCCACTGCTGGTAAGTTATTTCCCTCGACTTTGACGACTGCCACATCGGTGACGGTATCCAGACCCAAAACCTTGCCCTGTAGCACCCGACCATCTTTGAGTGTGACCGTAACCTTGTCGGCTCCCTGCACTACATGAGCATTAGTAATTATTTTGCCGTTTTCAATAATAAACCCAGAACCTGTGCCTTGTTCGACCTGTTGCCCACCACTTTCTGGGGCTTCGCCATAAAACCGTCGCAAAGGCGAATCAGCATTCTGGGCTTGCCCAGTAGTGCGGGAGGTATTGATCCGCACCACCGATGCACCCACTTTATCGACTACTTCGGTAATAAAGTTACTACCAGCCGCAGCAATACTAGTACTTGTGGCATTTGCTGGTACGGCGGGTGTGGCTACTGCGGGAGTAATAGCATTGGGGATTGTGACATTGCGTTGTGCTGCCAAGTAGCCGATCGAAGAGCTGGCGATAGCACTCAATAGCAGTACAGACCAGTAATTATGGCGTTTGGGCTGCACTTCATTGCGCTGAGCATCCTGGGGCTGTTTGTTCTGGGGATCTGTCATTAAGTTACCTCGATACCAACAATTAGGTGATTCTTTCTAGAGTATTTAAACTGATCTACCCGAAGGCAAATTGACCAAATCTGCGGCCATAGTATTATGCAAATCTAAGCACCATGTATTTCTATTCTATAGTCTAGATAAGGGTTTTGACGAGGCAGAGACCGAAATTGTTGCATTGGATCACCGAACTAGGTGTTTTGACCAGAATTTGTTATAATTTTTTTCTGCGCTTCTGGAGAGGTGGCAGAGTGGTTGAATGCGGCTGACTCGAAATCAGCTTTGGGGTCACACCTAACGGAGGTTCGAATCCTCTCCTCTCCGTTCTCAAACTAAATTTTCATCCTAAACTTTCCGAGTACTTGATAGACAAGTGCTCAAGAACTTTGGCAAAGCAGTGGATCATCCACTATTTTGTAATGCCACGAATTACATAACCAAAGATCAAACCAATGGTCAAAGCTCCGGCCTGACCAGATTCTAAGAAGTTTTTGAAGGATACTTGAATCTTGGCTAAAATATCGGTATCGATATCGCTGTTAGAACCTGCCTGGGCAAGCAATGTATCCAAAATTATGTCTAGGTGTAGATGGAAGTGGGAAAGCATAGAGTCTTACTGGCTAGTGACTAAGTTTCCTCTAAAATGCCCAAATTTGACCATGGAGACTCTAATGCGGATCTAAGTTATTAACGGTTTTCAACAGATGTCATAGATATTTGGGTGGGATTGTTTATATGGAATTGAACCAAATATCTCTTGATCGCTGGTTCCTGGTGGGTCAAGCAAGCTATCATTAAGGCCGACCTGCCAAGCTGGTTGCATACTTTAGGTACTTACCCACAAACATCATGGCCAAAACCAACTTAGAATTTTTAGCAGAAACTGATCCAGTTATCGCCCGGTCGATCGGTGCCGAATTGGGTCGCCAGCGTGATCACCTAGAGCTGATCGCCAGCGAAAACTTTACTTCCGCTGCGGTGATGGCTGCCCAGGGTTCTGTTCTTACCAATAAGTATGCGGAAGGTCTGCCGGGCAAGCGCTACTATGGCGGTTGTGAATTTGTTGATCAAATCGAGCAAGTGGCGATCGATCGCGCCAAACAACTTTTTGGCGCAGCCTCGGCCAATGTGCAGCCTCACTCTGGTGCCCAGGCTAACATGGCAGTATTTTTGACCCTGCTGCAACCGGGTGACAAAATCATGGGCATGGATCTTTCCCATGGTGGACATTTGACCCATGGTTCGCCGGTGAATGTATCGGGAATGTGGTTTGACAAGGCTTTTTATGGAGTCAGTCCGGATACTGAACAATTAGACTATGACCTGATCCGGGAAGCAGTATTGCAACATAAACCAAAACTATTGATCTGTGGTTACTCAGCCTATTCCAGAATTATTGATTTTCCTAAGTTCCGGGAGATCGCTGATGAAGTAGGTGCTTACCTACTGGCTGATATCGCCCATATTGCTGGTTTGGTTGCTACGGGTCATCACCCCAGCCCGATCGAGCATTGTGATGTGGTAACTACAACTACTCACAAAACCCTGCGTGGCCCTCGGGGTGGTTTGATTTTGTGTCGGGATGCCGAGCTGGGCAAGAAGCTAGATAAATCAGTATTCCCTGGTACCCAAGGCGGCCCGTTAGAACATGTGATTGCTGGTAAAGCTGTGGCTTTTGGTGAGGCTCTCAAACCAGAATTTACAACTTATTGCGGCAATGTAGTTACTAATGCGCAAGCGATGTCGGCACAGCTCCAAGCGCGGGGCTTAAAGATTGTCTCTGGTGGTACTGATAACCATTTAATGTTGATAGATTTGAGATCGATCGAGATGACTGGCAAAGAAGCCGATCGATTGGTGAGTGAAGTAAATATCACTGCTAACAAAAACACCGTTCCCTTTGATCCAGCCTCACCTTTTGTGACCAGTGGTCTACGGTTGGGTTCAGCAGCTATGACCACCAGAGGCATGGGTACTACCGAGTTTACCGAAATTGCCAATATTATTGCCGATCGGCTACTGGCTCCTACTGATGAAGCCATGGCTACGACTTGTCGTCAGCGAATTGCTGTGCTCTGTGAACGATTCCCGCTTTATCCTCATCTATCGATGCCTGTTCCAGTGTTGGTCTAGAAACACTAATTAACTTCGTGAAGCGCAGATATCGATCGATGTCTGCGCTTTTTTTGACAGTATTTTAGTTATCTATCAGTCCCAAGAATTCTCAGCGGACACCACAACTAATCCCGCCCTACTGGCAACCGATCGCTTGAACAATTAAATCATTACAGTGACAACCACAGAGCTTGATAGAGAAGTACTTTTTTGAGCAAAAATGAATTCGCTGTAATTTCCTAATTGATCTAGTCCAGCAAGGTTTAACATGACTTCAATGATGAGCCAAATTGCGATTTCAACTATTGTTTTGCGCCAGTGGGACTTCATGATGGTCACCTTACCTGAATCAATGGAATAATTTGTGAAGTTGGTATAGATTGATAACCTTGCTGATAAAACTCCTACAAAGGTAGATGCCCTATTCCCTAAAATGTAAGATGTCAGTGAGTTCTTCGATCGATCTGGGTACCTGATTTTTCTCTTTAAATCTTTGGGGCAAAGCCTGCCACATCTGCCACAACAACGGCATTCCCAGCTCAAAATCTGGTAGCTTTTGTAGTTTTTCAAACACCTGCAAAGTCTCTCCTTCCAACAACAAACTTCCTGATTGCATCACCAGCACCCACTCTGCCCATTGATAGACAAAATCTAAATCATGGGTGGCAATTAACAACGTCGTTCCCGATCGAGCAATATTCTCCAATTCTGTTAACAAATTCTTTGTTTGCACCGGATCTAAATAAGCCGTTGGTTCGTCCAACAATACCAAATCTGGTCGCAAGGTCATCACCCCGGCAATACTCACCCGCTTCTTTTGTCCTAAACTCAGGTGATGTAGTGGTCTTCTGGCTAACTCGGTCAACTGAAAATCGGCCAGCGTCTGTCGCACTCGATCGGCTACTTCTGCCTCTGGCAAGTTTTGATTACACAGACCATAGGAAATATCTGATTCCACTGTGGGCGCAACCAACTGCTGCTCTGGATCTTGAAACACCAAACCCACTCTTTGCCGCCAGCGATTCAAAGTAGCTCGATCGAACTTTAAAGGCGAACCAGCTAGCATAATTTCCCCTTGCTGGGGACGACACAACCCATCAGCCAGCAAAAACAACGTGGATTTACCACAGCCATTTTGACCAATTAATGCGGTCTTTCGTCCCGCTGGAATTCCTAAACTGAGACCCTGGACTGCTGGTTGATCGGCCATGGGATAGGTGTAATGCACATCCCGCATTTCTAATAAATAATCAGACATAAACTTGGTAAAACACTTCTGCAATGATCAGAGCTAAGCACCCCCCGATCGACTCTAGGCCATAGCGCCAGGAGTACTGGTAGGGGGCAGATTGCCAAAATCGAAACTCTTGCTTAAAGCCCCGTGCCTTAATGCCCAGGGCAATTTGTTGATAACGCAGGGCGGTGCGCTGAATCAATTGTCTGATCAACAAACCCACACTGCTCATGGCTAAGCGCCTTGTGCGATAACCACCCCGCGACTGTTGGGCGATCGAAATACTCTGTGCCACTTCGGCCAGTAAAAAAATAAACCGGTAACAAAGTAGCAATAGCTCGGTCAAAATTGTGGGTAGGCGGATTTGCTCTAAGACGATCGCCAGTTCGGCAAAAGGCACGGTCAAAATCACAAAAAACAAGGCTGTTGTACTAGCCAAAGATCGAGAAAAAATCCCGATCGCTTGCTGCAATCCACTGGCACCCATGTAAATATGACCACCCCAAAGTGGCCAGCTCCAAAGGGCATCGGTAGGTAGTTGGCTACTAGTAAAGTTCAAAATGATCGCTGGCAGACTGGTGAGCAAAAAACTCATTACCCCCAACAACATCCCCACATAAAACCGCCAAGGAATCCCCGCATAGCCGACTGTCCAGATGGCCAACCACAAAAAGATTGCCAAATGAATTGGAGTATGAACAATCATGGTAATCAATAAAATGGCCATGGCAAAACAGAGCTTTTGCCATGGAGGCAAACTACGCAGGCGATTGCCATAGGCTAGCGCATCGAGCTGGGTATTCATTTGTCTTGAGAATCTTGACGCTCGGATCGACCCTTGTATAAGCCGATCGCATAACCTACCACACCTGCTCCCATGGCCGCCTGAGCTGCAAACAACAGGCCAGCAATTTCGCTGCTAGCAGGCTGCATTAAAGATCCAAACCAAGGTTTGTAGTCTGGATTAATCTTAGTGATCGCTTCTTTGCCTTGGTCATCAGCACCACCAAACTTGCCTTCTTTGACAATAAACAGCGGCAACAGAGCTAGTGACACTACCCCGCCAATCAACAGCCAGTTTTGTATCTTTTTTCCGGAGGACTGAGAAAATTTATTTTTCATGTATTATCGCTCCGCACAGTAATCGATTTTAAAGTAGCTAATTCTTCAGAGTTATACTGACGCAGCCAATTCCAAACCAGTACCGTCAGAAGACCTTCGCTGATCGCTAACGGGACTTGGGTAACAGCAAAAATTCCCCCAAACTTGATGAAAGAAGCCAAGATGCCACCTGTTGGAGAGGGAAAAGCTAGAGAGAGCTGCAAGGCAGTCACCACATAAGTGACCAAATCCCCTAAAGCAGCGGCGCAGAAGATGGAGATGCCATAGCTGCCACTCATTCTCAGAGTTGCATGATAAATCCAGTAAGCAGCGAAAGGGCCAGCGACTGCCATAGAAATAGCATTCGCCCCCAAAGTGGTCAAACCACCATGAGCTAGCAGTAGCGCCTGAAACACCAAAACCATCGCTCCCAACACCGACATCACACTTGGGCCAAAGAGCACTGCACCTAATCCAGTACCAGTTGGATGAGAGCAGCTCCCAGTCACAGAGGGGATTTTTAATGCCGACAAAACAAAGGCAAATGCTCCAGATAAGGCCAAGAGCAACTTCAAATCAGGATTTTCTTTGGTGATTTTGACTAGCGATCTCAATCCCCAAGCAAAGAATGGCAAAAAAGCCAGCCACCAGAATAGCGCCCAAGCCGGAGGCAAATAGCCTTCCATAATATGCATTGCTTGGGCAGGGGCAGCTCCGCCCAACACTAAGTAGGTACTCAGACCCACCATCGACAACAAACTAAGCGCTTTTCGCAGTCTAATCTGTCTAATATTTAAATGCATCCGTACCTCGCAGAAGCAGAAGAACTGTCGCGAATTGGGTTTTCTGACTCAAGAGTTTACAGGCTCTACTACAGTTGCGGGACAGTGAGGGATTTCCACCGCTCTTTCCCCAGGCTAGCAAGCAATATTGGTGCTTACCGACTCCGCCGACCCTAACAGCATAGCCGAACTTGGCAAAATATATTGAAACCACCTTACCCAGAACAAAAAAATCTCCGATTCTGTCAAAATCGGAGAAACTTAGAAAATGAGTAAACAAGCTGAGACAATTTGGTGGTGAAATAAAAAGTTAAATTTAAAAACCGCTCAATGGAAACATTGAAGTTATATTTTGTGCCTTGTCTAGATTAGAGACTAAGGAACCGCTTTGCCTTTGCATATCCCTAAATTAACTGAGGAATTGGCAAAATCCTATGAGCCAAATTACGCAATTGTTTCACAGCGATTCAAACATGGCCGTAAAGCCCGCTAAACTCTGGCATTCTTCGGCAAAGGCATCTGCATCACTGACATCTTCGATTTGATAGGCCATGATGCGGCGATCGTCTCCGGGCATTTTTTTCGAGGAGAGCAGAGTACCAGAATACTTTTCAGCAATGGCTTTAAAGGCTGTGGCCTGAACACGCCAGCTATCGTCTGAACATTGAATGGTTACACGCCACATGATGGAAAGCCTAGGTTTGGTTTGAGTATTGTACCTGTTGATCGCGACCATGAGGTTGTAGTAAGCCGGTAAACCCCTGACCAGAGGGAATGATGCCCCCTGGATTTAAGGGAAATAGATTGCCATAGTAATCTTGCTTAATACTTTCTAGATCGCAGGTAGCAGCAATGCCGGGATGTTGATATAGATCGCGCAGATAAGCCCCCAGGTACGGATAGTCTTGGATGCGCTGCCGATCGCACTTAAACAACCCAAAGTAAGCAATATCAAATCTCACCAAAGTTGTAAACAACCGCACATCGGCCAGCGTAAGCTGCTGGCCACAGAGATAGCGACTGGTGGCCAAAGATCGATCGAGTTCATCCAACATGGCAAACAATTGGTCACAGGCCGCATTATAGGCCGTCTGGGTCTGGGCAAAGCCACAGCGAT
Organism: Synechococcales cyanobacterium OTE_75_metabat_409; assembly: GCA_031378405.1. Taxonomy (GTDB): domain Bacteria; phylum Cyanobacteriota; class Cyanobacteriia; order Cyanobacteriales; family Chamaesiphonaceae; genus JAAFHZ01. Next base: position 49,405 of record JANNEH010000204.1, read on the forward strand.
AGACTCCGTTATTGACAGCAGCATAGATTTTTTCATTCCATTGATCTACTTGCGCTTGTAGTGCTGCGGGATAAAGGTCGATCGCCGGATACTGGGCAAATTCATTCAAGGCCGAGTTCAAAATCACAATAATTTCGGCGCTTTCGTTGTTGACAATGGTTTTGCTATGCTTGTCCCACAACACCGGTACGGTGCAGCGTCCTTGGTAATTGGGCTGGGCAAGATTATATAAATCTCGCAGGGTACTACAACCATCAATACTAGCGGGCAAGACCCACCCTCCGGCAGCGGTGGATGCCTCTAAGGCCGTAACTGTCACCGTTTCTGCTAACCCTTTGAGTGCTCGCACAATCAAAGTCCGATGTGCCCAAGGGCAGCTCATCCCGACAAAAAGGTGATATCGATCAGGTGCCGCTGGATATTGCTCCGAGCCAATTAGGTGATGAAATTCGCTGGCTGGGCGCAAATAAGCTCCAGTGCGATCACGTGGAGCTAACTTGGACATCATCAGTTGCCACATGGTTGTCCAGACAAATTTGCCCAGTTTAATAATCAGATTGGGGGGCAGGGATTTTCCTTTCATCAAGCTCACAAGGTTTTTCCCAGCTTAACTAAATATGGCGTTCTGGATTCATAAGTTAGGGATTGTTCACAGCCATTTGGGCGTTGCAGTATAATTGGGTCGGCGATCTGCAAAGGGAAGAAATCTATGAATACTACGATGAGTCCTATTTACCAAGGTCAGTTTGGTGAATTTACCATTACTGATGCCGATCGACGAGAGGTGATTCTGTACCGCACAGGGTTAGCCGTTTCTGGGCTGAGTTTTGCGATCGGCGTGGGTTTGATGCTGGGAGTTGGCAATGATCCACTGGTACTGCAACTATTGACTCCCTTGTTTATGCTATTCAGTGCAGGTTTAGGATTAAGCCTCTGGACAATTCATATTTATTTCAAAGTCCTACATCGGGTATTGCAGTTGTTTTGGCTGATTGGAACTATTGCTGCTGTAGTTTTCACTGTTTATAGTGCTGAGCCGCTAGCTGTTTTTGTTTACCAACAACCTTTCTCAATTTTGGGTGTAGGCTTTATCTTTGCTGCTCTTACTGGCATCTTTTTTAAAGAAGGCTTTTGTTTCGGTCGGTTAGAAACTAAGCTGTTGACTCCACTATTACCAATATTGCTGCTGGGACATATGTTTTCTGTTTTGCCGGTGGCGATCGAAAAGACTTTGTTGGTAGCCTGGGCTGGCTTATTCTTGGTATTTGCTTTCCGCAAAGCCATCCAGGCTATTCCTCCAGATATTGGAGATAAATCAGTCTTTGCTCATTTGGCACAACAAAAAACACCGATTTAGCTACATATCATGCCGATCGTAAGCACTCACAATCCTTTCCACCAAAGGATGACGTACCACGTCAGTAGCAGACAGATAGCAAAAAGCAATCCCATCAACCCCCGTTAGGACTTTTCTTGCCATCGATAAACCAGAAATTTGGTGACTCGGTAAATCTGTTTGGGTTACATCCCCAGTCACCACCATCTTCGATCGAAAACCCAGCCTGGTCAGCACCATCTTCATCTGTGATGTAGTGGTATTTTGTGCTTCATCCACAATCACAAAGGCATTGCTCAGAGTCCGACCGCGCATATAAGCCAAGGGAGCCACCTCGATCGTGCCTTTTTCCATCATGCCGGGAATTTTCTCGGCATCAATAAACTCATAGAGCGCATCATACAGAGGCCGCAAAAACGGATCGATTTTTTGTTGCAAATCCCCCGGCAAAAAGCCCAGCTTCTCGCCAGCTTCTACCGCTGGTCTGGTCAATACTAGCCGCTCACAGTCACCCCGCAGTAATGATTGCACCGCCATCACCGCTGCCAAATAGGTTTTACCCGTCCCGGCTGGCCCAATGCAAAAGGTCAGATCATTCTGACGAATAGCGCGAATGTATCTTCCTTGTGCCAAAGTCTTCGCCCGAATCTGATCGCCACGCCGACTGGTGGCTAAGACCTGTTCTTGTAAGCTATGAAACTCGTCTTGATGACCATTGTCGATCGATTCACTCGCTGCCCGAATATCTACTCTGCCGACCTTTCTACCCGCTTGCCAAATCGATCGTAGGGCTTGAATAATCGCCATCGTGCGTTCGATCGCCTCTTCGGTACCATCAATATACAAATCTTGTCCCCGCAATACCAGTTTGGCACCGGTAAGCTGATGGAGCGTTTTGAAATTTTCTTCTTGAATACCCACGAGGGCAACAGCACTATCAATACTGGGCAGACTGAAAACTCTGGCCTCTGTCATTAAGTCAATCTTTGAGGGGACATTATTAATCTATCGCATATAGCAAGAGGGGCAAAGCTTTAAGCTCTGCCCCTCTGGTGTGTAATGAAGTTTCTGATGAAACTTAGCTCGCGCTGGCTAACAGCTTAGTGAGCAACACTTGGGCAGCCTTTTGACCGGCTGGCATACTCTGTAAGACGCTTTCTAGTTCGGTAACGGGGCGTTCGCCGACATTGGCTTTAGAAACCACTGAGCTGAGATAGCTGTTGTAAGCTGTGGCAGCATTGCTCAGTACAACGGGGTTGATCGCACCATTGCCACTTCTGAGTCCACGCATATTACTGGCTAGGTTCAGGGCGCTTTCGCCACCACCTAAAGCCGTTACCAAGCTGGCCAACGCTGGAGTATCAGCACCAGCGGGGGAATTGGCTACATCTAGTAGGGTTTGAGCTACGGCGGGGTCAACATCGATCGAACCACCACCAACAGATTGACTGCCACTGATGCTAGCTGCTGTGAGGCTGGCACCAAAAGTGTTAACTTTAGATTGAATTTCTGGAGCAAAACTAGCACCGTTTCTGGTGCCAGGAGTGGTGCCACTACCCAAAACACCGCTGACTGGAGCACTGCTAGTAGGAGCGTTGCCACCCATATCAAAGAGACCAGCATTAGGATTCGGGCCTGCTTGAGCAGCATTTGCCATGGGCAAAGTTGCAATCAGCGCAGCGGCAATTGACAAGATTTTTGGATTTTTCATGATGGTAGATCGAAAGTAGTTTACACAAGTTGGGTATCCCGTCCTAAAACATCCGTAGTTGATCAGAACGGGAGATGCGAGGCCGGGAATCTAGAAGCGGATGCCAATACCACCGCCAAGGCCAAAGCGGCTTTGGGGGCTACCAGCATCACCAGCAATATCTAGTAGCGATGGAGTTACTTGCAAACCGATATTGTCGCCCAGCTTAAAGGTAATCGGTAGACCAATGCTGATGTTGCGACCGTTGAAATCTGCTGCTAGAGCAAAGTTTTCGGTGGCACGGAAACCCAATGAACCAAAAATATTGGCATTGCTATTGTCCTTTCTGATATCGCCGAAATTACGGAAACGACCATTACCAACTCCGACGGAGGCAGTAAAGTTACTGGTATCGCCTACTGGCATCACGCCAGTGACTACGCCATAAATAGTGCTACCAGGATCGTTCGGTGTTTTGTAGCCGCTGCTAAAAGCATTTTCCCAGCCTACTGCCGCCGAAACATTTTCACCCAAGAGCTTGTGAAGCTTGAAGTTAAAGTTGCTCCGATCGCCCAATTTAGTGTTGTAGTTGCCAGTGGTGCTATAAGAAGCTTCTAAGCCGATTGCGTTACGTGCATCACCTAGACCCAAACCAACACCAATACCAGTGCTATCTAAAGAACCATTGGTACCCCGACCATCAGCCGGAATTTTGTCTTGGTAGCCACCAGCAACAAAGAAATCACCTAAGTTAGCACCAAAACCACTAGGAGTAGTAATACCGCCAACTGGTGCATTTACAGGTGCCGGAGCAGATGCCTGTTGGACAGCAGGCACTGCTGGAATACCAGTTCTACCCAAAACATCTTGCTCGGTAAGCTTGGCGACTACTGGAGCAGGCGCACAGTTAACAATGTATTTTTGGGCGGGGCTATCGGCAGCTAATTTAGGCAGCTTGCCAGTTGCCACTAAAACTTGGTGCAAGAAGGCAGCAACATCTGCCCGAGTGGCTTCACCATTGGGATTGAAGTTTCTGCCGTCAGGATAGGAAACACTGACTGCTACACAGCGTTGTGTTGCTGCTACCAAAGCATTGCGACCGAAGGTTGGGACTTGGGGAGTATCGGCAAACAGCTCGTCAATGTTGGCCGCAGTGCCATCGGGTTGTAGCTTAGTACCATTTACAAACGACACCAATGATTCAATCCGTTTGATGTTGCTGTTGGGGCGGAATGTACCACCTGGATCACCAGCCAAGAAGCCGATCGAAGAAGCTCTAGCGATTGCCGCAGTAGCCCAGTAGCCCCGAGGTACATCCCGGAAGGTTCTGGAGGCTTGAATTTCTGGTGCATCGGGGAAAGCTTTGTTAACCAAAGCCGCAAATTCAGCCCGAGTTACTGGTCGATCGGGCTGGTAGGTTCCATCTGGATAGCCAGCGATAATTCCTTTCTCGGCCAAAACCCTGATGAATGGTTCTGCCCAGTTACCCGAGATATCACTTAAGCTAGCTGTGCCACCCTGTTGTTTGGTGCCTGGAGTGGTTGCATCTGGGGCTTTCTGTTCGCCTTTAGGAGCAGCAGAGTCATCTACTTGTGGTGCTACTGGTTGAACTTCCGGAGTTTTTTCGGCAGGCTTTTCGTCACCTTTAGGAGCAGTAGTGTCATCTGCTTTTGGTGCTACAGGTTGAACTTCCGGAGTTTTTTCAGCAGGCTTTTCGTCACCTTTAGGAGCAGTGGTGTCATCTGCTTTTGGTGCTACAGGTTGAACTTCTGGGGCTGTGGCATCATTGGCTTTGAGGGCAGTTTGTGGTGCCTTAGGCTTAGCTGCTGTTGAAGTTTCGTTAGATAGTGCTAGGGCGGCAGCGCTGTTAGAAAGTAAAGCAGTACCCAGTAGCAAGCCAATAAAACGTGCGTTAGTTTTTAGTTTATTTTGAGCCATGGTATTTGATACACTCCCCTGTGTAATGGTATTGATATCTTTTGAACTATCCCGAAAACATGATGTTACGGGAATTTCGATTGGTGCTGAAGTAAAAAAAGTGTTAAGAACCGGTGACGCTGGTGCGATCGCTAAAGTTCCTACCAATTATAAACGCTTCGGTGAGCTGTGCCATACTGGAATACTTGTAATCCAACAGTTCATAGTACTTTAGGAGATTTTAAAGCAGTGCTAACTCTCGGTGTAAATATCGATCACGTGGCAACTATTCGCCAAGCCAGACAGGCCGTTGAGCCAGATCCGATCGCCGCTGCGGTTCTGGCCGAACTAGCTGGAGCTGATGGCATTACAGCTCATTTGCGAGAAGATCGGCGGCATATTCAGGATCGGGATGTAAGACTACTGCGCGAAACAGTCAGTACTCATCTCAATTTGGAAATGGCTGCAACCGCAGAAATGGTGTCGATCGCCTTAAATCTCCAGCCAGACTACGTTACCCTGGTGCCGGAAAAACGCACGGAAGTGACCACTGAAGGTGGTTTGGATGTGGCTGGACAACTTGAAAACTTAAAAAAGGTGGTAGATCAACTTCAATCTGCCCATATTCCGGTGAGTTTATTTGTGGATGCCGACTCTGCCCAAATTCAGGCTTCCCAGGCCAGTGGGGCACAGTTTATCGAGTTGCATACCGGCTGCTATGCCAACGCCTCAGATCCGTTCTCTGTCAGCAAAGAACTGGAGCATTTGCGTCAAGGCTGTGCAGAGGCGATTTCTTTGGATCTGCGGGTGAATGCTGGCCATGGTTTGACCTATCGCAATGTATATCCAGTGGCCATTTTGCCCGGAATGGAGGAATTAAACATTGGCCACTCTATTATTAGTCGATCAGTATTAGTCGGCATTGATCGAGCAATTCGGGAAATGAAGCTGGCGATGGCTGGTCAATAATCCTCAAAATGCTTCAATAGCCCGATAATACGTTATCCTTGACGGGAGATTTTTACTTCCTCTGACCTTTCTTTATCCTTATGCAGACCTATCATTACGTTCTGGCCAGCCGGAATTTCTTACTGGAAGAGGAACCCTTGGCGGAAGTCCTCAAAGAGCGCGTGCGCAACTACCATGAGCAAGAAAAAGAAATTGATTTTTGGTTAATTGAGCAACCAGCTTTTTTGAACGCGCCAGAATTAGCTGAGGCTAAAGCAAAATGCCCACAGCCTGCTGTGGCTGTGGTTTCTACCAATTCTCAATTTATTGTTTGGCTAAAATTACGCCTAGAATATGTGCTGGTTGGTGAGTTTAATGCTCCATCGGCAACAATCCCAGAGCCTTTGGCCTCAATGGTTGTAGCTTAATATTGGAAATTTTTGCTGCTTGGAGCTGGGTGATTCTTGACTTAAAGAATCACCCAGCTCCGTTTTTTGATTAAGATCTGAGAGCCAAGATTTTTCTGGTGGTCGGTAAGCGACTGACCCACATTTCGATGCGGCTCATGCTGTCTGGCCAAATCCAATGAACTTCGTTACAAATTTTTTGCTGTTTTTGCAGCAAGCGACGCTGAATAATTTCGTTTGGACAAAGAATTTCTAGCCCTTGGATCACGCCATCGGCAGTCTGAATTTCGCGAAACAGAGAATCACTGAGCAGCGATCGAGTGCCAGAGCTAAATTGGGCATAAAATAACCGCAGTCGATCGCCAAAGGTTTCTTCGGGATAGATATCTTCTAGGTCTAGTTGGCCGAGGAAGTCTTCTTCTTCTGGCTCGAAGGGGGATGAAAGCATGATGAGGATTTTCTCCTAACGGAGACGCTGCGCGAACAGAGGGGATGGTGTTGCTAGCTGCAAACTTAAGCCTATTTTCGGTTAACCGTCGATCGATTAGATCGGTCAAAAGTCCGATTCTGCCTCAGCTAAATCGGCAGAAGTATGGTTATGGACTTTGCCAAAGGCAACGCTACGCAAACGACTTCGCTCAGTCCACAACCATACTTCTCGATACCGTTGACTTAGTTTTTGCTGGCAGCTAGTTTAGCAGTGAGCGCTCCTCCCAAAAAGCCAAATAAATGCCCCTGCCAAGAAATACCAGGTAATCCGGGCAACATGCCAAACAGCACCGTGCCATAGACCGCAAATACAAATAGAGACATCATCAACGAAGAAATTTTTTGCTCAAAGTACCCACGGAGTAATAAATATCCCAAATAACCAAACACTACGCCACTGGCTCCCACATGGACGGTACCAGTACCACCAAAGATCCAGGTACCTAGGCCGCCGACCAACATACTAATGGCTGTTACCACCAAAATATCGGTGGTTTCCCACAGCATCACCAGCCAACCCAACACCATAAAGGGCAAGGTATTAGAAATTAAATGAGGAAAGTTGGCATGGAGAAACGGCGCAAACAGAATGCCGCGCAGGCCAATAGCATTGTGGGGCACAATGCCAAAGCTGTTGAGTTGCCCCTGAAATAAGCTAGTGTTCACCAGCATTACTGCCCACATGGCTCCGACGAGTCCGCCCAAAATCAGCGCCTGATTTTTGAGGGTTTGGGTAACTTCTTTCATGCTCTGCTTTATTTGGGTTGAAGATTTATATCTCTATTCTATTCTTTATTTTTTTCGCTGATTAATCCTCCCATATCACCGACAGGAGCCATTGGAGAGATATTGATGATCGAATATTGTCGATCGGCTCTAGGGTATGTTATATTCAGACAACTG
>JANNEH010000193.1:0-4464 GCA_031378405.1 Synechococcales cyanobacterium OTE_75_metabat_409
TCCTGGAGATTCTTCATCGGTATAACCCGAAATAAACACTGCTGCATTTTCCCGCTCCAGCAAAATCTTGCCATAGTAAACACTGGCACCGCCGCTCATCATCCCAGAACTAGCGATAATTACCGAGGGTTTAGAAATTGCTAAAGGTCGATCGCGCGGGGTTTCGATGCAAATAATCGGCGGAGTAGCGGTAGCATCAAAAAATGGATCTTTGCGGCCAGTTTTAGCAAAATTGGCCACGGCCTTGGGCAATAAATCGAGGTTGTCTTGAAAGACATTAGTTACTGGACGCACCAAGCCATCGACAAAAACAGGGATCTTTAAGCTATGAAATAGCGCACTGGTACGAATCGCTAAAATAATCTCTTGGGCGCGACCCAAGGCAAAAGCGGGAATTAAAACATTTCCACCCGCCTGGACTACTTCAGCGATCGCCTGTAACAATTCACTCTCTTGACTGCGCCGGGAAGGATGAACATCACTACCGTAAGTGGATTCTGTAATCAACATTTCTGCCTGGGGCAAATCGGATAACTGTAACCCATCAGTGGTGCGGCTAGAAGTAGTGTTGTAGTCACCGGTATATAGGAGTGATCGATCGCCATATTCCAGATAAATACACACAGCTCCTACAATATGACCAGCCGGAATAAAACGTACCTTTAATCCGGGCAAGGGATAAAAGTCTTCACTCACAGCCTGAGTTTGCAAATGAAATAACGTGGCGTAAAGATCATTCTCATCAAACAACGAGGCAAAGTCTTCGCTTTGTTCTTGTACCTTCAGACAATCAGTGAGCATGACTTCGGCGATTTCTTTGGTACCAAAACTACAGATCATCGGTGTAGCGCCAAACCGTCGATGAAATACCGGCAATGCGCCAATATGATCTTGGTGGGCATGGGTGATCAAAATCAGATTAGGGTTCTGAATGCGATCAAACTCTGGTAAGGGCTGGCTGCCTTTGGGACGAGTCCCGGCATCTAAAATTACCTCATAAGGTCCAATTTCTACCCGAAAGCAAGAAGCCCCAATACTACGCGCGGCACCGAGGGGGGTGACATTCAAGCGTGCCTGCTGCTCAATACTGATTTCTGCGGCTACGGGAGTAATGACTTCCTGATAAGAGACTTCCGCCTCCTTAGAGGTGGAGTTGACCATCACTCTGGCCATCAGGGTATCTTGAGTAGCAACCCATTCCCAGCGTCTGCCGCGCACAGTGGGCGCAGCAAGCCGCCAATTTTCCAGGGCGGTTTCTTGAGCTAGAGCGGCTAGAGCAATTTCACTCAGATCTTGGGAGAGCCGCTCATTTTTTTCGGCATCTAAGCTGCGCACAGGCTTTTTGGGGTTGCTCGGCTTGGTCAAATCTGTACCCGAGATGATTGCTGCTGTTAGCGACTCACGCTGATTTTTTACAGCGCTTTGTGCTGGTTGAGAGCGATCGATCGCGGTGACTATCTGCAATCTTCCGTCGATCAAATGAGCCGTAAGCTCTACTTGATCTGTCAAATTTTCTGGAAACCCACTGAAAGTCAATCGCAATGCCGAGCCATCATCTCCTTGAATTTCAATCAGCGCCGTTTTTTTCTTTTTGGCTACCTGGAGCACCTGACCCACCAAGTGGAATCCATCTGTAGCTGCAATATCACTGGCTGCCAAGATCTGCAACCGAGTCACTTCGCCGGTAGAGGCCGTAGAGGGCAAAACTTGCCACTGACGAACATCCCAAGATTTTTGGTCAATATTGCCTCCTACCCTGACAAAAGAGCCATCAGACAAATGCATTTGCAACTGTTTAGAGGCATCACGGGTAATTTTGCCAGTGACGATACCTGAAAAATGGTGATTGCGGGCTTCTGACATTAGTTGATCACATCGATGGGGTTTGTTTGTATTTTACTGCTCGTTCGATGCCCATGGCGCGGTATGCTGAACCTCGGAATAATTCTCAGTCGATCCCAGCAGTAATGCAACCAACTAAAGTAGAGCGAGTGCTTGGCGCTCATGATGTTTCTCCCCGCGAATACGCCTACGGCAAGCAAGTGACCGAAAGGCTGCAACAGTGTTTTCAGTCTTTTGGCTACCAGCCGATCGAGCTGCCGATTGTGGAACATGATGAGCTGTATTTATTGAAATCTGGCGAAGAAGTGATCGCCAAGATGTACGAATTTGTCCATCAAAATAGTCATTTATGTCTGCGGCCAGAAATCACCGCCTCAGTAGCACGCGCCTATGTCGATGATCGGCTTAGTCCAGTAAATCTACCAGCCCGCTTCCAGTATAGTGGTGCGGTGTTTCAGTCCGATCGACAGTTTACCCAAGTAGGGATTGAATCGATCGGAGCCATAGGCATCATGGCCGATGCGGAAGTAATTGCCGCCACCTGTCGCTGCCTCGAAAGTTTGGCTGTTACAGATTTTCACTTGACTCTCAGCCATATGGGGATTTTGACCCAGTTTTTGGCCAAGCTTGGTTTGGAAGAACGACTGCGCAGTTTGCTCCTGAGCAACCTAGCAGAAATGAAATCAGCGGCTGGACGTATTCGCCTGCGCCAGTTGTTGGTGGAAATTTATCCTAACTTCGAGCAGCCAGAACAGGAAAGTCAGCTTTGGCGGCTGTTTGCTGGGCAAGATACCGACCAAGCCAAGGCCACGATTTTGGAGCTGTTGGATAGCTTGAATATTGAGCTAAGCGGCAACCGTAGCGAAAGCGAAATCGCCGATCGATTATTGACCAAAATCCAGCGCCGGGATTGTACTAAAGAGATCGATCGAGCGTTAGAATTCATGGCCGATCTCTGCCAAATGCAGGGTAGTCCCCAAACCATCTTTGGCCAAATCCAAGCCCTGTTGGCTAAATATCAGTGTGATAACCAAGCCTTGCAAGAGCTACAAGAGATTTTGCAATTGCTCCAAGCCTATGGAGTAGATGAAAGCAAGATTTCGATCGACCTGGGGATGGATAAAGATTTCCAGTATTACACCGGCATTGTGTTTGAGGTTGGTCATCCTGCTTTGGGAATGCATAAAACTCTCTGTGGTGGTGGACGTTATGATGATTTAGTGGCTACTTTAGGTGGCTCAGCAACCCCGGCCACAGGTTGTTCCTTTGATCTAGATTTACTACTCTTGGCGCTCAAACAAGAAAATAAGTTTGTCCCAGATGCCCCTCCAGCAGCAGTATTAGTCCTCTGTACTGACAGTCCAGCCTATGGTATTCAAGTCGCAGATGCCCTCAGACGATCGGGCATAATTGTGGAGCTAAATAGTGATTCCGCTCCTGCTCATGCTTGGGTGATCAGGGTCAGCACTGCCGAACAGCAAAGTCAAACAGTCCGTCTCCAACCAGTCAACAATTCCGAACAATCTCTTTCGATCGCCGCCGCCATTGCCCAGATTCAGCAGTAACTACAAAATATGAACCCCAAAAGAGCCGACGACAAATTACGCATTGCCATTCCCAGCAAAGGTGCCCTAGAAAAATCTGCCACCGAGCTGCTAGCTGCTGCTGGTCTGAAAATATCTCGTCCGAACGATCGACAGTATATTGCCAAAATCCCTAGTCTGCCTGAAGTAGAGGTGATTTTTCAGCGCGCTTCCGATATTGTCACTAAGGTACAAGAGGGTAGCGTAGATTTGGGAATTACTGGTTACGACATCGTAGCCGAAGAAACCATTGGCTATGACCATATTATTAATGTTTACCCAGAGCTGGGCTTTGGCCGCTGTGAGCTGGTTTTAGCGGTACCTGATAGCTGGATTGATGTAGTTTCGATGGCTGATTTAGCCGATTTGACAATTGATTTTCGTCAACAGAAACAGCGCAATTTAAGGATTGTGACTAAGTATCCTAATCTCACCAGAGAATGGCTCCAGAAACATCAAATTGTCTATTTCTCGCTAGTAGAAGCCAATGGGGCTTTGGAAGCTGCGCCCAAGATGGGCTATGCCGATATGATTGCGGATGTAAGTAGTACCGGGACTACTTTAAGGGAAAATCGCTTGCGCCAAATTTCCGGGGCACCGATGCTGAAGTCCCAGGCTTGTATGATTGCCAATAAAAATTTGCTCCAGGCTGACCCGCGCAAGCAGGAAATTACTAAGGTGATCTTGGATTCGATCGAAGCTCATCTCCAAGCCAAAGACTATACTTCGATTACCGCTAATATGCAGGGCGACAGCGCCGATAGTTTGGGGGCTAAGCTATTAGCCAGTAATGTGTCAGAATTAACCGGAATGCGGGGGCCAACTGTGGCTAAAGTATATTCTCACCAAGAGGCTAATTGGTATGCAGTGACGATCGTAGTCAGCCAACGGCAATGGCGAGAAGCTGTCAGCTATCTGCGCCAGTTTGGTGGCACAGATATTACAGTTTTTACCCCCAACTATATTTTTGGATCAGAATCTTGTCATAGTAAAGAACTAATAGAAATGTTAGGAAATTGACTTCTAGGCTTTTTCGATC
>JANNEH010000200.1:0-31574 GCA_031378405.1 Synechococcales cyanobacterium OTE_75_metabat_409
AACTTTGATGCGAGCGACCAGCGATCTCAATATTCACTAAAAGGCTTGATTACAATGGTTCAAAAAATTGCCTTATTTAACCACAAGGGAGGAGTCAGTAAGACCACGACTACCTTTAACTTAGGCTGGATGCTCGCTTCAAAAGGAAAAACAGTTATTCTCGTAGATAGTGATCCACAGTGTAATCTTACAGGCATGGCCTTGGGAGAAGAAACTGAAGATGATGAAACGAGAATCCAAGAAATCTACAATACGACCTCAAATATCAAAACAGGATTAGCTCCCGCGTTTGAGTCGCAACCAAGATCGATCGAAGCCGTCGATTGCATTCCGGTGCAAGGTCGAGGCGGTTTATTTCTGTTACCTGGACATGTGGGCTTTGCCGAGTATGAAGTACAACTAGGTATTGCTCAAGAGCTAAGTGGATCACTGCAAGCTCTTCGAAATTTACCAGGTGCTATCAACGATTTACTTGAGAAAACAGCAGCTAAGTTTAATGCAGACTATATCTTGATTGATATGAGTCCCAGTTTAAGCTCTATTAATCAGAATTTACTGATGATTAGTGATTTTTTTTTAGTACCTACTACAGCAGACTTTTTCTCGGTGATGGCGATCGATTCTCTGGCTAAAGTGTTACCAAGATGGCGGGCTTGGGCTAAGTCAGCAAGTTCACTTCAAATCCTCAGAGATGCTAATTATCCTTTTCCTGCGGTTGATGTGCATTTTTTGGGGACGATCATTCAAAACTATCGAATTATCAGAGGCAAGGAAACTGCTGCATTTCAAACATGGATTGAGAAGATTGAAATAGCTGTCTCTGAAAAGCTAATTCCAACTCTGAGACAAAGTAATATGATGCTACCAATTCAGACCTACAAAGATCAGGGAATGAAAGACAACTTATCTCTTGCAAAAATTTCAAATTTTAATAGTTTAATTGCTCTATCTCAGAAGCATCGAACTCCAGTTTATGACTTAACTCCTCAACAGTTGAAACAAAGAGGTAATGTTTTACATAATAACCAGCAGAAACAAGAAGAGTTTAGAATAACTTTTTCAGATTTAGCAGACAAAATTATTGCACTAAGTTCAGAAATCTCCGCTTATGCAGTCAGCGCTTGACCAATTTCGCATCAGCATTGGTCGCGTCCGAGACCTAATTGCACTTCACAATTCTGTCAAAGCCCAAGCCACAGGCGTACTTGATGTATCAGACATGTTACGTGCGGCTCTGGTTCTTGCTGTTAGTACATTAGATTATTATGTACACGAAATTGTGACACTTTCAGCAAGCAGATAAAATTGCTGATGCAATCAGATACATCTCAGGCAAGAAATTGTGGGATGAGGTCGCTATCCAAATGAATAAATCTGCGAAAGATATTAAGCAGCAACTAAACTCAATTGTTGATCGGAGAAATAAAATTGCTCATGAAGCTGACATAGATCCAACTTTTAATATTGGAGATCGATGGAATATTGATGAGTTGCTGGTTGGTGATGCCATTGACTTTATTGAGATACTGGTTGAAAGTATTCATTCAGTGCTGTAGAAATAGCTTATGAACCCAATCGTTAAAAGGGATCGGCCTGACCGCGCCAATCTAAATCATTCAGCTTAAAGCCGATCGAACCCAATTGCAGCACCGGATTATAGCGAAGCTGCACACTAAAACTGCGCCGACTGTATTCCAAATAGTAATCAGTCCCGATCGGGCGACTAGTATCGACGTTGATAGAAGTTTGCACCCCCAACCGCAGCGGCCCAAACAACTGCTGATTAATCCCCGCCGTCACCACCCGAGTATCGAGGAATCGATCGAACAAAAAAGGCGAAGAACCGCTTAAAAAACCCTGAGAATAACCAATATTAAAACCCGTATAGTCAAAAGCAGGCGCAGTGAAATGTCCCACCTGACCTTGCAAACTCACACTATAGCCGTAGAGTGATTGACTTTCCCCATTGGTGTAACTGCCCACCCTGGCATTCAAGCCAGTATTAAGCTGCAAATAGGGGATTACAGGGATCGGACTGTAATTGTAAGTAGCTCGATCATTGGGATCTGGGCCAACGCCTTCCCAAAGTCGCCAGCTCTTAGTCAAATTAGCGGCCAGTTGTACCCGCCCCAGCGTGACCCGGCCATCGGTAGCACCAACTCCTACTCGATCGGTACCAGCATTTAATAATTTAAAACCAGCACTATAGTCAAATTTAAACCCAGTATCTCCCAGGGCAATCTTGGGCGAAGTAATCCCAATCCCCAAGCTACTCTGGACATCTTGAAAACCCAAAGTACCATTGAAAACTCTTTCACGGTAAGCCGATTCAGCCACCACTTTATGTTTACCTGTAGGCAAATCTACATCTTGGGTTAAAGCCAACTTCGATCGCAGACTATTACCTAAAGTACTAGGTTCCAAGCTGGTAAGAGCCGCATTAGCCTCAAAACTAGTCCCTGGTGCCAGACTAGCCGTTAAAGAAGTCTTAACTCCCAGCGAATCGAGATTGAATAATCGATCTTTGGCAATTACTCGCTGCACATAGTACTGCGGAGTAAGTTTCCATTCCAAATTTTCATTACTAGCCAACTTGAAATTGCGTTCAAAAAACAGACCACCGCGTTCGTCGTTGTCGTAGCCAATGCCAAAGGGATTATTGTCTACTGCCCGCTTCCCTACCGCCAGTTGGGCAACAACCAAAGGTAAGTTCACACTCTGTTCAATAGTGACCCGAGCATTCTCGGCAGCGATTTGATCTAGACCTGGGCCAATACTTTTAAAAGTAGCTCGATCGGCTCTGAGTTCTAGTTCGGGCGGTGAAAAAGGATCATTAGTTACCCTTACCCCTGTGCCGCTGAGCACCTTGCCATCAAACTCCAGCTTGTCCGCCCGGTAACGCAAGCGAGTGATCGTGCCCGAAGGCGGTGGCGGGGGTTGAAATTCAATCTCTTGGTCGCTACCGATCGAGCCACTGCTCACACCTCGGCGCTCGATTTTGCTCACGGGTTGGTCGCGCTCTAACCTTTCTGCCAAAGAAGCATCGGGAAACTCTCCGGCCACTGGCGGTTTAGCGGCAATATCGGCATCTTGAGCCAGAGAAGGTTGATAGACTTCGCCACTAGCCGTGGTAATTTGGCCTTTATCGTTGCCAAAGTCATAGTCGAACCGCTCGCCGCGCAAAATCTGTTCACCCCGTTTGAGAATTACTCTACCAGTGGCCACTGCTTTGCGGCTTTGAATATCGATCGTGATTTGGTCGGCTTTGAGCAAGGCATTACGAAAACGTACTCGCACGTTGCCTGTGGCCGTGACAATTTGTTCTTTGCTCTCAAAAGACTGCTCGTCGGCTCGGAGTTCGATCGTGCCGCCACTTAAAGGGGTTGTGCGCTGTACCGGTTTTGGTGTTTGGGTAAGGCTAGGAGCGGGTGGCGGAGCTTCACTATTCAGAAAAGAAATCTTGCAAGTGTGATTTAGTCGGTCGCAGACGTAATTGCTCGGAACGGGTGGAAGATCGACCATGAGCTGATATGGCGGGCTGAATATAAATAAAGAATAGCCTCCGCATTGGGAGCAGAGGCTGAGGCAAAAATGTTAAAAATCAAAGCTTATTCAGACAGGTCGCGACGGTTTGGGTTGCGAGCGGGGTCATTAGATAGGAAGCCGAAGATGAATGTTAGAAGAAAAATGGCAACAACAACGTTGACCACGATTTTAAGAGTTAGCATAAAAATTTAGTGTCTTAGAATTTCACGGGCGTTAGCTAATTATAATAACCGATCGCAGGTATCTCGGGGATCAGTCAATTTAACTTCAGCCAATTTCCCGATATTTGGCTTGTAAGTCGGTGATGTTAAAGAGCGAAGTAAATTCTAAACCCGCTTGGGCATACAGCTCAGCCCCACCCTGCTGCCGATCGACCAGGGAAATCACCTGGTCTACCTGATAACCGGCATCTTTGAGCCTTTGTACCGCCGTTAACGCTGATTGCCCGGTGGTCACCACATCTTCTAGTACGGCCACTTTAGACCCAGCAATCACTGGCCCTTCGATATAAGCCTGAGTGCCATGACCCTTGGCTTCTTTGCGGATAATTAAGGCAAACACCGGTTGGTCTGCCACAGCCGAAACTACTGATACCGAGGAGACGATCGGGTCTGCCCCCAAGGTTAAACCCGCCACTCCTTGTGTTCCATCTGCCAATAGAGGCAGTAACAAACGACCAGTTGCCAAAGCCCCATAAGGATGCAGGGTCACTGGCTTACAATTAATGTAATAAGTACTTTTTTGGCCAGAAGAGAGCGTGAAGTCTCCTTCTTGGTAAGCCAACTGACAAAGTAATGTCAGTAAATAGTCGCGCAACACTGATGGAGAGGGGTTGGGGGTGGGCATCATAGCCCCAGGGAGAAAAGACATAGGATGTGCCGTAAATGCTGAGAGCGTTTTTAATCCTACTATCGATCGACTGCCTGGTGCCTACTTGTAAACTTCAGCCCAAGCTGAAAACAATTGAGATTATTCCTGATGACCACCCTCATCAATGGAAAGTTAAAACAAGAGACATTGAGGAACACAATCTATGAAACTAAAAATCGCTGGCCTATTACTAGGCGCTTTAACCTTCTCGGGTACCTTAGCTATCGCTGCTCCAGCTAAAGCTGACACTTTGGCTGACCAAATGGACAAAATGTTTTCGGCTAACTCTGGCGATATTTTCTACAACACCACTACCTGGCGGCAGGCACAGTTGTTGTTGAATACTCCTACTGCAGAAGGCGAGTACAACAAAGATTCTCAGGCTATGGAAAATTTGTATCGCGCTGGGATGAAGGCTCAAACTGGCACTCCTGTAAGCACTGCTGATTTACCCAACCCTTTTAATACTTCGATTCAAGCTAACCCCCGGTTGCTGGGTCGTTAGAAAATAATTTTTAAACAAGAGCAAATAAGCCCGATCAACAATTGACCGGGCTTTTATTTGGTAAATATTGGCGGTGAATTTTTAGATAAAACCTTGGCTAGTCAGGCCAAGAATTGCTCCAGCACCCAAAATATGACCAAAACAAGTGCCGCCTACCACCTGGGCAACACTAATGCCACCGGGTAGTTGAGGGCCAGCTTTCTTTTGGACAGTAGTAGCAGCCAAAACGCCTAAGACATTGGCAACTACCATCACGATCGCCACAGTGGGAGACCAAGCTTGGCTCATAGGTGCAGCAGCTAACAAAACATGACTCAACATAGTTTATTTCCTAAAAAATTAAATTGACGAATTGGATGGCTAGAAGATCTAGAGGTTAGATTACTCCAGCATTGGTCAGCCCGAGGACGAAGCCGACTCCTAAAATATGCCCAAAGCTCAAGGTAGCTAGTAACTCGGGCAGGTTGAAATTCCGGAATAGATCGGGCTTACCAATGGGTAAGTCTGGTCCACCACCCGGAAGTTTGATGGCAAATCTGCCGATCGCCACCGCTACAAGGTTCGAGATTACCATTACTAGGGCAGTCCCAAAACCCCATGGCTCAGTATGGGGAATCGCAGCAAGAAATAGATGGTCCAACAAATTTTCGATCCCAAATTGTTATTTAAAACAAAATTATTGAACAACCTCGGCACGGCGGCTAGCATTTGTCTCAAGATTTAACAAACCTTTGCGCTTTGTTGAGGTTAGTGGGAGCAATTCAGGTTGCGAGAGACTCTAACCTTTGACTAGCATTGGTTGCTTGGATTTGAGGACGATCGACTGGGTGGTTTCATTCTGGAATTGTGATAAAACCCGCCAAAACTGTAAGATTTGGCAGGTCTTTTTGTTGTCAACCCAGTTATTTTCTACTTTTGGCCGCTCTGCTGGGAAGTTGAATTCCCCATCAGTAGAAATTAAGTAAAGGAAGCGACGAAAACTTTACACTAACTGGGCGTTAGTTGATTGGTGATTATACTCAGCACAGTCTTTTGACTGCTGTCTTCGGCACTGCCTGCCATTCTACCATCGCTCTCCTATGATGTGCAGTATTGGGTCACAGCGACATAACCCCCGTCCAGTGCATTGGATATCTTGAACTAACAAGGAAAACAGCTTTTCTAACCAAAAGAATTTGGCAACTAAAACAGTTGCTAGCTTTGTACTTGATCGTGAGTATCTTTAAACATGATTATGGCTGATTGGCAAAAAAAAGAGTTAAACAGTAAAAAAAATTAATGATTTCTTACATGTCTATCTCTGCTCCATCTCTCGCAGCTCCTGCTGGCGCTGATTAAATTGTTTTTGCTCTGCTGTTAATAGCTGGGAATCAGTGGTAGATTGCATATCCCACTGGACTTCTGCTAGCAAAAATAGACTCCCAGCCGTAATGAATCCAGTAATGAGAAACTGCCAGGTTAAAACATGAGGCAATAGAGCAAGCCCGCCCAAATGCAACAAACCACTTACCAAAAAAGCTCGCGATCGAAGACCCAAAGCTGTTACCAGATATCCCATCGCACTCAGCCCTAGCCATAGTAGACAGAGATGTGGCAACATCACCCATCCACCGCCAAAAATCCCCCAATTGGTCAAGGCCACACCACCGATCATCAATCCTACCCAGGCATACACCACCCAACGTAAGCGCTCCACAGTTACCCAATACCAAGCCAGACGACAAGTGACCCAAGAACCAATTACCGTTAAGACTGACCAGGCAATTGCCTGATATGACCAGCTCAAAGGTAAAAACTGAGCTGTTAAGAAAATGACAGCAGTAATGCTGCCCCATAAAATAAAAACTTGATCGATGCGGGTATAAAAGCTGGAAAATAGTTTTAAGTCTTTAATTTGGATGTGAATATGTAGAAGTCCTTCAAGGTCTTGCACATCCAGGGCATGTTGTTTGCGGCGGATAATGGGCTGAGCAGAGCTAAAAGCAGTCATGCTAGGAGGCTGAATGAGTATTTGCCTCACTCAATTTAACATCTCTTTAGGGACTTTAACAAATATATACAATAGTATTAATTTGTGGCAATAAGACTATTGGGGCAAATACAAAATTCAGCATAAATTTGAGAGCTTGGATCAAATTTCCCTCTCTTGGCTGCCCGTGCTAATATAAGGGGCATTGCCTACTTGAAAACTACGTAGAGTGCGACCTGTGTTTGCTTTAGATGGTTACGAATACTTACTGGGCTTTCTGATGGTGTGTAGCCTGGTACCCGGACTGGCGCTGACTGCTTCTAAACTACTGCGCCCTAGCGGTGGTGGTCCCGAGCGTCGCACTACCTATGAATCTGGCATGGAGCCGATCGGCGGAGCCTGGATTCAGTTCAACATTCGCTACTACATGTTTGCCCTAGTATTTGTGGTATTCGATGTAGAGACAGTGTTTTTATATCCTTGGGCTGTAGCTTTCAACCAATTGGGGCTACTCGCTTTCGTCGAAGCACTGATTTTTATCGCAATTTTAGTTATCGCCCTAGTTTATGCTTGGCGCAAAGGAGCTTTGGAATGGTCATGAGCACTAACAATCTCATTAATCCGGTAGAAAGACCGCAAATTACCAACGATCTTTCCGAAAATGTCATTTTGACCTCGGTAGACGACCTCTACAACTGGGCGCGGCTATCGAGCCTCTGGCCGCTGTTGTTTGGTACCGCCTGCTGCTTTATTGAATTAGCGGCAATGATTGGGTCACGGTTCGACTTCGATCGATTTGGCCTAGTCCCACGCGCCAGTACCCGTCAAGCAGATTTGCTGATCACTGCTGGTACCATCACCATGAAGATGGCTCCGGCTCTGGTCCGACTCTATGAACAAATGCCTGAACCCAAGTATGTGATTGCCATGGGAGCCTGCACCATCACTGGTGGCATGTTTAGCGTCGATTCGCCCACGGCGGTGCGCGGTGTAGACAAACTAATTCCGGTGGATGTCTATTTACCTGGTTGCCCACCTCGCCCAGAGGCGGTGATGGATGCCATCATCAAACTGCGCAAGAAAATCGCTAACGAATCTATCCAAGAACGTGGCCAGCTTGAACAGACTCATCGCTACCGCAGTATTGGCCACAAAATGCGCCCAGTCGCGCCGATTCTCACTGGTAAATACTTGCAGACAGGTGGTCATAGCACTCCACCGGCTGAACTAGCTGCCGCGATGGGAATGCCAATTCCTCCTGCTCTACTGACTGCTCCCAAACAAGAGGTGCAACGTGGCTGAAGAAAGCACTAATCCTATGCCCGAAACTCCGGCGGTAACACCTGCCGCGCTGCCAGTGGTAGCAGGTCAAGCCTCCCAGTGGTTGACCACTAATGGCTTTGTTGACCATACCCCCCTAGAAGCCGACAACTTGGGTGTGGAAGTAATTCGGGTAGAGCCACAGTTTTTGTTGCCAGTCTGTACGGCCTTGTACGCCTATGGCTTCAACTATATGCAGTGTCAGGGCGGTTATGATTCTGGCCCTGGTGGTGAGTTGGTTAGTTTCTATCACATCGTCAAGTTGACAGATAGTGCCATTAAGCCCGCTGAAATCCGGATTAAGGTATTTTTACCCCGCGACAAACCGGTAGTTCCCTCGGTATATTGGATTTGGCGCGCTGCTGATTGGCAAGAGCGGGAAACCTACGATATGTATGGCATTGTGTTTGCCGGACATCCCAACCTAAAACGGCTACTAATGCCTGAAGATTGGGTGGGTTGGCCTTTGCGCAAAGACTATATTTCACCAGATTTTTACGAGTTACAAGAAGCTTATTAAGTAGCAAAACCCCTTAGCGGGGTTTTGTTTATTGTAACCAGCCCGAAAATTTTAAAAAGCGGCAAGTACATTTAAAATTTGTGCAACGAAAGGGCGAAATCCGAAAGAAATGCAGGATGTCTTCCAGTTGCCCGGTACGATAGCTACGACGAATCTTTTTGCTGTTACATTTAGGACAGCGGCGATCGATGCTAATTTTGGTTAGCTTAAACCAATTTTTTTTGTTGAATATTTCAAAAGTCATGGGGTTGGTTAACCTCTAAATTCATAATTTGGCATCAGGTGTCAACTTTATTCATATAGGGTAGTACTATATCAATCCTTCATCTATATCGACTGTATCTGATACTACATCGCCAATAATATTCTTTTGACTGCCACAGACTCCAGATAGTATCATCAAAGCAGGATTAGGAGACCAACTTCCAAGCTATGCAACAGTATTTATCTTTCATTGGTGTTTCTCTTTGCAGCACTGCCATTTCGATCGCTGTCTGGATGCCAGCAGCTTGGGGGGCTTCATCGATAGAGGTTGCCAAAACGGCTAAAGCAGTAACTGTCAATATTGATTCGCCCGATTCACCTGGCTCTGGGGTGATTGTGCAAAAAAACAACAATACTTACACTGTGATCACGGCAGCTCATGTGGTGCGAAATCGCAGCAGTACTTTTAAGATCGTAACCCCAGATGGTAATCAGTATAAATCAACTAATATTAGTACTACTAAAGGCACCGATCTGGCCGTGGTGAAATTTCAGAGTACCACAAATTATCCTTCAGCCAAATTAGGTGATGCCGCTAAGTCTCCAGAAGGTTCAACGGTATATGTAGCTGGTTTTCCGACTGCAACCCAAGCAATCAGTGCTTCTATTTACAATTTTACTGAGGGTAAAGTTACCGCCAATGCCAATCGCCCTTTGGCCGAAGGTTATTCACTGGTTTATAGCAATAGTACTTTGCCCGGAATGAGTGGTGGACCGGTTTTCAATGATGCCGGTGAGCTAATTGCTATTCATGGACGCGGTGATACTCAAGATAGCAGCCAAGTTTCTGAAATCAATCAAAATGTGCGGATTAAAACTGGTTTTAATTTGGGCATTACCACCACTACACTGTTGAAATTGGCTGGTAATTTAGGATTAAATGTGTCTGATGCTCCAGTGCTGGCTGGCCGATCGAGCAAACTTAAAGCCGATGATTTTTTCTTGCAGGGGGTAGATTTATTCCGTCAGGGCAGGTGGTCTAGCGCGATCGACTCGATGAACCAAGCTATTAAAGCCGATCCTCGCTATGTACGCGCCTATGTGGCCAGAGGGGCAGCTAATTTTATGCAAAACCGGATTGCCAGTGCCATTAATGATGCTGATCAAGCTATTGCGATCGATCCCAAATATGCCATGGCGCATGTGAGCAAGTGCTTTTTCTTGGGGGAATTTGGTAAATATGGTCAAGCTCTCGGTCACTGTAATATAGCGGTAGAACTATCTCCCAAATCGGCGATTGCCTACAATGTGCGCGGAGGTGTAAAAATTTTACTCTCTGATATTGGTGGTGCTGAAGGCGATCTATTGCGATCGATCGAGCTAGATCCGCAGTCTTACTACGCCTATGGCAATTTGGGCACCGTTTATTCAGCGCGCAAAATTCCCCAGGTAGCTATCCGTTATACTCGGCAAGCTTTGCAGCTCAATCCCAATTCGGCGGCCATCCGAGTACAGTTTGCGCGGGCATTAGTCGATGACAAACAGTATGCAATGGCTATTGGGGAAGTCAATCGAGCACTCAGTATTAATCCGCGAATTAGTAATGCCTATGCAGTAAGGGCTTTAGCCCAGCTTGGTCTGGGGAATATAGCTCAAGCAGAACTAGATGCTAACTTTGCTCGGACTACCGCCCGCTCTGCTCCCCAAGGGTCGATCGAAGATCTCAGTTTCTTGAGTCAATTTTAATGCGTCCAGCTAAAGCTGCTACTACCGATAAAAGCTGATCTTGGTTTACTGGTTTGGCTAAGTGCCACTGAAAACCCGCCGCGATCGATGCATCGTGATCGACCTTGCTACCGAAGCCCGTGAGGGCAGCCGCCGGGATTTGACCGCCAGCCTCCGCACTCATTGTTCTAATCTGGCGCATTAACGTATAGCCATCTTCCCCTGGCATCCCAATATCTGACAGTAGTACATCATAATCTTTGGGATTTGTCGTGAGAACCCTGATTGCCTCCTGTGCTGAACCCACCACCGTTACCGTGATGCCATAGTGCTCCAAAACCACCGTTAATAACTGCCGCACATCCGCCTCATCATCTACCACCAATACCCGCACTCCTATTAATGAAGGCATCTCTGCGGGAGGTGTGGCCACTTCACCTTCATTGATTTGGATGGTGGCTAAGGGCATCTTCTCTTGCAAGTTTACTCGCAATGGTAGCCGCACCGTAAACGTCGTGCCTTGGTCTTTGCCGGGACTTTTCACTCTTACAGTGCCACCATGTAGTTCTACCAAAGACTGGACGATCGACAGACCTAAGCCCAAGCCAAAACTAGAGCGGGTTTTAGAAATATCGGCTTGGCGAAAGCGATCGAACACACAGGGCAAAAATTCACTATCAATGCCGCAGCCAGTATCACTAAACGTAATTTGAGCCTGATTATCAAGGTAGGCCAAATTAACATTGATCCAACCACCCATCGGCGTGAATTTGATGGCATTGGTCAACAAATTCCAGATTACTTGCTGCAATCGCTCTGGATCGCCCATAATCATGTTAACTCCCGGTTCTAGATGGGAGTTTAGGCGAATTTGCTTAGCTTCGGCGGCAATAGTTACCACTTCGATCGCTGCTTCAATAACTGAGGCCAATTGTAGTGGTCGAATGTTTAACTTGAAATTTCCGGAAGTAATGCTCGAAATATCTAGCAAGTCTTCAATTAATTGAGCTTGAGCTTTGGCACTCCGATCGATAACTTCTATAGCTTGGGCTACTTTGGCTTTGGGTAAACTATGATTATTTAATAAATGTGTCCAGCCCAAAATAGCGGTGAGCGGGGCGCGTAACTCGTGGGAAACCATCGCTAAGAATTCATCCTTGGCATGATTGGCAGTTTCTGCTGTGCTGCGAGCAGATTTTTCTTGGGTCATCAGAGCCGCCAGATCAGTTTCTAGGCGTTTGCGATCGGTGATATCTTCGATCGCCAGCAAAATACTATCACCGCCTTCCGGTTGAGTCATAATCCGGGCATTCAAGAGCATCACCTTGTGCCCAATTTGCTCAAAGTCATGCTCCACTTCAAAATCTTGGAGTTGCTCATGGCGAGGCAAAATATCTAGCAACAGCAGCCTTAGTTGAGGTATATTCCACTGACCATTGCCTAGCTCGAAGATTAAATGATGTTCTGTTTCAGCATTATTAGTCTGAAACATCCGATAAAACGACTGATTTGCAGTGGATATCCGCAAATTTTTATCTAGCACAATCAAGGCTTCTCGCATGGTTTCTACGATCGCCTGGGTATAGTTATGAGAGTATTGGAGTTCAGACATCCCTCGCTTCAGATCGCCAATATCTACCAGAATTAAGATCACGCCATCAATTTTGTTGTCAATGGTTTTATAGGGTCGAATCCGCAGATCATACCAATGACCAGTTTGATCTTGAACTTCCTGTTGTTTGATTGTGAGAGTATCGATCACTTCATGAATCTGGGCTTCCAAATCGGGCATTTGGAGCGCAGGGCTAATATCGTGCAGCGGTCTGCCCACATCTGCCGGAATTAGATGCAGAATGCTCTGAGCTAAAGGCGTAAACCGGCGGATACAGAGTTCGCTATCCAACATTAAAATTGGGATATTGGTGCTACTGATTAAGTTCTGTAAATCGCTGCTCACTTGGGTTATTTCTACATTGCGGTGTTGCAATTCATCATTGATGGTGTTGAGTTCTTCATTGGTGGCCTGAATTTCTTCTTTGGCGGTTTCTAGTTCCTCATTGCTGCTTTGAAACTCTTCATTACTGGAGAGAATTTCTTCGTTTGCTGCCCGTAGATCTTGATTGGTGGCTTCTTGCTCTTCAATTATCGATCGAAGATATTCTTTGGTATTTTCCAGTTCTTGGTTGAGGCGAATATTTTCTTGTGTTTCATTACTTAGCTTGCCATTATGAGATATGGTCTTTTCTGCCGGGGTAAATTTAGAGGTTGCTACTGGGACAACATCTTCAAATAGCACTAAAAAATATCGTTCATCTATGCCCCGCACCTGAATCGGGATTACTTCTACGGTCACATTTCTGATTTGGTTTCCTTCATGAATTGGCAAACCTACTTTTTTTACTGGTAACTCTTGCTGTTTGGCCTGGTGAATTGCGGTGCGTAGTTCTAGCTTTAAGCCTTCCTTGGCCATCTTGAGTAAGTTATGACTAGCTCTACCCGGTGCAGCTTCTAAATAAGGACTGGTCTGTCCCCGAAAATGTACAATCTCTAAATCGCTATTAATCACAATACCCGCTGGGGCATAGCGATCTAAAACCAGTCGATCGGCTTCGCGCTGCAAGTCCAAATCACTCCAGGCCACATCAGTATTTATGAGAGCCGGGTTAGTGATTTTACTAGCATAGGTATTGGCAATTAAGTCTAAGGAAAGCCGGGTGGATGCTATTTTGCGAGAGTAGATTTTGTACTTTTTGTCTACTACCGTAAATAAATCCGCAGATTTCCCAATGGTTTCGGAAGTACCCAACAGCAAAAAACCGGTGGGCTTCAGAGCATAATGAAAAATCGGAAAGACCTTTTTCTGTAAGACTGTGCCTAAATAAATCAGCACATTACGACAGCTAATCAGGTCTAACTTAGAAAACGGTGGATCACTACAGAGATTTTGCTTAGCAAAGACACAGAGTTCGCGCACCGATTTACCGATTTGATACCCGCCTTCTACGGTTGTAAAGAAACGCTGGAGCCGTTCTGGTGAAATATCAGCCACGCAGTTTTGCAAATAAATACCTTTGCGGGCTTTTTCGATCGCCCAGTCACTAATATCAGTGGCATAAATTTGAATCGGTGGTTTAATTGCTTGGCGGCCTAAAAATTCCAATAGACACATCGCGATCGAATATACTTCTTCTCCAGTAGAGCAGCCCACTACCCAGATCCGAATTGGCGAATCTGGCGATCTGTTAGCAATAACGGGAAACACTTTGCTTTCTAAAGTGGCAAAAGCGATCGGGTCGCGGAAAAAACTGGTGACATTGATCAAAATGTCTTCATATAAAGCCTGCACTTCCGCCCCATGTACTTGCAGATAGGCCGCGTAATCTTCTAGGTTGTCTAGGCGATACAGCACCATCCGGCGCAGAACTCGACGTTTTAAAGTGGTGTGCTTATACAGCCTAAAATCTACCCCAACGGTAGTTTGCACAATGCTAAAGATGGATTGCAGAGCAGTTTCGCCGTTGGCGATTGCTTCCACTACTGTAGCCGGAGTAGGATGCACTACATAGGGATGATGACTAATTTTGGCTAGCTCTTCAGCAATTGCTGCTGGCGGCAACACAAAATCTACCTGACCAGTAGCTACAGCCATATTCGGCATACTGCTCACTTTGGCCGAGGCTTCACACTGGGCAAAAGTAATACCCCCAGCTTCCTTCACTGCTTCTAGTCCTCTGGCCCCATCAGAATCACCACCAGAAAGTACTACGGCGATCGCTTTACTGCCTCGATCGATTGCTAATGACATAAAAAAGGCATCGATCGGCATAGCGACCCCATGAGTTCTATCCCGAGGAGTCAGATGTAACAGCCCTTCTAAAATCACCATTTTAGTGCTGGGCGGAATCACATAAATACAGTTGGGTTCTACGGCCATACCTTGCTGTACTTCTACCACGGGCATGGTGGTTTCCCGAGAAAGAATCTCACCCAGCAAGCTTTTTTGATTGGGGTCTAAGTGTTGGATCAGCACAAAGGCCATGCCCGTATCGATCGGCAAATGGCTCAATAGTTGCCGAAAAGCCTCTAAGCCGCCCGCCGAAGCACCAATGCCCACCACGGGGAAACATTCTGTTGGCTGACTGTCATCAATTGTATTAACTTGCAGGATCTTTTTGAGTGGTTGGATGGCGTTCATGAGAGTCGTGACCTTGAATTTGGTACTGTCAAAAATCGATCGACTCTGTTGCAGAAAGGCAGTAATTTCCTGCAAGTTATTATGACGGAAAATTAATCTGATTAAGTGGGTTTAATTTATTATTATCTCACTCCTTCAGCATAATTGATGGCCATAGGCTTCGACCGATAGCAGCTAAATCTTTATATTTGATTATTGTGTAAGAGCACCTAGCTAAGATGCTTTAAGACAAGCTGCTAGGTTGTTCCGAACCGGTACATCCAATTTTTCGATGTGGGTGCGGATATCGTTGAGATCGATGTATCGATCGCTGACATTCCTCAACTCTCGTGCAATCATGCCCTCGGTGGAAACCACCGTGATATGAGTGTTTTTAGACCGGAGTAGCTCAATCGCCCGTTCAAAATCACTATCACCACTAAATAAGACCACTCGATTATATTGATTCACCGTATTAAACATATCGATGACTATTTCAATATCTAAATTAGCTTTTTGCAAATAGCGTTCAGAACTATGATCATATTGTTCTTTCATAACTTTGGTGCGGACTGTGTAGCCTAAAGCAATCAGAGCATCCCGAAAACTCCGCTGATCTTGGGGGTCTTTTAGACCGGTGTACCAAAAGGCATTGACCAAACTCACCATAGGGTCGGTAGTAAAATATTCTATCACCCGCTTAGGATCAAAAAACCAGCCATTTTTTTGTTGAGCATAGAACATATTGTTTCCATCAACAAAAATGGAAAGATGTTTGATAAGAGTTAACATATTGTACTTATTTGGCTTTAATTGAAGTGATTATACCTACTCGGGATCGACTACCTTATTATAAGCGGCTACTATTATTTGCACTGATCGGTGGGTAAATTTACTATAAGTAAAAAAAATAATGTATTGTTTCATTAAGTTATTCGACCAACCCAAGATATTACCTTCCTCAACGAAAATCTTGCATGGAAAATAGATGAAATTTTGATAAGTAATTAAGACAATGTGTTCTTTTATTAAGTTGTTTGGCTGTCTATCTTTCAGACAATTGTCTCAAGGTTTGCTGGCCTCGATCGATCTTGGGCAAAATCCAGGCTAAAATCGAGTTTTTCTTGATCACCCATATTCTATGAAATTCCCTGCAATTTTTGCGGCACTTGCGGTAGGTTCGATTATTTTCGGGCAAATCACCCCAGTTTTTGCGCAGATCGGCACCAATGAACCGACTGTTTACAAAACCCGTAAAGGCCAAATAGTAGTAACTAAGCTCAAGCCCAAACAGAGCTTTGAAGTAAAATACAAAAATCAAAAGGGGCGGCTGGGTAGCCGCAAAGTAAATACCAACGGCTGCGGTGAAGCCCTAATTAGCGGCGCAGGCAAATACCAATCTTTGTCGATCGATAGTCAAGAAATTCAGCTTAGCAATCTGCCCACCAAAGAGCATCCCCGTTGTAAACCGGCGAAAAAAGCCCAGCCACAATTTGGCAAATAGCTCTGCTATTGGAACTAAACACCCGCCCTCGACATCAACAGTCGAGAGCGTTCTTTACAGAATACAGTATGAA
Source organism: Synechococcales cyanobacterium OTE_75_metabat_409 (assembly GCA_031378405.1). Taxonomy (GTDB): domain Bacteria; phylum Cyanobacteriota; class Cyanobacteriia; order Cyanobacteriales; family Chamaesiphonaceae; genus JAAFHZ01. The sequence continues at coordinate 16,411 of JANNEH010000200.1, forward strand.
AAAAAGATACCTAGCGATCGGGGCGGCCACCTTACTAGTAATGAGTGCAGCTAGTGCCCAGAGCCTGTCAGCCTACAAAACAGCCCAAGGACAAGTGGTGATCACTGGACTCAAACCGGGCAAACTGTACGGAATTGTTGCTAATACTGGCCAAGGATATGGGGTCAATAATTTTTCATCTACGGCCTGCGGTGAAGTCATTATTAACAAAGCTGCTAGCTTTCGATCGATCACTGTGAATCGGCAGAAAATTGTGCCAGAATCTTTACCAGTTAAGACTTACAGTAAATGTACTAAGTCTTTGCCCGTAGCACCCAAGCCGCGCTAAAGCCTGGTGTTGGGCTTGGGAATGGATCAATGAGCTGCGCGTTGGGCTAAAATTAGCTCCGACAAAGTGGCCAGAATCTCGGCCTCATTGAAGGGCTTACTGAAGTAAGCCGAGGCACCTAGGTTCATCGCAATCTTGCGGTGCTTTTGGCTGCTGCGGGAAGTCAGCATTAGTATCGGCACATGTTTGGCGTAATCGATCGACTTCACATTAGCCAAGAAGCCATAGCCGTCCATCCGAGGCATTTCCAAATCGCAGATCACCGCATGAGGAATTAGGCCAGCCTGGACTTTTTCTAGGGCATCCAAACCATCTTTGGCTTCTTCCACTCGATAGCCATTGCGCTCCAAAGTCATGGCCACAAAGCGGCGGACGTTGATCGAATCGTCTACTACCATGATCAATTCTTGATCGCTCTGAACTGGCGGTAGTTCTAACGGCGCTTCTAAGGCCAGATTGGCATCAGAGCCAGCATTTTCGCGCCAGCGTACCAGTGCCAACGGATCGACTAACGGAATTACTCGACCATCACCCAATACACCGCAACCAGAGATGCCAGCGGGCATTTCTAATACGCCTTGGGGCTGACGCACAGTTACTTCTTGCTCTTGCCAGAACCGATCGATTTCCAGACCAAATAATTTATTTCCATCGGCTACCACCAGAACTGCTGGTTGATCGATCTTGGCATTGCCAGACATCGATAGCGGTTTAAGCGCACTAGTGGCCTGGAAACAATCTTGCATCTGGATCAGTTGCACCTGGGTATCTTGCCACTCTAAGTAGCGCTGACCATCGCAGCTAGAGATTTTATCCGGGTCTGGTAAGAGCATTTCTTCTACCCCGTTAACAGGGAAAGCAAACAGCATTTTGTTGGCTTCCGCAATCATCACCTTCATTAAAGACATGGTGAAGGGCACGGTAATCGTAAAAGTACTACCCTGATCAGCAACTGTTTCGATCTGAATATTGCCCTTGGCTTCGCGTAAATTGGTGCGTACTACATCCATGCCCACGCCGCGCCCCGACAAATCGGTGACTTTGGCAGCGGTACTAAATCCAGGCTCAAAAATGAGTTCTAATAACTCTTGGCGACCACCGGCAGCTAGAGTCTCTTCATCGATGCCCATTTTGAGGGCTTTAGCCCGGATTTTATCGATATCAATGCCCTTGCCATCGTCTTTTACTACGATCACAATTTGGTTGCCTCGGTAGGAAGCATTAATTTCAATTAAACCTACTGCCGATTTACCGGCAGCAATCCGATCGGTGGCTGGCTCAATGCCATGGTCAAAACAGTTGCGCAACAAGTGCATCAAGGGGTCTTTCAACACTTCAATCGTATGGCGTTCAATCAATAGGTTACCACCCTTGATTTTTAGTTCTACTTCCTTACCATGCTCGATCGACATTTCCCTGATTGCTCGCGGAAAACGACCGACAATTTCACTCAAAGGCAACATCCGCACAGTGGTAAACCGAGTCTGCATTTGCTTGGCAGTGCGGTTGAGATCGCGAGTTACTGTCTCAGTATCGTTGAGCTGAAGTTCGATATCGCTGACTTTTTCTTGGATTTGCACCACCGACTCAATCACCGACTGGGAGAGCAAGTGAAAATCACCATAGCGATCCATTTCTAGTCGATCGAAGTCTAAAGTAATATCATCGGCTTCGATCGCTTTTTCAGCTACCTGTACCGAAATGCGATCATAGGCACTCCGCAGTTGTACACTGGCTGCTTCTAAGCCACCGACTTTTTCTAACAAGTCACCCAACAAATTCCGAATGCTAGATACTTGAATATTCAGACCACTACGGCTGATATTTAATTCGCCAAATAAGTCGCCAATTTCGGCCAGTCGTTCTACGCCCACCCGAATGGTTTGTTCGGGCAATACTGGGGTATTGTCGAAAGATTCTGGTGCTGGATGCTCATGTGCCTCAAAGGTAACCGCTGGTAACGATTCCACCGAAATCATTGGTGCTAATACTTCGGTTTCGGCAGCAGCTAACGCCCCAAAGAAATCGCTAGCATCTAGATCGGTTGTCTGCATCGCCGACCAATCCATGTCGGCATCTAGCCCAAAGTCTAGAGTTAGATCTAACCCAGACATGGTTTCTAACAGATCAGCCATCTGCGGAGCAGCATCTACCGGCAATGAGCCACTATCGGCCAACTCAGCCACCGATTCCACTCGTGATTCGCTGTCAGGTGGGGCAATTTCTGACAGATTGGCTAATTCTTCGATCGAGAATAACTCTTCGATAGCTCCGCTTGCACCTCCGGTGATCGATCCACCTGTACCAAAGGAAAATGTGGGTGTAGTGGCCATATCACCAAATAGACCGAGAATATCACTATGATCTTCACCAAAATCATTATTAGTAATGCTTTCTTCTCGGGCTAGTGAAGACAAGAAATCTAGCTCGCTGGAGTCCTCGACACCAGCAAAATCCATGAAAGAATCAACTGGAAACTCTTCGAGTATATTGAGCGAGACTAACTCTAGCTCATCAGCACCAGACACTGGCACTAAGGTATCGATGAGAGCTATTTCATCATTGGAAGCTGGCTCCGTAATCATTACCGAAACTGCCATAGTTGGAGCAGTAATTTCGGTGGTCGCTATGCCTATACCAAAACTAATCGAGGTTGGGAGGTTTTCGCGTTGGTCAATTTGGACTAAAGACTGGGATCTACGCCAGGCTGCCACTGCTAACTGAGCAATTTCCACAAATTGAGCGGGAGCAGCCATTAGTTTTTGACTAATATCCTGACAGAGTGCCGCCATTGCTGGCAGCTCGATCATTTCTGCTAAACCGTTGAGGGTTTCGGTGGTAATTTCTAGTTCGCTATGCAGATTTGAATGATCTGGATCGGCCAAAATTTCTTCTAGGTGCTGGAGGGCCGCATCTACTTCGGTTTCAAACAAGTAGACAACAATGTCTTCTTCTTCCCCGTCATCGTCAGCAAAAAAACCATCATCTGCGGCTTGAGGTTCACCGAGGCGATCATAGAGCCGTTGTAGTAAGGGATCTACTTCAGTGGTTAGCCAAGTCGCCGGAATTTCGGCACCCTGACGATGGTAATCGATCACCTTGCGCACTCGATCGACCACTGCCAACAAGTCTTGCTCTAGACGGGCATCTACTTCTTGGCTTTTTTGACCGTAGCGCAGCACCTTCAGGGAATCTTCTAGGCGGTGACCAATGGCTGAGAGCTTCATGAAGCTCATCATTGCGGCACCACCCTTAATGGAATGGGCAGCCCGCATAACAGCATCAAGCTGTTTGCCTTTGACCTCGCCACTACCGACTCCCAAGAGGCCAGTTTCAATTTGATCGACGTAGTCTTGGGCTTCTTCGAGAAACTGAAGACGAACTTGTTGTTCTTGCGCTGAAATAGTCATCGCGGTGGGAGAGAATGGGTTGATGTAGATGCAGATGGGGAAGCTTGGCCTCCCATATTTTTTGGAGATTTGCTAGTTATTGTCGGCGTTAACTTTAAACTTCCCAACTACCGCTTGCAATTCGCGGGCGATCGCTACTGTTGCTTGCAAAGAGTTAGATACCTGCGAAGAAGAAGTAGAAGTTTGAGCAGAAACTTGAGCTACGCCGGTCATGACCAGTTTCATCGATTCGGAAGATTTTACCTGTTCGATCGCCGACTCCGAGATAGATTGTAAGAAAGCATCGATTTCTTTGGATTGATCGATAATTTCTCGCAAGCTCAGCTTGGTTTGTTCCACCGACTTGGTACCTTCTACCACCTGGGCGGTACTCAGTTCCATTGCTTGTGTTACTTCGCTGGTTTCTCGTTGAATGGTGCTCACAATTTTTTCAATTTCTTTGGTAGCTGCCGAAGATTGAGTTGCTAACTGAGCAACTTCTTCTGCTACTACCGCAAAACCACGACCTTCTTCTCCCGCGCGGGCGGCTTCGATACTGGCATTGATGGCCAAGAGGTTGGTTTGCAGGGCAATTTGGTTAATCAAACCAACGGCCTTAGAAATTTGTTGGGAAGATTCACCCAAGCGTTTTACTTTCTTGGCAGTTTCGGCCACAGTTTCGCGCAGTTGGTTAATGTTCAATACCGTGTTGTCCATGGCGTGACCACCAGTTTCGGCAGTAGCCGAAGCGGCAGTTGCTACGGCAGCGGCTTCACGGGCACTACGGGCAACCGATTGAATCGAAATTGCTCCAGCTTCTACTTGGCGCAGAGTTTCTTCGATCTTATCGGCCTGTTCGTTAGCAGCGGTGGCCAGCAACCGAATTTCTGATTCGTTTTCGTCTACCGAAGTAGTTACTTGGGCAGTAGAGATTTTTACTGTTTTGACGATATCCCGCAGGTTTTCAATAATCGAGTTAAAGAAGTCACCGACGATCGCGATATCACCTTCATTAATTTCCGATCGCACAGTCAAGTCTCCGGTAGCGGCACCTTCAATTTCACTCAGCAATCTAATCAACTCTTGTTGACGACTGAGGTTTTCTGCCCGGTCTTTTTCGGCAGCATATCTGGTGCGCTCAGAGCTGGAGTACACCAACATGGGCGTAGCTAGTTGGGCAGCCAATTCGGTCATTACTTCAATTTCGCTACTCGACCAATTGTGGAATTGACGGCAGTGATGGGCAACTAACAGACCAATCAAGTTACCACCCTGAGAAATTGGCACCACTAGGTTAGATTTAATATTGAGCCGTTCAAAGAGCTTGATATGTTCGGTATGGTAGCCTGCATCTAAAACATTGTAGTTAGATACCACCTGTCCATTAGCAAATTCTTCACGATTCTTGGCGGGAATGCAGTTGTCGATGATCATTTCATCCATGGCACTAATGCATTCTGGCACCACCGCTTCGGCGGCAATATGGCCACCCCAGTTGGGGAAGAAGCGATAAATTACTACCCGATCGGCTCTGATTATTTTGCGGGCAGTAATCAGGAACTCATTCAGTGGAGCCACCAATTCTTCTTGGCTCTGGGCTTGGGCAATCAACGACAAGAGCTGGGTTTTTTCTACTGTGTCTGATTGGGTGGCCAACAAAATTTGTAGTTGTCCAGCCATGTTATTAATGTTGGTAGCCAAGGTACCCACTTCATCATTACTGTTGATGTTAAGGCGCTCACCCAAATTACCTTTACCGATTTTTTCTACCACATCAGCAGTTTCTATCAGTGGTTCACTGATTTTACCAGCTACATACAAAGCGATCGCCGCCGCTGCCATGGTGGTTAAGCCAGCACCAATTAGCAACAGAATCAGCAATGATTGACGAGATTGGTAAGCCGAAACTGCATCATAGGTTGAGACAGCTACTAAATTAAAAGCCTTAATATCGGGCAGTTTTTCAAAGGGGGCGGTGGCTAGTAGTTCTTCTCGCTGAGTGAGGGGATTGATATGACTTACCACACCCTGGGTTTGGGAAGTTTTAATATCTACATCAATCTGTTTTCCAAGATATTCTTTGTTGGAACTCATAAATACTTGTTTACTACGAGTATCAAACAAGTGATAAGCACTTTCTTTACTCGCCAAGTTACGCATGGGCGCTTCAACTTTTTCCATTGGTGCGCGGGTGCGCATGACACTCACAATTGCACCAGTAACCGGATCTTTTACCGGTGCAGCAAAGTATATAATAAAATTCTTGGTATCTTTAGATATTTCCGGCTGGGAAACATACACTTGACCAGTAGACATTACCTGCTTAAAATATTCTTGATTGCTTTGGTTTTCCAGAGTTTTGCCTCTACTTTGCACAATAGTATTTCCTTGCACATCAATAAAAGCAATGCTGTCATATAATTGATAGCTGGTAATGTATGTTTCCAGTAGCTTAATTTTTTCTGTTTGAGTTACCAGTTTGGAGATTTTTGCATCTGCAAACACCGGCTGTGCTGCCAAAACTTCCGCATCACCATAGCGCTCAAACAAGAAGCGGTTCATTTTGTCAGCCATACCAGTGGCGCGTTCTTGTTGAGCAGTCTTAATTTGCTTCGCTGAGAAATCGCTAATTTGCAAAATGCTCAAACCACCCACCAAAGCTACTGGCACCACACCCATTAAAATTGCAAAAATTGTGGCCTTTGTTTTGATACTAACAAAAGACTTATTAGCAGCAGGAGCATTGAGCATCGTTGGCATTGGTAGCATAGCAGTAGGATTATCGGCCAATGGAAAATCCAGCAAAGAGCTGGGGATACCGGTATCATCTGAGTGGTTACTGATTGGCGCTTGAAGATCTTTTTTCTGAGTCATGGCGATTCTCCTTCGGAGACATTACGTGAATGGTGTTTGGCTAGATACAAGTGAAAATGGTCAAGAATAGATGGGCTAAAATAGCAATCTCAAAAAGCGAAAAATGGGTCTAAAAAGTAATGGGAGTAAAATTGTATTAACAGGCAAAAATTATGAGCATAAAAAATCAGGCAGCATGGCGAGTAGGCATAGTCATTACTAACGCCCGCGCACTCAAGATCAACAGGGTTTCGCCCTCGTAGGGCAACCAACCTTGCAAATAGGGCACTAGCTCGGCACTAAAGTTAGCCAAAGGTGAAATAATCTCCTCGGGCATAAAGCGCAGTACCCCAGCAATCTCGGGCACAGCAAAAGCCACTAACTGCCGATCGATCTCTAGTAACACCACGCTCACTTTCGATCGCCGCAGATCTGCTGGTGGATAGCCCAAAATTCTGGCTAAATCTATTGTCCAGAGCACCCGACTGCGGTGAGCCAATAACCCAATTACATGGCTAGGCATGTTGGGTACTGGGGTCAAGCGATCTACATTCACCACCAGAGCAGCTCGTGCTGCTTGCATGGCAATAGCAGCAGTGGCGTTAGGCGCAATCTGCATCCGCAGATAAGCTGTCCCCAGCTTTTTTTGCTCCTCTACACCCTGCTGAATAATTTCGGTGACATTCATCGTGTTCATCGCCCTAGCCCACTACCGATCGGACTGCTCTGACCAACTCTTCACTAGTGAAGGGTTTACCAATATAGGCATCTACACCCTGCTTCATTCCCCACATCCGATCTAGGTCGGTATTGCGAGAAGTGCAGGCAATTACTGGCACTTTTTCAGTAGCGGGGTTCTTTTTAATTGCGCGGCACATTTCAAAACCATTCATGCCCTCCATTACCACATCAGTAATGACTACATCAGGTTTTTCGCTATCTAACAAGGCCAAACCATCTTTGGCATTGTTGGCCGTCAGCACACTATAGCCACCTTCTTTGAGGTATAGCTTAATTAAATCCATTTGAGCAAGGGTGTCTTCGACGACTAAAACTTTGACCATGGCGCGTAATCTACTCCGAATCAATATTGGTTACTGGTACGTAAAACTAGAGTTCCCGGAAAGATCCAAGAAAAGATACAAGTTGAATTATTCCATTGAATTATTCTAAAATGTGCTTGAAGACCATTTCGATTAAACTAGCTTGGGTAAAGGGTTTGGTCATGTAGTCTGTACAGCCAGACATTTTGGCTTTGGCTCGATCGATCAGTCCGGTATTGCCGGTAACCATGATAATTGGTACTTTTTTGAACATTGAGTTGCGGCGTAGCATGGCACAGAGTTTGTAGCCATCAATGTTGGGCATACCTACATCCATCAAAATGATGTCTGGATTCACCCGCATAATTTTCATGAGTGCAGTGGCCGAATCGACGATCGGGAAAATCTGGAAGACATCACTATCGAGGAAGCGATCCATTTCCCGTAAAACTGTAGGACTGTCATCGATACAAACAATGCGATAAACCTTAGAGGGAGCATCTCCGACCGGAGGTGTTGGGGTAACCCCAAAGGTATCGTTGGCACTGACGATATTAGTGCTAGCGATCGGTGCAGCTTCTGGGGTGTAGGTTTTGGGTAACCGATCTAGAGGTGGGCGGGGTTCCCACAAGCCCACTACTCCAGACTGCAACAGCTTGTGCAAGCTTTTGGCAATATCTAGGCTGTCTTGATTGATTACCAGCGAGAGTTGATGAAAATCGAACCCGACCAAAATCTTGTTCAGGCGCGCGCGCGCTTCTGGTGCCATACCCACACCACCATTGATCAGGTAAGGACGTTGGTGTGAACTGGTAATAGCTGGCCCTAATGCTTTCCAGGCATCGTTTTCGTCTTGACACTCTTTAATTTTTAGTAAGAAGTTGGTAGACCAAATAATTGGCGCATCAGTGGTTTTTTCAATAAACTTGGCGGTGAATTTTTTCAACAGCAAGAAGCTGCGCAGAGCTTCTTTAGTCAGGTTTTGAATAATACCGACAGCCTGAGCCTGGGTAAGTCTATTTTCTTTGACCAACGAGCAGAGCGCTTGGTAGTCGGAACTAGGATAGAAATTTTCTACCTTAATATTGGCAAAATGATCTCGTAAATCCAGATAGAGCTGCTGATCTAGCTCGATGCCATTTTGTTTGGCAGTCCGCCGCAGGTTTAACTCCAATCTTTCAAATGGGTCTAGTGAATGGTTGGCATAAAATATTTTGCCTTCCACAAAATATACATACCAGGTGACCCCCTCACTGGTGACAATCAAAAAACCACTGGCCGCACTTTGGGCTAAATTTTCAATGGTTTTGACTGGAGTCAACTGATCTATTACTGGCTGAGCGGCGGAAATTACAGAGTCCATTGCTTGGTAGATATTGACTAAGATGACAAAACTGTTTGGTGTAATCGAGTCAATCTACAGCCCTCGAAATCTAAACAGTCTATTCACATCATTCCCATTCTCACTAGCAAAATAGCGATCCAAATCACATTTAACTTGGCTAACTCTTTTTCTCTTTAAAATAAATCTTAGTGATTTGTCTTCAGCACATCTTCCAGCTAGGTTCTATAGTAAAGAGGGAGTTTAGAAAGTCACCGTGCTCCATGGCACCATACGCTTCTATTTCGATCGGCATCGATCGCTATCAGCTTTTTCAACCACTGAACTTTGCCAGTGCCGACGCGCGCGCGATAGAACAGTTCTTTGGGCAAAGCAGCAGCAATCCCAAGCATTGTCTGTTAATGACCGACAACTCTACCCCGATCGATGGCCACTCTACTTTGCCCCACCAGCAAAATATTCAGCGGTGGCTAGAGCATTTTTGCTGGGAAACCCTACAACCGGGTGATCCGGTCTGTTTCTTTTTTAGCGGTTATGGTCTGAGCAGCGGCGGCAAAGAATATCTAATGCCGATCGATGGTGATCCACAAAACCCGGAACAAACCGGGATTGCTCTTAGCTATCTATACCGGCTGTTTAGCGCTCCGGGCTTAGAAGCAATGTTTTTCATCGATGCCAATCGGGGAGTCAACGGGCGGGGCTTCGGAGAAGGTGCAGCCAATTTGGCCAAAGAGTTCCAAATTCCCACTTTTTTATCTTGCCAACAGCAAGAATTTTCTCACGAAGCCATGGGTTTGCAGCAGGGTATTTTTACGGCAGTGTGCTTAGAGGCGATGCGTTCTCAGCCCAATTTGTCTTTGGACAAACTGCAAGAATACTTGGCTAGCCGCGTGCCCGAAATCAGCGAACATCACTGGCGACCAGTGCAAAACCCCTGGGCGATTTTACCTAACAATGGCCGAGTATTTCGCCCGCTGTTTGTAGCCAATGCTGAAGCTTCTGGGTTTTTTGTAGAGGCTACGCTGCAACAGCGCACTATTAGTAGAGAGTCGGTATCTAGATCAGTAAATGAATCGGAGCTGCCGACTAGAACCCCTAGATCGATCGCCAAATCGACCCAGAGCCAATCGGCGATCGTGCCCTATCATCCCACTGCCCGCAAAAAGCCCCGCCCCAAATCACGGATCATGCCAGTATCTATTGGTTTGCTGGGAACTTCGATCGCGATCGGGGTGTTGGTGGTCAACATTAGAAATTACCAGTCACCCAAATCTCCCACAATCGCAGAGGAAAGCAACACCACAACCCAAGCCACTTCCAGCCCCAATCAGTCTAGAGAGATCGATGCTCTGGATCAAGCTCGGCAAGTGATAATTTCTGGTGATCCGAACTCCTATGTATGGGCGATCGCCTTGGGACAAGAGATTTCTCCTAGTAATTCTCGCTATCCGGAAGCCCAAAAAGATATCGCAAAATGGTCGAACAAAATCTACCAGATTGCTAACGCTCATGCTCTTAAAAGAGAGTGGCAGCAAGCGATCGACGTAGCCAAACTAGTCCCTTCTCGATCTCCGATGTATTCGGCTGCTCAAGGGGCAATCCGCCTGTGGGAAAGAGAGCAATCTGGCAAGCCAATGGCGGCTAGCTAGCCGGAATTTGGGCTAAAAATTTCTGGACATAGTAAGTACACAGATGTGCGCCTTCCCCTTGATACATAAAGTGATTCCGACGGGGAACCGTAATTAGTTCAGAATTTGGAAATAGTCGATGGTAGCGATGGGCCATCTCCACCGGGGTTTCGGTATCCTGCTCACCCCACAGCAACAACACTGGGGCGGTAATTTGCCGGACGATCTCGGTGACATCTTCACTCACTGTTTTCACCAATGTCCCGCGCATTACTCCAGCATTCAGATAGTCTCGCGAGCCATATTTTTGGCTGTGCCAATCTAACAACTGCTGACGATTTGTGGGTGAAATTTTGAATGCGCTGCGCATAGTCTTGATCCATTGACTGCGCAAGGATTGCTGGAAAGTTTTTTGGCGTTGCAGACCACCCGAATTGATCATAATGATCGATCGCACCCGATCAGGATATTTGTGCGCCAACCGCATTGAGACTCGACCACCAAATGAATGCCCCAACAGATCAGTCCGCTCAATTTTGTTTTCATCTAGATAGGCCAAGACTCGATCGGCATACTCGGTAGTATTCCAGTCGGCTGGTGGCGGTGGTGATTTACCAAATCCAGGTAGATCTAAAACATGGGTTTGAGCCTGGTTGGCCAATAACTCGGCCATCGGCTGCAACGCCCGGAGGTTCTGACCCCAGCCATGCATCATCACTAACGGATGTCCGCTACTGCCAAGTTGAATTGCGTTTAGTTCTGGTAAGGCCATGGGTGTGTTCCGGTCTGGTTGCGCTGTCTGAAGCCTAAATTATCATCGATCGGCCACTTCCGAAAGAGCAAAAATGAAACCCAGAGATATTTTCTATGTCTAGATGGGCATCATAAGTGAGAAGATTGGCAATCTTTTGTTTACTTGGGACATCTAATTCGGGGATATTTTCAGTGGTTACTTCTTACGCGCGGATGACACCGCAGACAGAACAATCCATTTGTAACTGGTTGGCACAAAGCCTTAAAGATGCTGGGGATGAAGATGTCTTAATGGCCTTTCAGCGACTTTTGGTAGAAGGCAAAGGCATTACTGATCCAGAAATTGCGGCAGCGATCGAAGAAATCGCCCTCTCCAAAGAGAAGAGTGCCCAGCGAGATTTTTTGCGCATTTTTGATCAGGTTTGTTATCAATTAATCACCACCTGGCTAATTGATGGTAAACCCTCACTGATCAGTCAACTAATTGATGAGATCGGCCAAACTGTCCATAGCAAAGATCAGATCTATGCTAAGTTACCCCGCCGCCTAAACCAGCTTTGGAAACTATATATCCAAGATGTTTATTATCAGCGCCTACTCAAGCTGCAAATAGTTGTAACCCGGCGCTCTACTAGCACTGATGGCCAAGCACCATTGTCTGACTTGCTCGATCGGTATCCATTTTTGTATGAATCTAGCCTACTGGCCGAAGATGCCACCGTCGAATATTTGGAAATTATTCAAAAAACCAAGCGTCGTGCTCAGCGAGAATATGAGTTTCGGCTCTCCAAATACCTGACTTTTCAAATTCGCAAGGCTTCTCTGCGTCAGAATCCTGACCCCCAAAAGTCGATCGATGCTGTCCCCAACCCCAGCTTACTCAAAAGTCGCGATTTAGGCAGCGCCCTCCAAGCCTTTGTCAGCAATTCTCGGCATAGTCCTGATAACCCTTGGGATAGCGCTTGTAATTTTCAGGCCCAGATCCATCCCAACATGACTTTTGCTGATTTCAAAGAGCTGCTTTACCGCTATTTAATCACCGATTTAGACCCAACCAGCAAAGCCCAAAACAGCTTTAAGACCAGGCTAAAAGAATATCTGCGGGGCATTATTCCCGAAAATCATACTAAGGCTTTAGATGAGTTGTCTCAGGTACGAGCCTATACCCAGTTGCTCAATTTCTTGATTATTGACAGTGCCGAACGCCCTAATCACATGGTGTTGATTAACCTGGTGTCAAATATTGGCTCTACTGCCACGATCGGAATTATTCTAAAGATTATTTTGATCTGTCCGAAGGCGCAGACCTCGCTGAATCATCGCTTGGCCATTTTGTTCAACCATTACTATGCTAGTCCGCAAGACGATGTATCTTGGCTGGTGAAGCTGCTAGAAAACTGGCATATTGCTAGTACTATTCACTTTGGCAAGATTGATACTTCTCTGCTGAAGCAAATTTTAGCCAAGAAAGCCAAGCCACAGGATCAAGCATCTTGAAAGCGGTGATGACGAAAGAACAACCGGCTATCACCGTAGGCTGAAGCCACAAACTTGGTTTTGGTTGTTAAATGGCCAATTACTTGGCCAGAATTACTGACGCTGATGGTAAACAGCTTGGTGCCAGGTGAAACCGTGGCTAAGTCCGATCGAAAGTCGTGGGGCGTACTGGCAAATTGTAACTCGGGAAGTAGGGAAATCTGTGCTGGTGAAGAAGGCTGGGGTGCTGCTATGCCAGCTCGATCGAATACCCCAAAGTCTTGCAGTGAAAGCTTGGTCGGATAGCGAGTGACCCGACGAAAAATACCATTAATAAACCTTGGCCCCAGCTCATTCACCACTGGCACAATATTAGACAAGGGGTGAGCAAAGAAATTGTAGTCTTGACCTTGACCGGTCAGGGTATACAGTGCCGAAAAGTTGGCACTATCGCGACCATCAACCAGTAATTTTAGCGCTAGCCCCGGCGCAAATCCCCGCTTGGCCGGGTCTCCAGTTACCGACAGCCTCACTAGGCCGCTGGCTCCTTGCCACAAACCAGTATAGGGTTGGTCTGTGGCAACCACATATTCCACTTGGGCGACGGTGCCATGAGCATGAAGGGCTTTGCGCCAACCGGCAGGAGCTTCATCGGCTCGATCGTCCATTTTTTTGCCCAAAGGAGTGAAAAGCAGACCGAGGACATCGATCGGCTGCAAAGAGGGCAGATCATCATATTGCGAAGCTTCGATCCGCGACCAAATAAAGTGCAGTTTGCGCTCTACTGGCCAGGTATAGTAGTCGGCAGGGGCTGGGCTAAAATCTTGGGTAATTAGTTCGGCAGTACTCACCATAGAGCGTCCTCGTACAGAGCGATGGTTACTTCGGCTTGGCCACTGGGCACGCCACTGATGCAAGCTCGTACCGGCTGGTTGGCAATTTCTACTTCGCAGGCAAAACAAGAACCCGCCAGACAACCAGTCGGAATCGAAATTCCGGCTCGATCGGCCACGTTGAGCAATGGTTCACCAGCTTCAGCTTCGACGACAATGTTGTTGGGCAAAAATTTAACTTTAACTAGCACTGCGGTCTTTACCTAAATTCCAACCCCTTTAGTCTAATGTTCGTTGTTGATGATCAACAACTTTTTGATCGCAAAATTGCCGCGATCTGGTGAACTTTACATTGCTTGATATATTCCGATGTAAAAGTTATCAATTTGCTATGGTTAAATTGGTTATCCTTAAAGTTCTACGGCAGTTTTAGCCGTCATATAGGAGTAGGACTATGGCTCATACTTATGTAGCTAAAAATAATGGCCAAACCTGGCTAACGGCGATCGCAGCAGTTTTGGGCTTTTGGCTCAGCGCGACACTGTTAATTGATTTCACAATTATGCCCAGCATGTATTTCAGCGGCATGATGAGCACTTCTAACTTTGGGGCAGCGGGTTACACTCTCTTTTCGGTATTCAATCGTCTTGAGCTGCTCTGCGGTGCTGCTGCGTTGTCGGTTGGTCTGTGGCTCTGGCAATCAGAAGTTTTGGCTCGCAAGCAAAAAATTGAAATCGGTGTTTCCAGTGTTTTACTCTTGCTGATTGCTCTCTGCTACACTTTCATTCTGACCCCTCAGATGGGCGGTCTGAGCATCGATCTAAATATGATAGACAGTGCCAGTATGGCCAATGGTGGATTAGAGAATCTACAAATGCATAGTACTATTTCTGAAGTTCCAGCAGGTATGAATCAGATGCATGTATTGTATTGGGGCCTAGAAGCTCTGAAAATTACGCTGTTGGCTACTGTATTGGGTACAGCTTATCGACGGTTGATATCAGCAGAATAGTTAATTTTTTATAAATAGCAAAAAGCCCTATCGATCACTTGGCGATCGATAGGGCTTTTTAGGCTTCACAGATCTGTGCCAATCTTGCTAAAATCAGTTTAGTTAGCAGAGAGAAAATCTTATGACCGCAGTACTGCTCGACCTGACAAGGAATCAAACCCCACCTGCCCAAATTTTCTACCCTAGTTCCGACGGAGAACCCTTGGCTGAATCTTACGATCATATGTACGTCCTCATGACCACCTTGGCTATGTTGCTCCATCATCTCAAAGATCAACAAGCCACAGTCCTCGCCAATCAATTTTTATACTATGCTCAAGGGTTTCCTCGTCTTCGAGTTGCTCCGGATATAATGGTGATTTTCAACGTGCCTCCGGGCGGTCGAGACAACTATAAAACTTGGGAAGAAGGTCAAGTACCTGCGGTGATTTTTGAAATGACTTCGCCCAGCACCCGTAGCAATGACGAAATTGAAAAGAAAAACCTGTATGAAAATATGGGTGTAAT
>JANNEH010000230.1:0-4825 GCA_031378405.1 Synechococcales cyanobacterium OTE_75_metabat_409
GATCGACTCTCTGAACTCTTAGGTCAAACCGTAGTCAAATGCAATGATTGTATTGGTGATGAAGTAGCCAGCAAAGTTGGAGCCATGACCAATGGTCAAGTGGCTTTGTTAGAAAACGTCCGCTTCTACCCGGAAGAAGAAAAGAACGATCCAGAATTTGCTAAGAAATTGGCATCGATCGCCGATCTTTATGTCAACGATGCTTTTGGTACTGCTCACCGCGCTCATGCCTCTACTGAGGGTGTTACTAAATATCTGAGACCTTCGGTAGCTGGTTACCTAATTGAAAGCGAACTGAAGTATCTCCAAGGCGCGATCGAGTCTCCCCAGCGTCCTTTGGCGGCGATCGTAGGTGGCTCGAAGGTTTCTAGCAAAATCGGTGTGATTGAAACTTTGTTGGACAAGTGCGACAAACTGTTCTTGGGCGGCGGTATGATCTTTACTTTCTACAAGGCACGCGGCTTAAATGTTGGTAAATCTTTAGTAGAAGAAGATAAATTAGAGTTAGCGCGGGCTTTGGAAGCTAAAGCCAAGGAAAAAGGCGTGCAGCTTATTTTGCCTACTGATGTAGTGGTGGCTGATAATTTCTCTCCTGATGCCAATGCCCAAACTGTTGACATCAATAATATTCCGGATGGTTGGATGGGTCTAGATATTGGCCCTGATTCGATCAAGACTTTCCAAGCGGCTTTGGCTGATTGTAAGTCGGTAATTTGGAATGGCCCAATGGGTGTATTTGAGTTTCCTAAATTCGCAGCAGGCACCGAGGCGATCGCCCATACTTTGGCAGATATTTCGGCTACAGGTGCAATTACTATTATTGGTGGTGGTGACTCGGTAGCAGCGGTAGAGCAAGTAGGCTTGGCTGACAAAATGAGCCATATTTCCACTGGCGGTGGTGCTTCCTTAGAATTACTTGAAGGCAAAATTCTTCCTGGAATTGCTGCTTTAGACGAAGCTTAGTTTTTTGAGACTTTAGAGCATCAGAATGCCAAATAAGTTCTGTTCTGATGGGAAAATATCTCGATTCTGAATACGGGTAAAGAAGTTAAAGTCAACTTCTTTACCCGTATTTACTCCAAAGGCTAACAAGATTTTAATGTCTCCGATCGAGCAGCTTCTGGCAATTCTAAATTGGATAGTTCGCCCGAACCACTAAAATATTCCCCATAGCGATCAAGTGAGGATGGGATATCTGTCTTTGTATTGGGAATATTGCTGAAGATCTAGACCATGAGAAGTTGCTGATGAAGCCATATCAAAAAATTGCGATCGAAGAATGTCATGAACCACTGTTGCCTTTGTCTGCCGATGAATTCGCCTTAGTAACACCCCATGCTTACATGACCTGTGGAGCAGATTATGGTGGGAAATCGCCGTATTTTTTGCGCCAGGGATCGATCGAGCGCCTGCGCCAAGCCCAGCAACATTTGCAAAATCTGCGACCCGGCTGGCGGCTCCAGATCTTTGATGCCTACCGACCAGTAGAAGTACAGCAATATATGGTGGACTATACTTTTCAGCAAGTGGTCATGGAACGGGGATTGCAAAATTTAAGGCTGGCTGCCGATCAAGCTGATGAAATTTGGCAACAGGTTTATCAAATTTGGGCGATGCCTAGTTTTGACCTGGCCACCCCGCCTCCCCATAGTACCGGAGCCGCGATCGATCTCACACTGCTAGATGCCGCAGGGAAGGTAGTAAATATGGGATCGTCGATCGATGAGATGTCACCGCGATCTCAGCCTGATTATTTTGCCACCGATCCCCAAGGACAAGTATTTCATCAGCAGCGCGAGCTATTGCGGCAAGTGATGACCGCTGCTGGTTTTGAGCGGCATCCAGGGGAATGGTGGCATTTTTCTTGGGGGGATCAGCTCTGGGCTTGGATTCATCAAGAGAATAATGGAGTGGGATCGGTGGTAGCTCGTTATGGTAGGTTTATCAAATAGAAATAGTCAGTCACTCCTATGCGTGTATACGTCATACTCTTCAATGCCCGTACCGATAATGAAGGCATCCATTCTGTGCGCGCAGAAGGCCACGATCTTATATATATGTTTGCTGATGAAGACGATGCCACTCGTTATGCCATGATGCTGGAGGCTCAAGACCTTCCTACACCTACGGTAGAGCCATTAGACTCCGGGGAAATCGAGGAATTTTGCGCCGATAGCAACTATGAATGTGTGCTGATCGAGCAAGGCATGTTGGTGGTGCCGCCAGAAAATAACCTCACCGATACCGATTGGCAAGCCGATGGCCAGCATCGCCAAACTGCTGCTACCGAAGAAAAAACCGCCGAAGAATTAGACTACGATCGAATTCGTCGCCAACTAGAAGGATTATTGTAATGCCAGAAACCGGGACTCAGCGCGGTTACTTAACTACCGAGCAAGTAAATGAGCGCAGCCAAAACCTCGATCGACTCAGCCCGATCGAGCTAGTAGATTTGTTCAACACCGAAGATCAACAAACCATCACAGCAATTGCTGGAGCCAGGACAGAATTAGCCCAAGTAATCGAGGCCACGGCTGCCGGAATGCGCCAAGGTGGCCGGTTGTTTTATATCGGCGCAGGCACTAGTGGGCGTTTAGGGGTGTTAGATGCCGCTGAATGCCCTCCCACCTTTTGCACCCCACCAGAGATGGTGCAGGGCATCTTAGCAGGCGGTGAGGGGGCGTTGGTACGTAGCTCGGAAGGCTTAGAAGATATTGCCGCCGATGGGGCGCAGGCTATGGTCGATCGAGCAGTCGGCAAAAATGATGTCTTAGTAGGCATCGCAGCCGGTGGTACCACTCCTTACGTCCATGGAGCCTTACAGGCCGCCAAAGAGCGGGGAGCAACTACTGCTTTTATTGCCTGTGTGCCTTTAGATCAGGTACCAGCGAAGGCGGACATTGAAATCCGGCTATTGGTGGGACCCGAAATTCTTACTGGTTCGACGCGCCTCAAGTCGGGCACCGTAACCAAAATGGCGTTGAATATTATTTCTACCGGGGCAATGGTGCAACTGGGCAAAGTCTACGGCAACCGAATGGTAGATGTAGCAGTGACCAATTCCAAGCTTCACGATCGAGCGATTCGGATGCTGGCAGATTTAGCTGAGATTGATTATGCCGCCGCAACTAAGTTACTAGATGACAGCGATCGATCAGTAAAAGTCGCATTATTAATGCATTGGACAGGCGTAGACCGCACCAAAGCACAGCAGCTATTACAAGAGCAGCAAGGGCAGTTGAGGCTAGCCCGAGAGGCCGCCTCATTGCCCTAATGACTACAACAATAAAGTAGATATTTGGCCGCCCAGCGCTGTTGCCCGCTTGCGGTCAGAGTTCTCCCCCATATCGTGGTCGATCGTCAATCGCTCCGGTTTACAGCGTTTTATTTGTGCTTGAATTCCTTGGGCAGATTCGCTTTCCAAGTCCTCTAAATAACCTTGCATAGCTAATTCTGCTTCTTTTACGTCGGCAAAGGGGCCAAAGTAGTAAGTACATTTGGGCAAAGTGGTGGAAACTTCAATCCACCACGCTTGGCCTAGCAAATCTAGGGTATTAGTCCAGATTTCGCCGATCTTCCCGAGCTTCATTGGCATTTTACTATTTAGGATCGAATTTACTATAAACATTGACAAGGAAATGATTTTTCCCTCTGCAAATCTTTGCCAGCAGAGATAATGACAGTAAGTATTTAATAGATCAAGATTATCTAGTAAAAGTACCTACTTGCCGCTGGCTGGGCGGTTCTTCGCAGATGCCTTTATGAATAATGGATGTGAATCCGTGCGGAGTCAACCTTAATATTCACCAAACTTCATGAGAATGACCATCTAAAGCACAATCTTTACTTTGTTTTAACAAAATAGCGGTGATTTCCGTCCACCAACAACTGCACTCTGTCTCTGCTGGTAACTAGGCAATAATACTTGCTTAAATGTTGGAAACTCCATCTACATAAGTAGATGAAGCCTTTCATAGTTCCGCTGTAGTCTAACCGATTACAGTGGTTATAGTCGTATCCGATTTGACCATCGCTGACGCTGGATTTCGTACAGAGCCATCGCTGCTGCTGTAGCAGCATTCAAACTGGCTGTCTTACCCGAAAGTGGGATCGAAATCAAGAAATCACAGGTGTTTTCGGTAAGTAAGCTCAGCCCTTCACCTTCCGCACCGATAACTACAACTACTGGTCCTGTAAATTGCACATCATGGATGGCCGTAGGAGCGGTGGCCACAGTGCCATAGATCCAGAAGCCAGCCGCTTTTAGCTCTTGCAAAGCACGGCTGAGATTGGTTACTCGTGCCACGGGTAAGTGTTCTAAAGCTCCAGCAGCGACCTTCTGGACACTACTGGTAATACCTACCGCCCGTCGTTGGGGGATCACTAAACCTTGCACCCCTAAGGCTTCAGCAGTCCGCACCATTGCTCCCAAGTTTTGGGGATCGGTCAGACTATCGGCGACCAAAATAACCGGTTGCTCACTAGCGGCCTTAGCTTTGGTAATTAGTTCAGTCAGATCCCAATAGTGATAAGGAGCGACCTGCGCCACAATACCTTGGTGGTTGCCACCATCGCAAAGCTGACTCAACCGCCTTACATCCACTTCATCGATCACTGTGCCAGTCCCCTTGGCTTCGGTCACCAACAAATTGAACTGGGGATCGTAACGTAACTTCGGTAACAGCCAGATGCGATTGATCTGGCGACCGCTTTCGAGGGCACTGAGTACCGAATGCTTACCGTAGATAAAGTCTTCGGAAGACTGTTCCAAAGGAGCCGAAGATTCTTGAGCATTGGGCTGCTCAAAGTAAACAGTGTCGCTTTC
>JANNEH010000249.1:0-28492 GCA_031378405.1 Synechococcales cyanobacterium OTE_75_metabat_409
GCGATCGAGTGGCTAAAAATGTGGCAAGAACTTGGCAAACCCTATCCAGAGCTAGCCCTAGCTCTCAAAATGCTCGAAGCTGGCATTAAATACAAACAAAACCCCAAAGACGATCGAATCTTCCTCAGCTTGCCCCAAGAAATGCGCCCTATTCTGCGAGAAGCATTAGGAATAACTATCACCAAATAAATATTTATTCACTATAATCCCGCGTTTTCCTCTAACCCAACCTTCCACTACCTGCAACTGATAGCCTTTATAGGCCGACTCTTGCAGCCAGCCCTGACAAGCTGCCGTACTAACAATTCGGCCATTGGGTAACAAACATTTTACATTCCGCCTAGTACCAACCAGCTCAAGTAAGTCACTCCAAGCATCGATCCAGCACATTTCCATTTCAAGATTTGATTTCTGACACATACCCAGCTTCTTGGCGAGACTTAGACACAAATTGCCCGTGGACACTCACAGTGTAGGGCACCAAATACGTCAAAACAGCACTAACCCAACGATCGATCGACATCTTACCAGCAATTCCAAATTCAAAAATACCAAACAGCGTTGTCGCGCAGTTGCGGAGATCAACTCTACTTAATTCATGAATTAAAGACAACGCGGCAACTCAGCAAGATCAACCCTTACGTAGGGAGGTTTGGAGGGCGGCGTAATGCCCTCCAATGGGGGTCTGGGGGCAAGCCCCCAGCATTAACCTGGCTTACTACCAGAAATCTGAATTTGGAATTGCTGCGACCCATCCTAACAACTTTGTCCCGCTGATTTTTTCACTGGTTTAGTGCTAAAGCCCCTTTAATACTGCCAAAACTCGCGCTACCTTAAGAAAAGCTGCTCTTGCCAAAACACTCTACCCACAAAACTTCCCCTTCATGCCTACAAAACCCTCTTCTTCTCCCCTGCCCCCCGGTAAATTGGGCATTCCCTTCCTAGGTGAAACCCTGAGCTTTTTTACCGATACCCACTTCGCCAGCAAACGCCATGACCAGTTTGGCCCCATATTTAAAACCGGTCTGCTGGGCAGTCCTACCGTCTTTATTAGAGGTTCTGAAGGCAACCGCTTCATCTTGTCTCATGAAAACGAATACTTCCGAGTCAGTTGGCCACCCAGCGTCAAAAAACTCTTAGGCCCGCTTTCCCTGGCTTTACAGACCGGCCACACCCACATGGCACGACGCAAATTGATGGCTCAAGCCTTTCAGCCTCGGGCATTAGCTGGGTATATTCCAGCCATGGAAGCCATTACCGATCGCTACTGCCAACGCTGGCAAAACATGGCAGAACTCACTTGGTATCCCGAACTCCGTAACTACACCCTCGATATTGCCTGCAAACTGCTCATTGGCCTAGATAATGGTGCCGAAACCCGCATCGGCGAACTATTTGAGACTTGGTGTGCGGGTCTGTTTACGCTGCCCATCAACTTGCCCTGGACGGCTTTTGGCAAAGCCTTACGAAATCGCCAAGGATTGCTGGATGAAATTGAACGGTTAATTCGCAATCACCAGTCAGTTCCTGGTCAAACTGATGCCTTGGATATTTTGTTGCAGGCCACAGACGAAGAAACTGGTGAAAAGTTAAGCATCGAAGAGTTGAAAGATCAGGTCTTGTTACTACTATTTGCCGGACATGAGACCTTAACCTCCGCCATTGCCAGTTTCTGCCTCTTAGCTGCCCAGCACCCCGAGGTTTTAGCCAAAGCCCGCGCTGAGCAACAAACCTTGTGCACACAACCAATCACTCCAGATCTACTCAAGCAAATGCCCTATCTCGATCGAGTGATTAAGGAAGTAATGCGGCTGGTGCCACCAGTAGGTGGTGGTTTTCGGGAAGTGTTGCAAGATTGCGAATACGGTGGCTTTACAATTCCCAAGGGTTGGGCTGTGCTTTATCAAATTAATGCCACTCACCAAAATGGCGAGACGTTTCCGCAGCCAGATGACTTTGATCCGGAAAGGTTTAATAGCGATCGGGCTGAAGATAAACCCTATAGTTATCTACCTTTTGGTGGTGGACTCCGCGAGTGTATTGGTAAGGAGTTTGCGCGGCTAGAAATGAAGGTTTTCGCGGTGCAATTGCTACGTAACTATGAGTGGACGCTGTTACCCGATCAAGATCTCAGTTTGGTTGTTGTGCCGACACCAAAGCCTCGGGGCGGGTTGCAGGTCAAGTTTCAACGAATGGACTTCGCTGACTAGTAGTTACCACCCCGTCAGGCTGTGCCTGCCACCCCTGCGAGGGAGGGGAATTTAAGAGTGGTTAGTGGGGTGATCTGCTTGGTTAACTTGGGGAAGATCGATCGAAGTAATTTGGCCTTAATAGCCATCGTAAAAGTGACTATTCCTATTTTTGTGGTGGCATCACCACCTTTTTCGCCAAACCTAACTTTTGTAGACCCTGAATCACCCACCAAGTAGTATCAATTTCCCACCAAGTCCGGCCAGCCGGTGCTACATTAGGATGAGCATGGTGATTATTGTGCCAACCTTCGCCATAAGTCAACAAAGCTGTCCACCAAAGATTGCGAGAATTATCTTCAGTCTCATCAAAAGAACGATAGCCCGTAATGTGAGAAGCAGAATTAATTAACCAAGTAGTGTGCCAAAGAATCACGGCTCTGAGGAAGACACCATAGATTACAAAAGACCAACCACCAACTGCATACAACAACAGCCCAACCGGAATCTGTAATGCTAAAAAGTACTTATCTAACCAGCGATAAAAAGCATCTTTAGCTAAATCTGGTGCCCAACGGCGATATAAGTTGGGATCGAAAGATTCTTTGGTAGGGTAAAAAATCCACAGCATATGACTCCACCAAAAACCCCGCTTAGCCGAGTAGGGGTCTTTGTCCCAATCTTCGGTATGTAAATGGTGTTGACGATGACCTCCCACCCAAAATACTGGACCGCCCTGCATGGCCAAAGCACCAAGGATAGCGATCGAATACTCTAGCCATTTAGGCACCTGAAAACTGCGATGAGTCAGCAAGCGGTGATAACCTAAACAAATTCCAATGCCCCCAAATAACCAATGGAGAACTACCAGAGCACCCAATGCCGACCAAGAAAAGAACCATGGTGCTAAGAGGGCAACGGCGTGAATTGAGCCAAAAAAAGCGACGTTTGTCCAAGACAAACCATGGCTCCAATCAGCAGCCTTTTGTATTAATTTGGAAGTCATAAAAATTCTAAGGGTTATAAACGAGGTGGTTGGTCAATCTCACTTTATTTCCAGTGACCCGATCGCTCAAATGTTCTATATTTAAAGCAGATGCAAGTGTCACTTACATCTCCTAGTCTAGCAAGACTTTTTCAAATATGCAAGCATCACTTACATTTTTATGAATTTGCCCCGTAACCCCACGCGCCAACGTTTAGTCAATGCGGCTTTGGAGCTGTTTGCCCAACAGGGCATCACCGAGACTACTACTAAGCAAATCGCTGAACTAGCCGAAGTGAACGAAGTCACTCTGTTTCGGCAGTTTGGGAATAAACAGGGTCTGATTTTGGCGGTGATGGAAGAATCGGAGATTTTCGACCAGCTCTCGGCTACTTTTGGACAACAGATTGATCGCACCCGTCCTGCGGCGCAAACCCTTGCCAGATATGCCAAGTCTTATTTGAGTCTGTTAGATGGCATCCCCGAAATGCTGCGATCGATTATTGGGGAAGGGGGAAAGTATCCGATCGAAAACCGGGAAGCTTTGGGCCGGGGCATTAATCGTGCCCATCGATCGGCTGTGGACTATTTGGGGGCGATTGGTGCAACCTTAACTAACGATCGATTAGTGGCTTTAATCAACAGCACTCTCTTGGGCTATGCCGTATTAGAATCGGCTACCGAGTTTCATGGGCTATGGCCAAACCGGGAAAGTTTTGTCAATGATTTAACCCAGTTAGTACTGAGTCAGCCAATTGATCCGAGTCCGATAATTCCGGCTCAAATTGTGGATTTGCCGGGGACTTTGGTACATACTATTTTTCAACGTGCCCAAAAGAAAGGGGCGCGGGAATTGGCATTGGTCTATTTATTATTTGGCGCAGGGGTGAGTCCAGCAGAGATCGCTAGTTTAGAGCAGGTGCATTATTTAAGCGATCGAGATGCCCAATTTTTGCAAATTACCCAGGGAGCAGTGCGCCAGGTACCAATAAATCAATGGATTATGGGCAAACGCTATGGTTCTTACCAAAAAAATCCCTTAACTCAGTGGTTGCGGGGACGCAAGGATAATGTGGGGGCTTTATTATTAGGGGCTGATCTGGAGCCGCTAGCAGTCATTGAGATCGGCGATATTTGGCGAGAGTTAACTATAAATTTATTAGGGTTAGATGGCAAATTGGTGGCGATCGAACAAGCTCAGCAGACTTGGTGTGTGGAAATGTTATTGCGAGGAATTAGTTTGGCCGATATGCAAATTTTGACCGGGATGTCGATCGAACAATTAACTCCTTATGGCCAACGGTCAAAGGCCAAGGCGGTCTTGGAGCAAGGGTTGTCGCTAGATAAACAAAAATAGACTAGGCATCAAGGATTTGTGGCAGCGGCGGCATATCTAGACCAATCTGACCCAACCCCCCAGTGCGGAAATTGTTTAATAGATTGTGGGCGCTGCGTTCCATATCTCCCAAATACTGCTTGTCGGCGATCGCCCGAATATAGTCTTCGCCAGTCATCGGTAGTGGATCTACATCATACTTAGCCTGCAAATTCTCGGCATAACCCAGTTCTTTAATTAGTTCGATCATCGCGGCAGTGACCCGCTGTCGATCGTAGCTGGCCTCGCCAATATCGTCACAGATTGCTAGTTTGATCGCTGCTGCTTGGTTATTCAGTCGCCCTGGAATAATCCCCGGAGCATCGAGTAACTCCAATTCTTCCGAGACTCTCACCCAGCGTAGTTGCCGAGTTACCCCTGGTTTGCGGGCACTTTCTACAATCCGTTTTTTCAGTAGCCGATTAATTAGTGCCGACTTACCCACATTGGGAAAGCCAATCACTACGGCTCGGACTGGTCGGGGTAACATGCCTCGATCGCCCCGCCGTTGATTGATCGCCACCCCAGCTACTTGTGCCGCTTTCATAATTGCCGCTACGCCATTCCCTTCCCGCGCATCCGAAAAATACAGGGTTTGGCCTTGAGCTTTAAACCATTGAGTCCAGGCCAAACGCACCTCTGGGGTGATCATATCCACGCGATTAAAAATCAGCAGATGCATTTTGTTGCCAATCCAAGTCTCCACAAAAGGATGCTGAGTTGCTAGCGGAATCCGAGCATCCCGCACTTCTAACACCACATCAACATTTTTGAGTTGTTCTTGGAGCTGCCGCTGAGCCTTGGCGATATGCCCCGGATACCAATGAATTTCTGGTGTACTCACCGCCCTAGCCTCCCAGCCAATTTATTTTGTTATTCTGCACTGAGATTAAAAATGCGTTTAGTAGCGGCAATCATTGCTGGCACAGCATTTACCGCCCAATTGCCCTCGGCTTTGCGCCCAGAATGGAGTAGCAAGCGTAAACTATAGCTAGCCGGATAACCCGAAACCTGCATCCAGAGCAACTCAGTTTCTGCTTCGCAGTCAATTTTTTCTTCGGTCATTAGCTCATTTTGCATCAGCTCCATGCTGCCTGCCAACTGATACAACAATCGACAAAAATCGGCCAGTTCGGCAGTAGTGAGTTCGATCGCCCAATCATCACTGCCGACTAAAGCCGGATACAGTCGATTAGCCGATCGATATCCTAGTCGCCAACCCTGGCCAGAACAGAAAGTTTTATCCACTTTCATTTACCTAGAATTAGTCGCCCAAAATTTCTGGCTGAGTCAATTCATCGGCCATTTCTAAAATTGCCCGCATCACTGGTTTGATCATGGGGTCATCAGTGTTTTCGGTCTCATAGCGATGACGCTTTTTAGCGCGACTGGCCACCTGTACCGTAATCCGATAGCGGTTTGAAGCGGCATCGATTAGCTCTTCGGCTTTAAGAGTCACATAGGTGGAGTCAAACTGAACACGTTTTGGCAACATGGGTATTCGATACTGATAGGGATACATATCGTAGCATGGCTTAGAAGCCCATGGCGGTAGCCACCGACTTCAGATCTGGGGCGATGCCAGTTTGACATTGGCTGAGGCTAGATTTAATGGCAGTATCCGGGTCTTTCAGTCCGTTGCCGGTCAGCACACAGACTACCTTGGCTCGATCGGGCACTTGGTCTTTAACTTTCAATAGACCAGCGACAGCAGCGGCACTAGCCGGTTCACAGAAGATTCCTTCTTTGCCAGCCAGCCAACGATAGGCATCCACAATCTCGGCATCGGTAACCGCATTAAACTCACCTTGGCTGGCATCCCGCACATCGATCGCTTTTTGCCAGTTAGCTGGGTTGCCAATCCGAATTGCTGTGGCCAGGGTTTCCGGATTTTTGATCGGCGCGCCGTTGACCAAGGGTGCAGAGCCAGCAGCCTGAAAACCCATCATTCTGGGGAGTTTATGCGATTTACCGGCTTGCTGAAACTGACAAAAACCCATCCAATAGGCACTAATATTACCGCCGTTACCCACCGGAATGCACAGCCAATCGGGGGCATCACCCAACATATCAATTAATTCAAAAGCCGCAGTCTTTTGGCCTTCTAGGCGGTAGGGATTGACCGAATTCACCAAAGTGATTGGATAGTTGTCGGCCATGGCGCGCACAATTTCTAGAGCATCGTCGAAGTTGCCTTTGATCGCTAAGACTTCGGCTCCGTATAACAATGCCTGAGCCAATTTGCCCAAAGCCACATAGCCATCGGGAATCAGCACAAAGGGCTTCATGCCAGCGCGGATAGCATAGGCCGCAGCAGCAGCGGAAGTGTTGCCAGTACTGGCGCAAATTACGGCTTTGGCACCGGCTTCTTTGGCCTTGGTAACGGCCATGGTCATGCCCCGGTCTTTGAAGCTGCCGGTAGGGTTCAGTCCGTCATATTTGATAAATACTTCCACGCCTCGCCCGATCGCCGCAGCAATAGTAGGGACTGGAATCAGAGGGGTATTGCCCTCATGTAAAGTGACGATCGGGGTGCTATCTGTCACTGGCAGATATTCCCGATAGGCGGCGATCAACCCCGGCCAATTTTGGCTCACTGTGTGTTTCATGCCGGGACGGGGTTGGGAGATAAGAGTCATCAGAATCAGTGGTCTGGATGTGGACAGGGAAATTTGACTATGCTTTCAAGTTACCCAGGAACCTTATATTGAACCACAATTTTGGGGGCTTACTCTGTGCTCTCTCACCACAATTTGCAGTCTGTGGCAGAATTGGAAGGTCTTCAGCGATCGATGTTTTGTGTTAGAAGTTCAGGTTCATACCGCTCTGCGGGATATTTTACGGCTAGAGTCGGTGGAGCTGACTGGGCAAAGCTGGCCACACCAACTGAGTATGGCGCGGTTGGTAGCCCGAGCGGTGCGGCTGGGCAAACCGGCGTTGATTCAAACTGGGGTGCCCGCAGCGCAATCACCTTATCGATCGAGCTATCTAATTCCAGCTCTGCTGTGGGCGCAGCCAGTGGTGATCGTGGCTGAGCAGCGGATCTTGGAGCAAATCGAGGCTGAGATCCCTATATTACAAGCATCTTTAGGCATCCCAGATGCCGAGCATTCTCTGCTGTTGTTGACTCCCGAGATCTGGCTCACCAAAGAATTGACCATGCCGGTGATTATTGATGGAGCCGATCGACTAGAAAACTGGGTGCAAGCTTGGTTACAAGTGGATATTAAGCCAATCGATTGGGACTTATTGCCGAACTCGATCGATCATCGCGCTCAGTTGACCAAAAGTATTTTTCAGCGTCCGGTGAATCCTTATGAATGCTATTTGCTAGATACTGATGAGCTGGAAATTTTAAGTGATCTACTGGCCGAACGTCCAGGGTTTTCTGGGGCATATCAACAACTCCCGATAGTTTGGCAACGCTTTCAGCAACAGCTCGACCAAGGCTGCATTTGGGCAAGAGTCGATCGCACCCAGGGGTCGATGAGCCTGTTTACTCGCCCGATCGATTTGGGTGCAGCACTGACTGATATTTGGGCAAGGCAAACCTGTGTGCTGATTGGGAATGTGCTCGATAGCAAAACTGCTGCTCCGAGCTATCGGCAAGAGCTAGGATTAGGAGAGATGACCGCTGTGCGTTTTGGTATTGGTCTGAACCTAGAACCGTTGCAGCTCTATGTACCTAACTGGATGCCGATGCCTAATACGGCGATGTTCCAGACGGCTTTTGTGCGAGTGTCGATCGAGCTAATTCATCGTCAACTGATTGCTGCGCCGGGATTCATTGCGATCATAGTGGGTGATACACCTTTGCGGGCACAGGCAGCAGCAGAAATTGCGGCACAATATGGTTCGGTAGTGCAGGTAGAAAAACTGGGTTTGGGGGAGTCAAATATTTTAGTGACGGGCTGGGATTTTTGGTGTGATCATCAGGAAGATTTGCCAGCACCGAAGTTACTAATTATTGCCACTCTGCCAATTCCTTCGGTGGAAGACCCCTTGGTGGCAGCGAAGGTGAATGTGTATAAGCAGCAGCGGCAGGATTGGTTTCGGCAGTATTTGCTGCCAGCCGGGATGAAGGTGTTACGTCGATCGATTGCTACAGTTGCTCGATCGGCGGGTTTGGTGGCTATTTTAGATAACCGTACTAATCACCGCAGCTATGGTACCCAAATTATTGCTACTTTGGGGGCGGTGGGAAAGGTCAATCGACCGGAATTCAGATAATATAAGGCTAGCTAGCAAAACATTTTGCCTTCTTATGCAAAACACTCGTCTCAGCAACCTCTTAGGCTACCTCAGCATTAATTTACGCAATTGGTTAACCAATCCCTGGCGACGCATATCTTTGGGTCTTATTGGTCTGTTGAGTGGCTATTTTTTGGGTTCGGCGATACCGCTGATTTCTGGTCAGGCGGCTTTATCAGATATTCTGGTAGCCGCGATCGCTTTAATTGCTACTGAGCTAATAAGTTTTTTGGCCTATCGGCGCTCTGGTAACTATACCCGGTTAGGTAGCTGGAGCTTAGACTTACTCAATGCGCTCAAAATTGGCTTTATATATAGTATGTTCGTAGAATCTTTCAAGCTAGGTTCTTAATGAAAAGAAGTCCGACTTCTTTTACCAATTTCGTTGCAAGCAGCCGTCAACAAAAGAAGTCGGACTTCTTTTCAATGGTTTCATAGAACTGTTAATCTGAGGTAGGAATAGCATACTTGTTCAAAACATCAATAGCTGCACTTTTGCCTCCATCGATCGACAAAAACTCCAAAGCTTTTTCATGGGTAGCTGCCAAATCCACTAACGGTGCAACCCCGTCCTCCATTGCCTCCTGCCAGCGCACCGCACATAAACACCACTTATCCCCTGGCTTTAAACCCGGAAAATCGTAGGCTTCGATCGGCGTACTCAAATCATTTCCCATTGCCTTCGTATAAACCAAAAACTCCGCTGTCATCACTGCACAAACTACATGCCGCCCAGCATCGATCGGCCCCGTCCGACAAAACCCATCCCGATAAAACCCAGTTAGCGGAGCCGTACAACAGCACTGCAACTCCCCACCCAAAACATTGCGTTCATTACTTTCCATAATTTCTGTTACCTATAATTCGGTGATGATTGTTGATGGCAAAGTTAGAAACCCACTAAAGCCTGTATCAATTGCAGCTTCAACAAATTGTCGCTGACCGTTACTATTACCAACAACTAAGGGAATCGTCGCTTCACAACGTAGGTTAACAACTCCGTGAATCATGGCTTATTGCTAAGGCTACGTGCGCCAAAGTGATACACTGCATCATGTCCAATCCGGATCACCCAGGGTTGAGCATTGGGATATTGGTCAAATAATTGTTTGGTCGCAGGTAGAACATTATCAGCAACAGCAAAAGTACCCGTCTCAATGTCGATCGCCACGATTTTCCCTTCATTATCGGCTTCAACCTGCTGTCGAATGCCAGACTCATATAACTCTTGCCCACGTTGAGCCATTTCTTCCTTGCTATATCGCCTTTGCCGAGTTGCCATAAACTTACCTACTGATTACTCTTGCTTCAATACTATCTCTAGATAAAACTTCAGAATACGAGTTATGCCAAATTTAACCAGCCAAACATCTGATCGATCGATATCTCCATAGACTCAGCAAAATCTGGCACCGGCAAAATATCCGTAAGCTCATCCACCACCACAGCATTATACCCCGCACCACTCACAACCACCGATCGATCATTCGGGTCAATTAGCCAACCCATCTGTGCTCCATGTGCCAAACAGTGATTAATATTCTTCAAGACTTTATTAGCACTTTGCCCCGGTGATAACACCTCAATCGTCCAATCCGGAGCAATAGTAAACACATTGGCTATTTTGCCAGCATCAGTGGGAATCCGTGAATTTTCAAACACCGCCAGATCTGGGACAATCGACCTGCCACCAAAAGTACAGCGCAGTTCAGGAAAAGGCGTAGCAATACCCTTTCGTTTCAAAACCAAATTTAGCTCAGTTAAAAGCTCACTCTGAATAATACTGTGATGACCTTGAGGCATAGGTTTCTGAATAATTTGACCATCGATATATTCACTGGCTGGCTTAGTCTCGGGTAATTCCAAGAATTCTACCAAAGTGATTTGTCTAACTGGAGTCTGAACCATTAGCGATTTCCTCCCAAAATTCTTATCTATATCATAGCCTAGGCAAAGGTTAGGGTCGATACTGTAAAATCAATCTGGTCAATAGATATCTCAATCTAACCAGCACTTGCCGTCGTCAACATCAACCCACCAACTTATTAAATGGCGATCATTTTAGATAACAAACTCTCCCATCACACCGATCGAACCCCCACCGATCGACTCTCCCTAACAGCCGAAGAACGCAGTCGTACCCGTTTTCCTTTCGTCACCGACCAAGGAATCGAAGTATATCTACAGCTTGATCGAGGCACCACCCTCCGCCATGGTGATCTATTGCAATCTACTGCCACCAACTTAGTAGTAGAAATCTTGGCCAAACCCGAGCCAGTCTTAGCGGCCACCACTGATCACCCCGTATCTTTAATGCAAGCCGCTTACCATTTAGGTAATCGTCATGTAGCCATCGAAATCACCCCTACTTACTTATATATTTTGCCAGACCCAGTGCTAGCAGACCTACTGCACCAGCGAGGCTTAAGCGTCACCGAACTAGTCCGCCCTTTTCAGCCCGAAGCCGGTGCCTATGAGCATCATCACCACTAATGAATGCTGCTGCCCTACTAGCCTTATTGCAACTCACTAGTCCGGCCTTGCCCGTAGGAGCCTATAGTTATTCAGAAGGATTAGAGGTTTTGATCGATCGAGGTATTATTACTAATCAACAGCAACTCCAACAGTGGATCGAAGAATCTTTAGCTACAGGTTCGATCGGTCTAGAAATAGCTATCCTGTGGCAAACTCAGCAGGCTTGGCAAGCCGGAGACTTAGATAATCTAGCTCACTGGAACTATTGGTTGTCTGCCACCCGCGAAAGTGCCGAGCTGCAACAGCAAAATTGGCAAATGGGTCGATCGCTTTTGCGGTTGCTCGGCGATCTGCGACCAGAGGTAGATTGGTCTAATCTATCTATAGTTCTGGGTGAAAATTGTAACTTTGTGGTGGCTTGGTCGATCGCCGCAGAACTATGGGGTATTGATCCAGAAACCAGCGCATTAGGGTATTTACATAGCTGGGCAAGTAATTTAGTGAGTGCTGGAATTAAGCTGATTCCCCTGGGGCAAACTGCCGGACAACAAATCTTAGTCCAGATCAATTCACCGTTAATTGTCACCGTGCAGCGGCTTAAAGATCGATCACCAACAGAGCTATTTACTTGTAGTTGGGGGCTTGCCCTTGCTAGTATGGCTCATGAAACACAGTACAGTCGCTTATTTCGGAGTTAAACAATGGTCGCACCTTTTCGGATTGGGGTCGCTGGGCCAGTGGGTTCAGGTAAAACCGCTTTGGTGGAGGCACTTTGCAAAAATTTACGCGATCGATATCAAATTGCCGTAGTCACCAACGATATCTACACTCAAGAAGATGCCCAGTTTTTGGTACGAGCTGAAGCCCTGACAGCCGACCGGATCTTAGGGGTAGAAACCGGGGGCTGTCCCCATACAGCTATTCGGGAAGATGCTTCGATGAATATTGCGGCGATCGAGCAACTGGAAAAAAAATTCGTTGATCTAGACCTGATTTTTGTAGAAAGTGGCGGCGATAACTTGGCGGCAACTTTTAGTCCCGAGTTAGTTGATGCCACCATTTATGTAATTGATGTAGCCGGTGGTGACAAAATCCCCCGCAAAGGTGGCCCTGGCATCACCAAGTCAGATCTGCTAGTAATTAACAAGACTGATTTAGCCAAATACGTAGGCGCTGACTTGGCTGTAATGGAGCGTGATGCCCAAAAAATGCGCGGTAGTAAGCCCTTTGTTTTCACTAATTTGAAGGTCGGTGAAGGGTTGGTAGCAGTACTAGACTTCATAAATCGTCATGCAAATCTGTCAAAATAAATACCTTTGAGAGAATATTATTAAAAAAATGTATTTTACAATACAATTCCTTGATGGGCGTTTGAGTAGAATCGCGGACATCAATTCAAGACATAACGCTGTTCCCCAAATACTTTGGCTACTACAACTGTCTTGGCAATCCACAAAAATATATGGAGTGAGTTTCGCTCATGGCTCGTAAGTTTCGTCGGCGTGAAATATTAATTCTCGGTTCCACTGCCGCAGGTAGTATATTACTCAAAGCCTGCACCCCCAGTACTCCCACAGCCACTACTAGTCCTAGTGCTTCTGGTAGTAGTAGCCCAGCCGCATCCAGTTCTGCTCCAGCCGCAGCCGGTGATGGCATCAAAGTCGGTATCTTGCACTCTCTGAGTGGCACTATGGCCATCTCCGAAAAAAGTGTAGTGGAAGCTGAGCAAATGGCGATCGAAGAAATCAACAAAGCCGGTGGTGTGCTGGGTAAGCAAATCATCCCGATCGTCGAAGATGGGAAATCCGATTGGCCAACCTTCAACGAAAAAGCCAAAAAATTGATCGACCAAGATAAAGTAGCCACTGTGTTCGGCTGCTGGACATCTTCTAGTCGCAAGGCCGTACTGGAAACATTCGAGACCAAAAAGCACATGCTGTGGTATCCCGTGCAGTATGAAGGCCAAGAATGCTCACAAAACGTCTTTTATACCGGCGCTGCTCCCAACCAACAGATTGAGCCTTCGGTGGATTGGTTACTGAAAACCTATCCCGGCAAGTCATTTTTCTTAGTGGGTTCCGACTACGTTTTCCCTAAGACTGCTAACTCTATTATCAAAGCGCAGTTGGCAGCCAAAGGCGGCAAGGTAGTGGGCGAAGAATATATCCCCTTGGGTAACAACGAGGTAACTTCGGTAATTGCCAAGATTAAAAAAGCGCTACCTAATGGCGGCGTTATTTATAACTCCCTCAATGGCGACACCAACGTCGCTTTCTTCAAGCAGCTCCAAGGTGCTGGTATGGGTCCCGATAAATATCCTTCCATGTCGGTAAGTATCGCCGAAGAAGAAGTGCAAGCGATCGGACCGAAATATCTCAAAGGCCACTTCGCGGCTTGGAACTACTTCCAAACTGTCGATACTCCTGCCAGTAAAAAGTTTGCTGATTCCTTTAAAGCCAAGTATGGTGCCAAACGAGTAGTTAACGACCCGATGGAAGCAGCTTACACCATGGTTTATCTGTGGAAGCAGGCTGTGGAAAAAGCCAAGACCTATGAAGACTTAGAAAAAGTACGGGCAGCCGCGATCGGTCAAAGCTTTGAGGCTCCCAATGGCAAGGTCGTAATGAACGCCAACCATCACATCTCCAAGATTGTGCGCATTGGTAAAGTTCGAGAAGATGGTCTGTTCGAGATTGTCAACTCCACACCTGCTGCGGTAGAGCCAGTGCCTTGGAATCAATACGTCGCCGAGACCAAAGGCTATGCCTGCGATTGGAGCGATCCAAAGAAAGGTAGCAAATACAAAATCTAGATCAAGCTATGGCACCCTCATTGATCCTTTCAGTGCGCGTGAATCTCAAATTTTCAATGACTATATCGATGGATTCAGTGAATTCATTGGGGATAATGTCACCGCAGTGGGCGGGCACAAGGCCACGCCCCTACGATGGCATGTAATAGATAACCATCCCCTGTAGGGGTGCCCTTTATGGGTACCCGCCGCTAACCGGGCGGGTACCCTGTCTACTTTTTACTGGAGAAAGCGATCGTGTTATCAGGTTTAATCACCAGTTTGTTTGGCGGCATCAGTGTCGGAGCCGTGTTGCTGATTGCAGCCTTGGGGCTAGCGATCGTCTTTGGTTTAATGGGCGTGATCAACATGGCTCATGGTGAGCTAATGATGATGGGAGCCTACACTACCTTTTTAGTGCAAAATGCCTTTAAAGGTACTCCCTTCGCCGAACTCTATATTTTCCCCGCACTGATTGCTGCTTTTGTAATTTCAGGATTGTTAGGTTTTTTGCTAGAGAGAATAGTGGTGCGTCACCTCTATGGTCGCCCCTTAGAAACCCTTCTGGCTACCTGGGGCGTGAGCTTGATTTTGCAGCAGTTTGTGCGCAGTGTCAGTTGGCAATTTATTGCAGGCATAGCTATTTTTTGTGCTCTATACTATGCCGGTACTTTAGTAATGCCCAGTGGCAAATCCACCAAGTTTGGGTGGGAAAAATTAGTTTTAACTACCATTGCTGGCGTTACTTGCCTAGTGATTAGTAGTGTTTTGGGCGATGTTTTTAAACTAGCCGTCACGCAGCCCTGGTTTGGAGCGCAAAATGTCGATGTGACTGCTCCAGCTTGGCTACTGGGTGGACTACCGATCGGCAATGATCAGTTACCTGCCACCAGGATTTTTATTGTGGTTTTAACCGCTCTCTGTGTCACCGGGGTCTATTGGTTCTTAAACAAATCGATGTGGGGACTAAGAATCCGCGCCGTCACCCAAAACCGGGAAATGAGTTCCTGTTTAGGTATTCCTACTGATCGAGTAGATGCCTTAACTTTTGCTCTGGGTTCTGGCCTGGCTGGTATCGCTGGAGTTGCGGTCAGCTTACTGGGTTCTGTTGGCCCAAACACTGGTACTAACTATATTATTGATACTTTTATGGTAGTAGTTGTCGGCGGAGTTGGTAAATTAGTGGGTTCGATCGTTGCAGCTTTGGTGCTGGGCGTTACCAGCTACTTAATTGGTTCTGATGGCTTTGCCCCTTTATTGGGCTGGGCACCACCGCTGGCCAACTTTTTCACCTTCTTTTCTAATTCCAGCATGGCTAAGGTCATGGTGTTCTCAGCCATTTTTGTTTTTTTGCAAGCGCGTCCGGCTGGACTGTTTCCCCAAAAAGGCCGCACTGTAGATAATTAGTAAGGTACTTAGGAGTAGAACATGCTAGCTAAAATCTTCCGCCAACCTCTAGGGCGAGAAATTATCATTATTAGTGGGTTGCTGTTATTGTTCGCCACAGTTATTCCCCAACTGTTGTATGCGATCGGCCAAGGGTTTCGGGTGGGTTTGCTGGGGCGCTTTATGGCTCTGGGCATTGCTGCTCTGGGTATTGACCTGATTTGGGGCTACACCGGAATGCTCAGCCTAGGGCATGGAATTTTCTTTGCTTTGGGTGGTTATGCTTTTGCGATGTTTTTATTAATGCAGTTACCACCTGGTAAGTTGCCAGACTTTTTTAGTTTAAACGGGGTGACAGAGCTACCATTTTTCTGGCAGCCTTTTGGCTCTTTACCTTTCACATTACTGGCAGTGATTTTAATTCCAGCTCTGGTGGCGGCAGTGGTGGGCTACTTTGTGTTCCGTAACCGGATTCGCGGAGTGTATTTTTCGATTTTGACTCAGGCGGCGCTGATTGTTTTTTATAATATATTCACTAGTCAGCAAAAATGGATCAATGGTACTAATGGCTTGAAGACCGACAGTGCGCAGTTTTTTGGCAAAGTAGTGAGTTCGATCGAAATCCAGTGGTTATTTTACCTTTTCAGTCTGTTTGGTTTAGTGGGTGCCTATGCAATTTGTCGCTGGTTGACCGCTGGCCGCTTTGGGCGCTTGTTGATGGCCATTCGTGACGATGAGCCTCGGGTGCGGTTTTCGGGGTACGACCCTACCGATTTTAAAGTGTTTGTGCTGGCAGTGTCGGCAGCGTTGGCCGGAATTGCCGGGGCGTTATATACGGTGCAATCTGGCATCATTACACCCAATGCCATGGATATATCTTTCTCGATCGAGATGATTATTTGGGTAGCAGTGGGTGGCCGAGGCACGCTGATTGGCGCGGTAATTGGGGCTTTGGTGGTGAATTTTGCCAAGAGTATTTTGAGTGAGCAGTTTCCGGCTGTCTGGCTGTTTTTCCAAGGAGCAATGTTTTTGATTGTAGTCACAGCGGTACCTGACGGAATCGTCGGTTGGGTACAAAGAACTATGCAGGAAATAGCCCATCGGAATCGTAGTCGATCGGCGACTTATCCTCAAGTTGACCTCGATGAAAATTTGCAGAGCGAAAAATTACGCAATCCTGGGAAATAAAAATGGAAAAAATCTTAGATATACAAGAATTAACCGTCAGCTTTGATGGTTTCAAAGCTTTAAATGACTTGAACTTCAGCCTGGAAGCGGGTGAGCTACGAGTCGTGATTGGTCCTAACGGGGCTGGCAAGACCACTTTTTTAGATGTGATCACCGGCAAGGTGAAACCAACTCATGGTTCGGTGCAGTTTAAGGGCAAAAATCTGCGGAATTTGTCTGAACATCAAATCACTCGCTTAGGTATTGGTCGCAAATTCCAGACCCCGCGCATCTATAAAAAACTTACAGTGCGACAAAATCTGGAACTGGCGGGCAATCCTACTAAGAATCTGTTTGGTACTTTGCTGGGTAAAAAATCTAATGTTGTGCAACGTCAAATTGCCGAGCTACTGGGTGTAGTAGGTCTCGAACCCAAGGCTGATATTACGGCAGAATTGCTTTCTCATGGCGAAAAACAACGACTAGAAATTGGTATGTTGGTAGCTCAGTCACCAGAGTTGTTGCTAGTCGATGAGCCGGTAGCCGGATTAACCGACGAAGAAACCGAGGAAGTGGGGAATTTACTGATACAACTGGCAAATGATCATTCAATCATTGTGATTGAACATGATATGGAGTTTGTCCGCCAAATCTCTGATCAAGTTACGGTACTTCATGAGGGACATGTGCTCTGTGAAGGTTCAATGGCCGAAGTCCAAAAAGATCCCCAGGTAATTGCAGTTTATTTAGGTAATGAGGAGCAGCATTAAATGTCTTATTCTGTCAGACACCAAGAAACCACCGGTTCAGAAACCGCACCGATGCTCAGCATTCAAGATTTGAATGTCTATTATGGTGAGAGCCATATTCTCCGCGATGTAGATTTGAATGTTGCTAATGGCAAGATGGTCTGTTTAATTGGGCGCAATGGAGTGGGCAAGACTACTTTGCTCAAGGCCATTATGGGTTTGTTGCCACCTCGGGGCGGTGAGATTTATTTCGAAGGTATACCACTGGGTAAAATACCTACCGATAAACGGGTCAAGTCCGGGATTGCCTATGTGCCTCAAGGACGGGAGATTATTCCCCGTTTAACAGTGGAAGAAAATTTATTTTTGGGGATGGAGGCACGGGCTTGGGGGCGGAAAAAAACTGACAAGATTCCGGATAGTATTTTTGAGTTGTTTCCGGTGTTATATCAGATGTTGAGTCGAATGGGTGGAGATTTGAGTGGGGGACAACAGCAGCAGTTATCGATCGCCCGTGCTCTA
Organism: Synechococcales cyanobacterium OTE_75_metabat_409; assembly: GCA_031378405.1. Lineage (GTDB taxonomy): Bacteria > Cyanobacteriota > Cyanobacteriia > Cyanobacteriales > Chamaesiphonaceae > JAAFHZ01. The sequence continues at coordinate 17,891 of JANNEH010000249.1, forward strand.
ATGGGTAATCCGCGTTTGTTGGTGTTGGATGAACCAACAGAGGGGATTCAGCCTTCGATTATTTTAGAAATCGAAACAGCAGTGAAAAAGATTGTGCGGGAAACGGGAATTTCGGTGTTGCTGGTGGAGCAACATTTACATTTTGTGCGTCAGGCGGATTGGTACTATGCAATGCAAAAAGGTGGCATTGTGGCTTCTGGCCCTACTAGTGAACTGAGTAAAGATGTGGTGCAGAAGTTCTTGGCTGTTTGACCGGATGGTACCCATCACCTAAACACTCCATTTTTTCACATCTCAGTCTATTTTTAAGGATTTAACTACAATCTGACGTTTGCCATTTTCCCAGTAGCAATAAGCAATCCGATCGCCCTTAGCATCTACACTAACATCGTATAACTCCTGATAGGCATTGGATAGACGCAGCCGACCATTTTCTAAAATATACAAAGGGTTATTGCCTTGTTCATAAGAAGCATGAACATAAACCATCAAGATAATTCGTTGTGCAGAGCTATAAATCACCTTCAGGCGATGCTCTTCACTAAGCAAAGGTTTAGCTACAGGATCTTGATCGGGCAATAATTTTTTGACAAATTTCTTGGGAATATCAAAAGCCCAAAGATTGTCTTCTTGATCAAACAATTTCCCAGGAACCAGCACCAATCCATTTACCAAAACTTGATGACGATAAATTCCACTCTTTAGAGCCTCAGCATTTACATTAGGAAATGCCGATCGAATTTGTCTCACTAATTTTTCTTGCTGAGTAATCGATGATCCTGACTCTAAAAATTTAGTGCCAATGAGTTTTTGAGTACCCGGATTAAAAGTGAGCACAGTGCTGTCCACATCTCCGTCACTAATTGTGACAGATAGTCGATCGGCTCTCGACCATTCCATATCACTAACAAAAGAACTATAAGTTTTGTATTTAGCCGCTGTTTTATCATCAATTAACAAAATGCTTTTCTTGGTTTCTAAATTCAAGATTCTTACCGCAGTGTTTTCAACACCTTTTTGCACCAGTACTTCCGCATAAGCCAAAAACTTACCATTTGGTGATAAAGTCGGATGCACCAAGTCTTTACCAGTAACAGAGGCGATTACCTGAGCATTGGATTGCACTAAAGCATTTGCTGGACTAACTAATTGCTCAGAGAAATCAACAAAACATACCGATAGCAATAAATAGCTCAAAACTCTACTGGTAACTTTCAACATATTTTTCAAGCCATACGAAAGGTTAATATCAAGCAGGGATACAGGCATTCTCAGCCCACTTCCCGAACTACTACTTCTAGAGTTATCACCCATCATGCCTTATAGTCAATTCACCACGATCGGCAAAGTCAAAACCGCCTTTGGCCTCACTGTTGTAGAAGGCGATCGATTCCTCCCTGAAATCCCCCCACTTACACCATCTAACGTCTTGTTAGGCTCCCTCGCCGAAAGCCTGCCAATCGTCTCTACTTCTGGCAGCGAAAAAGCCCGCTCCGAGGGCATCATTTATCCCATTCTGTTAGAAGTGCGTCGCCTGTTAGAACGGCGTACCAGCCTATTCTCAGGGGAAAGCTTTGATATAGACGAATCTGTCGGACTCAACGGCCAATGTGATTTTTTGATTACTAGATCGACTGAAGTTTTAGAAATCGAATCGCCTGTGGTGATATTAATTGAAGCCAAAAAAACCGACCTAAAAACAGGTATTGGTCAATGTTTGGCCGAAATGGTTGCTGCCCAAAGATTTAATGAAGCTGCCAATAACCAAATCTCAACCATTTATGGCTGTGTGAGTAATGGATTGCAATGGCAGTTTTTGAAGTTAAATGGTAAAAGTGCCTCGATCGATCTCACTGTTTACGCTTTATCACCGGTCGATCAAATCTTAGGATTTCTTGGTTGGATGGCAGAATTTGGGTAATTGACCTGACACAATATTTACAAAATTGAAAATTTAGGATCTTGGCGATGTTTTCTGGTTTCTTGGCAGCAATTTTTTCTGGGGCAAAGCGGCGCTGGCTGATGAGCTTAGGCTCTATCACGCTTATTCTAATCCTGGTATTGCCCGGATTTTCTGGGGCAATGCTTGCTAGAACCGTCAGTCGGTCAGAAATTCGAGGCGTGTGGATTACCAACATTGATAGTGACGTGTTGTTCGATCGCACCCGCCTGAGCAACAGTATCAGCCAACTGCAAAAGCTCAACTTCAATACCCTTTATCCTGTCGTTTGGAACTGGGGCTATAGTCTTTATCCCAGTAAAATAGCCGCCAAAGAAGTAGGGCAGGCCATGATGCCTAAGAAGTCGATCGAGCTGCTCTTAAATCGTCCCTTGCCCCCCAACGAAGGCTTAGCTGGCCGAGATGTATTACAAGAAATTGTCGAACGCGGCCACCAATCAAAAAATGGGGCAAAAATGGCAGTAATTCCCTGGTTTGAATTTGGCTTTATGACCACCGCTCCCAGCGATCCAGCCGGTTCAGACTTAGCCAAGCGCCATCCAGAATGGCTGACCCAGAAAAAAGATGGCACTAAAATTACCAAAGAAGGTGCTCATGAAAGAGTTTGGTTGAATCCATTAAACCCGGAAGTGCAAAAATTCATCAAAAGTCTCTTAGTTGAAGTAGTGAAAAACTATGATGTGGATGGTATTCAGCTCGATGATCACTTTGGTTATCCCTACGAATATGGCTATGATCCGTTGACGGTGAAGATGTACCAGGCTGAGCACCAAGGCAAAACCCCTCCTCAAAATCCTAAAGACGTGGAATGGACAAATTGGCGAGCTGGTAAAGTTACTGCCTTTATGAAAGATTTGTTTAAAGACATTAAAAAAGCCAATCCGCGCGCTATTCTCTCGGTATCTCCTAACCCCCAAGAGTTTTCCAAAGAATTCTATTTGGCCGACTGGGAAGCTTGGGAACGGGCGGGACTAGTAGAAGAGCTAGTAATTCAGCTATATCGCAACGATCTGTCTAGATTTAAGTGGGAAATGCAGAAGCCTGAGGTGCAACGCGCCAAGACCCATATACCGGTGGCGATCGGTGTATTAGCTGGTCTGAAACCTCGGCCAATTGCGATGAAGCAAATTCAAGAGCAAGTAGCAGCAATGCGTCAGGAACAACTAGCCGGGGTATCCTTCTTTTTCTATGAAACCCTTTGGAATCTCAAACCGGTGGCTGAGAAAGTGATCGATCGACAGGCTGGTTTGCAGCAGTTGTTTCCAACAGCAGTGGCTCGTCCAAGGGTTAAAGGTTAAGCTGTGATTTGAGGTAATCTGTATACACAACATTTTCATCGGCAATAGATCCAATGACCGCATCTACTCAGCCCGTTCTCTCTGTGAAAAATTTGCAGGTGGCCTACCCCAACACTAGTGGGTATGCCGTAGACAATATTTCCTTCGACCTGGCTGCTGGTGAAAAACTGGGGTTTGTGGGCGAATCGGGCAGTGGCAAATCTACCATTGGTCGATCAATTGTGCGCCTGCTGCCCCCTGGCTCGAAAGTAAACGGCACCGCACATTTTCAGGGCAAATCGATCTTTGATTTAGATGCCGATCATCTGCGGAAATTTCGGGGAGAAGCAGTCTCGATTATTTTTCAAGATCCCATGACCCGATTAAATCCATTAATGACCATCGGTCAGCACTGCATGGAGACAGTCTTGGCACATGAGCCAGAACTCAGCAAAGCAGCGGCTAAAGAACGTACCATGTCGGCATTAGATGCCGTAAAAATCGCGGCAAGTCGCTGGCAACAATATCCCCACGAATTCAGTGGTGGGATGCGTCAACGGGTGGCGATCGCCTTAGCCTTGGTCTTGAATCCAAAGCTGATTGTGGCCGATGAACCTACTACTAGCTTGGACGTGCGGGTATCAGCAGAAATCTTACGAGAGCTAACCCGGCTGTGTAACGAGCGCAATATGTCATTAATGCTGATTTCCCATGACTTGGCGATGATGGCTGAGTACTGCGATCGGATCATGGTGATGAAAGATGGCAAGCAAGTGGAAACTGGGGCGGTGCAGCAAATTTTTGAAGCGCCTCAAGCTGCCTACACTCAAGAACTCTTGAATTCTGCCCTACACATTCAAAGTGATGAGGTAAAAAATCGTCCAATAAATACTGATAAGCCTTTGCTAAAGTTGGTAAATCTGCAAAAACACTATGACTTAAGTTCTGGTTTTTTGCAAAAAATGTTGGGGGGTAGTGAAAATATTAAAGCCGTAGATAATGTCACACTGGAGCTATATGAAGGCGAGATTTTTGGCTTAGTGGGCGAATCGGGCTGTGGGAAAAGCACTTTGTCTCGGACTATTTTGCAGCTTATTCCAGCCACCGGCGGCACAGTGGAATTTGCAGGTAAAGAATTGACTAAGCTCTCTCGCCAAGAAATGCAGGGCAATCGGCGAGAAATGCAGATGATTTTTCAAGACCCCAGTGCTTCGTTGAATCCTAAAATGACGATCGGAGACAGTATTGCCGATGCTTTATTGATTCACCATATGGCCACACCCGCAGTCGCTCGGGAGCAAGTATTAGCGATGCTCGATCGGGTTGGTCTATCTCCAGCGTCAGATTATATTGACAGATACCCCAGCAATCTCTCGGGTGGTCAGCAACAGCGGGTGGGCATTGCGCGGGCATTAATTACCAAGCCCAAATTGGTGATCTGTGATGAGCCAGTGAGTATGCTAGATGCCACCATTCAAACCCAGGTGTTGGATTTGATGCAGGAACTGAAAGAAGAGTTTAAGCTTACTTACCTATTTATTACTCACGATCTTTGGTTGGCGCGGTTTTTGTGCGATCGAATTGCCGTGATGCATCAAGGGCAAATAGTCGAGATGGGCGAAACCCACAAAATCTTTAGCAATCCCACCCACCCATATACCAAAGAATTGTTAGGTGCTGCGCCACTATTGACCAAAAAATTGAGTTGAAGTTCGTCAATTAGGATGCGGGCGACTATGATGATCTTAGTCCCTCCGCAGACCTAGGATGTTTTACACCCACCTTCTTTTTGCTTCCCCCGGCCCGACGATTTTTCAGATCGGCAACTTCAGTTTGCGCTGGTATGGACTACTGATTGCCTCGGCAGTGTTGATCGGCGTGAATTTATCGATTTATTTGGCCAAAAAGCGCAATATCGACAGTAATGTGATCGGTGACTTAGCGATCTGGTTAGTGCTAGCTGCTATTCCAGGTGCCCGCTTGTACTACGTCTTTTTTAAATGGGATTACTACAGCAGCCACTTAAATGAATTAGCCTCCATTTGGCAAGGCGGCATCGCCATTCATGGGGCAATTCTGGGCGGTCTCTTGGCCACCATGATCTTTGCTAAGCTCAAACAGCTTAACTTCTGGGATTTAACCGATGTGGTTGCGCCGTCGGTAATTTTAGGACAGGCGATCGGGCGGTGGGGTAATTTCTTTAATTCCGAGGCATTTGGCGCACCCACCGACTTACCCTGGAAGCTGTATATTCCTTCCAACCGCCGTCCACCGGAGTTTCAAGAGCAAGATTATTTCCATCCCACTTTTTTGTATGAATCTTTGTGGAACTTGGGTGTGTTTGGCATTCTGATGTTTCTCTTTACTCGCAGCCTCAAATCGCGGCGACCACTGCGCAGTGGCAGTTTGTTCATGATTTATTTAATTACCTATAGCCTCGGACGGGTGTGGATCGAAGGTTTGCGCACTGATAGTTTGATGTTTGGCGGCCTGAAAATGGCACAGGTAATTAGCTTGATCGGCGTGGCGGCTGGTGCTCTGGGCTTGGCTTGGCTCTATCGCACCCGATCGAAAGTCTCGATCGACAGTTAAACTATGCTCTCAGCCTTGGTCTATTTTATTGGGGTAGGTCCTGGTGATCCGGAGCTTTTGACCGTCAAAGGTCAGCGGATTATTCAACAGGCCGATGTAATTGTCTATGCCGATTCTTTGATTCCCACCGAGATCTTGAACCTGGCACAGCCCCATGCCGAGATTATCGCCACCAGTGGCCTCACCCTAGAAGAAATTGTGCCCTTGATGATCGATCGAGTCCGCAGCGGTAAATCAGTCGCCCGATTGCATTCGGGTGATCTGACCCTGTACAGCGCAGTCCATGAGCAAATTCAGAGACTGCGAGCAGCCGATATCCCTTGTGAATTGATTCCCGGCATCAGTGTTTTTCAGGCCGCTGCTGCTGAATTACAGATAGAGCTGACCGTTCCAGAGTTAGTCCAAACGATTATTTTGACCCGGATTCAAGGCCGAGCATCAGCCATGCCCGCTACCGAGACCCTGGCTAGTTTGGCTGCTCATCGATCGAGCCTCTGTCTATATCTAGCTGCTGGTCAAATCACCGAGGCTCAACGCCAGCTTTTGCTCCATTACCCGCCCCAGACCCCGGTGGCCATCTGCTATCGGGTAAGCTGGCCAGATGCCAAGATTTTAGTAGTACCTCTAGATCAACTGGCGGCGACTAGCAGCGAGCAAGGATTACTGCGCACCACTATGTATCTGGTTAGTCCAGCCTTGGCTGATTTGCCAGATGTACGTTCCAGACTCTATCACCCCAAACATGCTCATCTCTTTCGGGATACGGCAAACAGTACTAGTCTAGATAGGAAAGAATATGATTAGATCGAAGTATCACCAACATGTTCTGCCTGTTCTTAAATATTCAAGCCTCAAATACCCAAGCTAAGATAACAAGGAATTACCAAAAATGAAATCTATCTTTATGTTGCGCAAACTAATCATCATTTTCATGGCAATCTCTGTGGGCCTTACCGCCATATCTTGTGGGTCAAGCAATGAAACCAAAACCACTGTCAGCCCTTCCAGTTCTACAGTGCTTTCCACCAAGAATGTGGGAACAAAGCTAGGCGATGGCAAGTACCAGGTACAACAGGCCACTTATAACGATGCCAACGGCGAATATTCGGTAATGCTGCTGAATACACCAGCCGGTACCCCGCCAGTTTTTCGGAATACCAACTTACAAATGGCCAGACTCACCGATGAAGAAGTCACCGCCAAAGAACAGGCTTACCTGAAAATGGAAAATGGCCAAGCTTCTATGCATATTCCCGCCGATTTCAAAATTGAGTATGTGCGGAACGTGACTCAAGAACAAACCAATCCCCAAACCGGCCAAAAAGAAACAGTTGTCCGCCGAGAAGGTGGTGGCTTCTGGGCACCCTTTGCGGGTTCAGTTGCCGGTTCGATCGCTGGCCAGGTGATCGGAAACGCTATCTTTCGTCCCCAGCACTATGTGCCCCCTATGTATCAATCTGGTGGGCTAATGACCGGTTACGGTGGCTATGGCAGCACTTATAACCAAGCAGCTAGTAGCTATCGCCAACGCTATAACCAAGAGCCAGCAGCGGTTCAAAACCGTACCACCATGCGCACTACTGGTCGGTTAAACAACAGCAGTAGTTTTGGCAGTGGTCAAGCGAAGCCTCAGATACGCACCGATAGCAATCGTTCTAGCGGTTCCGGCTTTGGTAGCAGCCGCTTGAATCAGTCGGACAACTATCGCTCCCGACTGAACAACAGTAACAGTGGTAGCAGTCGGAGCAGTTTTGGTAGTTCTGGTTCTAGCAGCAGAAGAAGCAGTAGCTTTGGCAGCAGCCGTCGTCGCTAGAGGCTTTAATCCTCCTCACCGATAGCATTAACTTGCTGGTGAGGAGGTGAAAGCCTGCGACAGTTTTGCCTGTGGTGACCTCAGGCACCTGTTTGGCAGGTTGCAGCGCGATCGATTGTGATAGGATGTATCCGACTAATTACTAATACATCTACTAGTTCGCTATGTCCAAAATAAAAACAGTCTGCTGGGGATTACTAGCAGTCCTTGGTGTAGGATTCATGGAGCCAGTGGTTTTAGCAGCCACCCCCACCGAAAAATTGCCGCCAGTACCAGCTACAGCTCAAGTTACACCGACCGCTCCGGCAAGAGACATCAACCTAGCCAATATTTTTAGCGGGACTGTTGTCCCTACTACGATCCGGCTGCGCGAACTGAATTCCGATTGGCGAGGGATGGGCACCAATGGTCCGGTAGAAATCGGCAACCTCCAGGCAGTAATTAATACCTCCGCTGGTGGTAGCTTTGCTGCGACCTACTACACCAGAGGTCAAACGCTAACGGTGGGTTCTGAAACCTATATTGTGGCCTATAGCTTACTGACGCTACTCGACAAAATAACTCCTGAGGCACCTCTGAGTCTTTCGCTGTTAAACCTGAGAACAGTTGGTAGTCTCAGCAATATTCGCATTTTCGATGTGGCGAAAGAAACCAAGATCTTAGAAAAACAGCTCGCAATCATTAAACTAGCTAACACCTTCGATCCGACAGCTAATACTCCACCAGAGAAACCACCTGTAGATACCACCCCGGTGCCAATCCCTGACGCAAAGCCCCCGGTCAAAAAGCCCGTGAAGAAAAAACCACGTACCAGAAGAACACGTTAACATCGCTCAATTTATGGATATTATTCAGCTCACCGGCATTCGCTGCTATGGTTACACCGGCTACTTAGCGGAAGAACAAGTTCTTGGTCAGTGGTTTGAGGTAGACTTACGACTGCACCTGGATTTGGTGAATGCGGGCAAAAGCGATCGGATAGAGGATACTCTGGACTATCGCAGTGTCATCGCCACAGTCAAACAGATTGTGAGTACCCAAAAGTTCGCGTTGGTAGAAAAACTAGCCGAAACTTTGGTGCAAGCGGTTCTGAGCCATAACTTAGTGCAAAAAGTTGAGCTGAAACTCCATAAATTAGCTGCCCCCATCCCGGATTTTGGTGGGCAAATTACGATCGAACTGCAACGCTCCAAGTAAGTAATGAAAGAAAATATTCCTGGCAAGTTAATAGTTTTTGAGGGCGTAGAAGGTTCTGGTAAAACAACCCATCTGGCCAGTACCTATCAGTGGTTGCGCAGTAGCCATTGGGCTAAGCAGTGGCCTGTTTTGGCTACCCGTCAACCAGGGGGCACGGCCTTGGGGGTGGCGATTCGCCAGTTGCTGTTAGAAGAAGAAGAAGATTATCCTTTGCACGATCGAGCAGAGTTGTTGCTTTATGCTGCCGATCGCGCCCAGCATTTGGCAGAAATCGTCAAGCCCCAGTTAGATGTGGGCGGCATTGTCCTCTGCGATCGCTATACCGATTCCACCATTGCCTATCAGGGGTATGGCCGAGGCTTAGACCAGGTATTGATCGAAAATATTAATTTTCTGGCCACCAATGGTCTCGAAAGTGATCTGACTATTTGGCTAGATGTAGATGTGACTATTGGTTTAGAGCGAGCGCGGCAGCGGGGCAAGATCGATCGAATGGAAAAAGCTGAAATTGCCTTCCACCGACGGGTACAGCAAGGTTATCAAGAGTTAGCTGCCAATTTTCCAGCCACAATTAAGCGGGTCGATGCCAGTGGCAGCACCGAGCAAATTCAACAAGAAATTCAAGCTATTTTGAGTACTTACCTACAAAGTATCTAGGCTGAAAGGACTGCTGGTAAACAGATTTTAAGTATCTATAAGAAAACTCAGGAACTTATTGTAGTCAACTTGTATCTTAGTTATACATAGGGACGCAAACAGTGGCTCCTCCGATTACTGAACCTAATCGTAAAAGTCTTTAGTTCACCCCTAGATTGGGCTTGCTAGCTTCGATCGAAGAAAACCAGTTATTTACACTCTCAACACCACCTCATTTTCAGGACAATATCTATGAAATTTGTAAAATCCTTGCTTGTTTTGGCGACCTTACTTACTGCACCAGTTTCTTCTGCTTTTGCTGCTGGCGGCGGTGTGCAACTTTCGACTGCTAGCTATGGTGGTAATGGCTGCCCAGCAAATTCTGCTAGCGTCAGTGTTAGCCCCGATGGTCAAGAACTAACCATTTTGTTTGATAAGTTTATTGCTGTGGGGAATGATCCAATGAACAGCCGTAAGAGCTGCAACTTAAGCATTCCAATTACCGTTCCTCAAGGTTTCCAGGTTTCTTTGTATGATGCTGATTACCGAGGATATGTTTCTCCTAATACCAGTGGAACATTAAGAGCAGAATATTTCTTTGCTGGTAGCAGAGGCCCAGTTTTCCAACGTACCTTTGATGGTGAAGCTAACTATAATGCCAGAGACAGTTTGGCTACTGTAGCAAACGTTTGGTCGAGATGTGGTGATAGTTTAAACATGCGAGTTAATGCCTCGATGGCTGCCCGAGGTGCCGGACAAGCAAGTGTAGATTCTTTTGACTTGTCTCACCGAGGCTTGGTTTACCACATCAAATACAGAGCTTGTTAATTAGATAAATTTCAAAAAAGAGGAGATGAATTCATCTCCTCTTTTTTGTGAATTTCTGATCATAAAAATCAGAAATTTGGATGTTTGTACAAGATGATCATAGATATCTAATCGCTGTTATCCTTACATAATTTATTTGACAGTCTCACCCAAACCAACCCAATACGGTTCGTTTAAGCCATAATCAACTTCGGATCACTGTTTCTCGGTGTTCAAGTTTTTCAAAGTAGGAGTCTGAAGACATTGGAGGTGAACGCAAAGATCCATGAAATCCATCGGTAGGGGCGTATCGCATACGC
>JANNEH010000254.1:0-3944 GCA_031378405.1 Synechococcales cyanobacterium OTE_75_metabat_409
CCTTTAAATCCGACGATGCCTGCGAATCCGATAATGCTTCAACCTAATCTGCCCACCCAATCTTGGAGTGGACAACGAGACAATACCTCCGTTCCAATTATCCCGACACCTGCCCCAGCTATTGCCATAGAGCGCAGAGAAATCTCTCCGCCGCCCCAAACTCCTGTCAATTCTCCGGCTCTGCCGCTCCCATCACAGCCGATCACCTATGGTGCAAGCGAAGCTATCGCACCATTGCCTCCTGCGTTAGTCACCAAACCTTTGACACCCAAAAATGGCGAAGAAATAGTGGAATTCCAGGTAATCTGGCGGGAGTTTTGGCACACAACTTCAGTAGAAGTCAAAAGATTTACCAATCAAATTCCGCCGTTAGTCAGTGCTTGGAGTGAAAACTTGAGTCATTGGTTGAGCGATCGATTTGCCGCCATGCGCCCTCAACCCAGCCCTGATCCAGCGAACTCGGTACGGGAATAGGCACTCATATATACCTAACAACCGAACAGAGTAAATTGGAGCGCTTTGTTAGCTTAATAACAGGTCGCAGGAACTATCACCGCGACAGGAACCAATATCTAACAGGGACACAGTTATGACAGTTATCAGATGGGCACCACTCAAAGATTTCGATGTTATACAGCAACAAATGGATCGATTGTTCGATGGTTACACCGAAGGTTGTCAATCTTCGGGTTTCACTCCTGCGGTTGAAATGGTTGTGACCGATCGAGATATTACGATCGACCTCGACTTACCAGGTATCAAACCCGATCAAATTGATGTACAGGCCACGGCCAAAACCGTGACGATCGTTGGTGAAAGGTTAGCCAAAGTTACCGAAGGAGCTACTACTCAGCGCTCAGAACTCCGCTATGGCAAGTTCCAACGGGTCATTGCTCTCCCCGAAAAAATCCAGCACGATCAGGTGACCGCTAAGTACGAACATGGGGTACTGCGCTTGGTGCTGCCAAAACTAGTAGAAGACCAAGACAAAATCGTCAAAGTTGAAATCACCCACTAAATTACTAAATCCAAGGAATAATCAAAAGCCGCTATGCATAGCGGCTTTTTTTCAGGGATTTTACAGCCGATCGATCCCCTGGAATTTTTTGTCGCCGCGACTAGCTTCACCGCAGGTGCGCGGTGTGGGAATAATCTTGCCGGGATTAGCCAGTTCTTTAGGGTTAAAAACCATCCTGACCCACTGCATACTTTCCAAATCTCGATCGCTAAACATCTCGGGCATATAGCAACGCTTATCGGCACCAATGCCATGCTCACCAGAAATACTGCCGCCTACCCGCACACAGAGTTTCAAAATTTCACCGCCCAGTTTCTCTACTTCTTCTAAAGCCCCCTCATTGGCTTGGTTATACAAAATCAATGGATGCAAATTTCCATCGCCAGCATGAAACACGTTGGCCACATAATAACCAAACTCCTCACCCAGTCGAGCAATTTCTTTCAACACATAGGGCAATTGGGTGCGGGGAATTACGCCGTCTTGCACATAATAATTGGGGCTAATTTTACCCATAGCCGCAAAAGCTGCTTTGCGGCCTTTCCAGAGCTTCAGACGGGTTTCTAGATCACTAGCACTAGTAACATTGCGGGCACCATTTTGGCGACAGATTTCGGCGACCCGCACTTTATTTGTTTCTACTTCTACTGTCAGTCCATCTACTTCTACCAGCAAAATAGCAGCAGCATCCCGAGGATAGCAGCCAGTTGCTACCACGTCCTCCACAGCATTGATACTAAAGTTGTCCATCATCTCCATGCCACCCGGAATAATCCCGGCACCAATGATATCGGAAACCGCATTACCAGCGGCTTCTACGCTGTCAAAATCGGCCAATAGTACACAGATCGATTCTGGGGTTTTTAAAATTCGCAGAGTAATTTCGGTGGCAATGCCCAGCGTACCTTCGGAACCCACAAATACACCAGTTAGATCATAGCCGGGCATTTCGCCCACATCCCCACCCGTGTGAATAATCGAGCCATCGGGCAAGACTATTTCTAACCCCAATACATGGTTGACAGTTACCCCATACTTTAGGCAGTGAACTCCACCGGAGTTTTCGGCCACATTGCCACCCACCGAGCAAATAATTTGACTAGAAGGATCGGGAGCATAATAGAATCCAGCACCACTCACCGCCTGAGTTACCCAGTTGTTGATTACTCCGGGTTGCACTGTTACTCGCTGGTTAGCCAAATCGACTTTTAAAATTTTATTCATCCGCGCTGTACCAATGAGTAAGCAGTTATCACTAGGCAGCGCGCCTCCCGACAAACCAGTCCCGGCTCCGCGCGCAATCCAGGGTATTTGCTCTCGATCGCAGATCTTGACAATAGCCGCCACTTCAGTGGTACTCTGGGGCAGCACTACCAACTCTGGCCGTTTTCGATAGCTAGCCAAGCCATCGCATTCGTAACTAATCAGTTCTTCTCGCTTTTGCACTACGTGACGCGCACCAACGATCGAACCCATTTCTTGGGCAATCGTATGCCAATCGATCACCTTAGAGGCCAGAGACTCCGGGCTGAGCTGGTCGGAGCTATCTTTTTCCAGAACGCGCATAAGAGATGAGATGTAGGTGACGCTAGTACATCTAAGACTCTAGCAAAAACCATGGTCGAAAGCGCTCAATCACAGTCGTAACAGTGGAAACTTATTCACAGGCACGGGGAATGATATAATACAAGGTACGACGCAGACGTGTCTCATCAGAATTAGTTCCAAATCATTCTCCAAGTTTACGGAATCTGTTTGATTACATTTGTAGTCATTGTCATCAAACAATTACAGCGGTTTCGATGGAGCCATCTCCAAAATAAACTGCTGAAAGTAAATTGCTTGGTTAACCCAATATTTCGCCTGAGTATCCAAGGAGTTAAGGTATGAAAGAAGTAAACAAGTCTATCCCCCAACCAGAAACTGATTTGATTCGGTTACTGTTTGCCCCTGGTGTAGTACCAGATCATTGTCCCTGGAACCCTAGTGATGCTGATACAGAGTCTTACTACCAGTCTAAAGAACAAGCTTTTAATTTAGATGATTGGTCAGCAGAAGAGCTGCAACAGTCTTCTCACAGTTTTTTTGCCAAGCTAGATTCTTGCTGGCCAGATGAAGCCCAAGATATCTTGTCTCTGTTGTCACAGAAGTTTGCTGCCCGCATTCCGCAGCAATGGCTAGAGAAAGTAGCCGCAGAGGCAACCAAAGCAGCCACCGCCAAGCTGACCGCTGTAGATCAGTTGGTAAGCTGTGTACAGAACCTATTGCCTACTTGGGAATCTGAAGACTTGCTGGTGTTAGCTCGTCCCTATTCCTATGCAATGCGATCTGATCCAGGCACGATTAATCTAGATAATTTGGCTAGATCGATCGAATGGGAACAGTTGTCTACTACTGAGCAAGCCAAGCTGACTATGCTGGCTAGCAAATACGCCCTAGAACAGCTTCAAGACTAATTCTGACTGCCCAGCTCCTTAAATAATCAATCCGTTGCCCAGCAACGGATTTTTTTGTGTCTGTTGGTTAGGCTTTCATGGTGCCGCCAAAGTTTTTGACTAATAGTTCTTCCAGAACTGGCTGTAAATCTTCACAAGGCACACCTTTCATGATGCAAGTGCCCAAATGAGCATCTTTGCCCACTGTGCCACCCATGTAAATATCTACGCCTTCCAGGGTTTTACCGTTTTTGCGGACTTTGGTGCCCATCAGGCCAATATCGGCGACCTGGGGCTGACCGCAGGAGTTGGGGCAACCTGTCCAGTGAAAACGTACTGGCTGGGGAACAGTGACTCGATCGGCTAACAGGTTGGCAAACTGCTCAGCTTGTTGCTTAGTTTCCATCAGGGCAAAATTACAGAACTGGGCACCGGTACAAGAAACTACGCTGCGGGTTAAATTACCGGGGGCGATCGAGAATTTTTGTAAC
>JANNEH010000215.1:0-6925 GCA_031378405.1 Synechococcales cyanobacterium OTE_75_metabat_409
TTCACCAGCTTCAATCCGCCCAAAAACACAAAAAGCCCCTGACTAATTACAGCCAGAGGCAAATTCATAAGCCTTAAAGATTAGCCCACTACTTTCAAAATATCGTCCGCATGGGTAGCAGTACTGACAGTATCATCTACGTGTGCGATCGAACCATTCTCATCAATTACATAGGTTACCCGCTTGGCATAACCACCAGCATCCACATCATAAGCCTTCGAGATCGCCCCACCCACATCGGCTAGCAACGGAAACGGCAAACTAAATTTGCTAGTAAAAGCCTGGTGAGCCGCCTCATCATCTTGGCTCACTCCCAAAACCGTAATGCCCTTTTGCAAATAAGTCGCATAATTGTCCCGAAAACTGCAAGCCTGCTTCGTGCAACCGGGCGTGTCATCTTTCGGGTAAAAATACATCACCACCTTCTGACCTAAGAAAGTAGACAGCACCACTGTGTTGCCGTTGGTGTCTTTAACATTAAAATCTGGTGCCTTAGCACCGACAGAAAGAGCCATGGTGTGCGTGTAAATGAAACTGCGCCACCATTGTAGATCGAGCCAGTGTCCATCAAGCTAATATATCCAGGAATGATATTTGTTAAAAAAGCCTTAAATATGTGCCAACTGGGTGATTAATTGTTACAGAGTATTGAAAATAAGTCACAATGTAAACCAGTTCGGAGTATGAGTCCGGGTTTAAAAAATACAGTTAAGAATTATTAAATTGTCATCATATAGGAGCGTACACTGCTTTGGAAAACAATAAGGAAAGAATTTTGGTGGTGGATGATGAGGCCAGCATTCGACGGATTTTGGAGACTCGCCTATCGATGATTGGCTATGATGTGGTCACAGCAGCCGATGGTGAAGAAGCGCTGGAAACTTTTCGCAATTCGGTGCCAGATTTGGTGGTCTTAGATGTAATGATGCCCAAGCTAGATGGTTATGGGGTTTGCCAAGAGCTGCGCAAAGAATCGGATGTGCCAATTATTATGCTCACAGCCTTGGGTGATGTAGCCGATCGAATTACTGGTTTGGAACTAGGTGCCGATGATTATGTGGTAAAGCCCTTCTCACCCAAAGAACTAGAAGCCCGTATTCGATCGGTGTTGCGGCGGGTAGATAAAAATAATCTGAATGGTATTCCTAGCTCTGGGGTAATCCACATTGGTAGTATTCGGGTGGACACCAACAAGCGCCAAGTTTGTAAAGGAGATGAGCGAATTCGCCTGACTGGCATGGAGTTTAGCTTATTGGAACTATTGGTGGGTAAATCTGGTGAGCCTTTTTCGCGCTCGGAAATTTTACAAGAAGTCTGGGGTTATACTCCGGAGCGCCATGTCGATACCAGAGTGGTAGATGTGCATATTTCGCGGCTGCGTGCCAAGCTGGAAGAAGATCCTAGCAATCCAGAGTTGATTTTGACTGCCCGAGGCACTGGTTACTTATTCCAGCGCATTATTGAGCCGGATGAAATGTAAGGCGATCTGTAAATAAATGGCTGTGAAAAAAGATCGAGATGCTGTCTTGCGGCTGCTTCCCTTGGGGGTCGGTGGTATCGCTGGCAGTTTTTTGTTAGTGAATCGTTTGCTGACCGAGGGTCTGACCCCAGCTCAATCTCGATCGGATGTGGTGGGGGTGATTCTCTGTGCGGTGATGATTTTGATTGGCTTGTTGTGGCAGCGAGTCCAGCCGAAAATGCCTGATGCGGTGGTATTAGTGGGGGAAGAAGGCTTAGAAATATCACCAAATCTGCCGGAAGCTGTAAAAATCGAGCTGGCTTGGGCATCTCATTTGCTTTTGACCAACACAGCCACTCGATCGATCTCCTTATATATGTGTGGCCAAACAATTTTGCGGCGGGGCATTCTGGCGGATGAGGGCAAAGTGGTACCTGGGCCGATTGTGCAGCGAGTATTACAAACCCAGAAACCAGTTTACTTGGTGAATGTGAAAATTTATCCGGGTAAAATAGAATTTAATTATCTGCCCGCCAACGTTCAGGGTATTATCTGTCAACCGGTGGGAAAAGATGGAGTATTGATCTTAGCGGCCAACGCTCCCCGCAGTTATACCCAACAAGATGAAGCTTGGATTGCGGGAATTGCCGAAAAACTAGCTTATACCCTAAACTCCGATCTAGAATTAGAAGACATCAGCTTAAACAGTGAAACTTAAAATGTTTTTAGACGAACTACTTCCGATTGCCCGTGAAATTGTCAAAAATCCGATCGCTTTTGCTGGCGGGTTTGCTTCTGGGATATTGCGTTTGGACTTGAATGAAGAGCCGGTGAAAAGCTGGCTGGGCAAGCAATCTGATTCCCCATCTGGATTAGATAAGCCAAAGCCGCCTCAATCGATCGACATAGATTAAGTCGATTTGAACAGTTTTAATGTAGCCTATGCAACGCTTCAAATCAATTAAAGTAAGCTATTATGAATTTATATGTTACAGTTATCAGCCCTACCTCAGATCGATCTTAAAGTTTTTATGGAGTGGAAGGCTACCCAGTAGGTAGATCCGCATTGTAGTAATTTTCTCGGCATTGGTAAATTCAGACCGTTCAAACGTCACCATTCAGTAACGCGCGTCCTGCGTCTGCGACCTGAACTGTAACCTGTTTAATCTCAGCTATATCGACTCACATGACCATTTACATTGGCAACCTTTCCTACAAGGCCACCGAAGAAGACCTCAAGTCTGTATTTGAAGACTACGGTGCTGTAAAGCGCGTAGTATTACCGACCGATCGAGAGACAGGCAGAATGCGCGGCTTCGCCTTCGTTGAAATGTCTGATGATGAAAGCGAAGACAAGGCGATCGAAAGCCTCGACGGCGCAGACTGGATGGGGAGAACTCTGAAAGTCAACAAAGCTCGTCCTAAAGAGGGCGGTAGTGGTGGTGGCGGCGGTCGCGGCGGCTTCCGCAACGACAAGTACTAAATCACATTCTGGTTTTCTGGGGGTTGGTTAGCCTCGCGGGGTTTAAGCCGCTGACCAGAAAATCAACAATTAACAAAATGGCAAGAGTTTATTACTCTCTGCCATTTTTTAAGGCAAAAAAAACGCCCCCAGCCCGAAGGCTGTAGGACATTAATCAGGGTGCATCTACCTCCTATCTATACTTCTGTGGGGCGTTTAGCTCCGGAAGAAAGTTTGCAGTTATAAAACGGCTTGGACAGCAGCTTGATACTGAGCATCAGCAGTCTCACTGGCTGCAACCTGTACTTGAGGAATAATGCCTTTTTTGTGAATATCCTGATGGCTGGGAGTTTCGTACTTGGCTACAGTCACGGCCATGCCACTACCATCATTCAGCTCGAACAAAGATTGAATCAAGCCTTTGCCAAAAGTTTTTTCGCCCACAATAATTCCCCGCTGATTATCTTGCAGTGCCCCAGCTAAGATTTCGCTAGCACTGGCGGTGCCCGAATTAACCAACACAGCCAATGGTAAATCGGTCAGTGCTTCATGAGTAGCGTTAAAACTGTCTGAAATTCCTTGCCGATTAACCGTATAGACGATCGGGGCATCATTCAGCCACATGCGGGCAATTTCCACTCCGGCGGTCACCAGTCCCCCAGGATTGTTCCGGAGGTCTAACACATAAGCTTTGGCTCCTTTTTTGGCCAAATCTTTGATGGCCGCAGCGGTTTCTTGGGGAGCTTTGGCGCTGAACTGAGCAAGGCGAATATAACCAATTGCTTGCTGACCTTCTTTGCGCAACTCGGCCACTACCGGATGCAGATCGATTTTCTGGCGTTCGAGAATTACTTCTTTTTCCCCAGACCCCGGAGATTTGATAGTCAGACTAATATTGGTACCTGCTGGCCCGCGCATTTTGGCAGCAGCAGTATCCAGGTCTAGCTCTTGGGTAGGAGTGGCATCTACTTTGACAATAATATCGTGGGTCTTAATGCCAGCTCGATCGGCAGGAGAACCCACAATCGGAGCGATGACTTCAATTTGCTTGCTGTCGGCAGTGATGCCAATTTGCAGACCGACCCCAAACAGTTCGCCCGCTGTATTCACTTGCAAACTGCGATATTGTTCTGGCCGCAACAA
Organism: Synechococcales cyanobacterium OTE_75_metabat_409; assembly: GCA_031378405.1. Lineage (GTDB taxonomy): Bacteria > Cyanobacteriota > Cyanobacteriia > Cyanobacteriales > Chamaesiphonaceae > JAAFHZ01. The sequence goes on from JANNEH010000215.1 coordinate 4,065, forward strand.
GCGGGTAAACGGCTCATCTAAGCTGGCCAACATTTTCTCGATCGAGTTATAGGCCGACTCGGTATCGGGAATGGTTTGTTTGATGGTTTCGTCTCGAACTTTCCACCAGTTTTGATGGTTGTAGGTGTCGTCGTAGTAAGCCTGATTTACGGTTCGCCAAGCTTGCAGCACTAACTGCTGCTCAGTGCTAAATGCCAGAGCAGGCTGGATACCCAGACCAAACCAAAGTTGCAATATTAGTAATAAGCCACACCAAAAGCCGCGCTTGCCCATTTACCTACCCAAAAAATTTATCTGTATCTTCTTCAATTAATACACAAATTTATTCTGGAGCAGGGCTGGCGATCGCTCAAAGACTGATCAAGTTGCCAAAAATTCACAAATTTAATGCAAAATTTGAATGCTCCTCATCCTCCAGGGAGAGGAAATTCTTGTAGGGTGGGCACTGCCCACATATTCAGCTCTATACGAAGCAAGAAACAAAGAGCCTTGAATATAAAAACAAGCATCAAAACAAAAAATATCCTGAAATTATCTAAAGCAATGAACTTCGTTGATTTGTGCGGGTCGATTACTGGTGGGACGTTGTTGATGGTGATGCTCACTGTGCCTTGGTTGGAGATGCTGCCTTCGCTGTTATATCCGATGTAGGTGAATCGATCGCCCTTGGCGCAAGCGTAGCGATCGGTTCCCAGGTATGTGGTATTGGGTTGGTAGACTATTTGGCTGCTGCTGTTTTGGCTGAGGTTGCCGTGGGTTGGTCGATCGATGATCTGGATGCCTACAACATTGCTGTCGTTGGTGGTGGGATCGATCGTTACTGGGGTGCTTTGGTTGGTTACGATACTATCGTTGTTGGCGATCGGTTGGGCGGCGCTGAATATTTTGATGTCGTCGTTAGCGAAGCGTGCGCGTTAGCGCAATCGTGACTGTGCTGGTTCTGGCTCCGAATCCTAAGAGGTTGAAGTAGAGGGTGGCTTTGGTTTCTGGGGTGATGTCGGAGATATCGATCGTTACTATTTGGCTGGTGGGGCTGAGTGAGGTGATGGTTACTTTGTTGCTCTTGTATGTAGTGCCGTTGGCTTGGATGTTTAGTAGTGAGTCGGTGTTGTTTAGTCCTTGGCTGGTTCCGGCTAGGGGTTTGAAGTTGGTGCCTAGGAGGGCTACTTCAAAGGCATCGTTTGCTGTTTTGCTGCTGTCTCCTAGTACTAGGTGGTTGTCTTTGATGGTGAATTGGAGGCGTTTGGCTCCGGCTGGGATGATTAGGTCTTGGGTTAGTTGAGCTAGTTTTTGGCTGGCTTCGCTGAGGGTGGCTGCGCCGTTGCTGATTGTGGTGCCGCCTTGGAGGTTCCAGCCGGTGGTGGTGGTGAAGTCGCCGTTTTCTATGGCGTAGAGTGCGCCTGCTGTGAGGGCGGCGTTGGGGTTTTGTTGGGGTTTGTTTTGACCTGCGGGGTAGCTGTAGAGTTGGTTGATGATTGCTAGGTCTAGTTGAGATGGTAGTTTGCGGATGCCTGGTTTGAGGCTGGTGTTGAGTAGGTCGTAGGGGTAGAGGGTGCTATCTAGGTGGCTACCGTCGGGGGTGAGTTGGGCGGTGATGGTGTCGGTGATGAATTTGCCGTTTTTGATGTTTCTGTCAAATTCGCTGTTGCCTTGGATTATTCCTTGGAGGTGGCCTAGTTCGTGGAGGATGGCGGTGAGTAGGTCGTATTTGCTTGCGGCTTCTCCGGTGGTGGCGCGGTAGGCGGTTTCGGTGAGTTGTTGGTCGAATTCGCTGTTGTCGCCCGGTGTGGTGTCGATGAACCAGCCTTGGCCGTTGCCGTTGGTGTCTATGGTGAGGGTGCCGGAGTTGGGGCGACCATTAATGTCGTAGCCGGTGATGGTTCCTTCGGCTAGTTGACCGGTTGGTAGATCTGTTATTTCTACTTTGAGGTTAAATGGTGTTGGGGACTGAAGGAATTCTGTCCATAACGGTACTGTTCTATTTTGGAGATCAAAGTTATGACTGCTGAGGAATTGTTGGAGCGTTATGCTGCTGGTGAGAGGGATTTCAGTGGGTCTGGGCTGAGATACCTTGGTGATAGTATCGCTAAGGCCAACTTTAGTAATGTCAACTTTAGTGGATTGAACCTGAATGACTCCTACATGGAAGGAATCAACCTGAGCGGTGCTATTTTGATTGGAACTCAACTCGATTCCGTTTGTTTGGATGGAGCTAACCTCAGTGGGGCTGATTTGACTGGGGCTGCTCTTTCTAACACTTCCATGTTCGGTGTTAACCTGACTAACGTTACCCTGATTGATGCTGAACTTTGGAAAGCTGAAATCAGTGGCTGCAATTTGACTAATGCCAATTTGATGAGAGCCGATCTCAACAGGGCTTTGTTCGCAGATAATGTTTTGACCAATACCAACTTGACAGGAATCAAGCTCGAAGAAATTTACTGTTTCTCTGGCAACATTTTTCAAAACACGATCATGCCAGATGGCAGCATTCGTAATGACCTCTGAAGACGAAGTTTCAGCTAATAAGAATGCATTTACAGGATTTCCATTTGAGGGAAGTACTGGGAATGTTTGGCTCTTAATTGCATTCCGAACATTGGTAGGTAAATTTGATAAGAAATTGTAGGTTATACTACGAGCCTCATTTGTTAGATCGTTGTTTAAATATTCTTCCAGATCTGAAACACTTGTGAGGATAATATTACCATTTACGTACCAAGGATCGAAAGGCGTTTGACCGGGCGTAGGGAGTTCATTTGATGCAATTAATGCGAATGCATGAGTGTTGCTTGAGTTAATGTCCGCAATACCTAATCCTGGTCTGTCCATTACAACAATCACTCGCCACAGAGCTTCAG